>CP053680.1:3412502-3716253 GCA_019623805.1 Gammaproteobacteria bacterium (ex Lamellibrachia satsuma)
GACAATTAATTGGAGATTCCTTAAGATATAATTGCTGTTTACATGCATGGATCAACAAGGAAAAGTGATCATGAAAAAGACAGGGACGAGTCTTGTTTTTGTGCTGTTTATTCTGCCCTTTCTCGCCGTTTCGGCGGATGCGCCAAACCTTCTTCTGCTGAAAAAATATCGACCGGGGATGGAAATCACCGGCTGGTACATGAGTGAAAAGCTCGACGGGGTGCGGGCCTACTGGAATGGCCGGCAACTCACCTCCCGCCAAGGCAACCCGTTCGCCGCCCCGGACTGGTTCACAAAAGATTTCCCACCTTTCGAACTAGATGGTGAGCTTTGGATCGGCCGGGGGCGGTTTGAGGAGGTTGCCTCCATTACCTCACGCTATCAGCCCCACGATGGCTGGCAACGCGTCACCTACAATATATTCGAGGTGCCCAATGCGCCGGGGAATCTGGGTGCCCGTCTGGGACGGTTACAGAGTTATCTAAAGCAATATCCAGTATCCCGTATTCGTATCATTCCTCAGACGCGTTGTAGTAGCGACGATCACCTGCAGGCTCGGTTGGCCGAGGTGGAAGCCGCAGGTGGCGAGGGTCTGGTCTTGAGGAATCCGGATGCACTCTACGAATTCAGCCGCAGTCGCAATGCACTGAAGGTAAAACGCTTCGATGATCGGGAGGGCAGGGTGGTCGGCTATCGGCCCGGAAAGGGAAAATATACAGGAAAGGTTGGTGCACTCTGGGTGGAACTGGAGGATGGCAGACGTTTCTATATCGGTACCGGCCTGAGTGATCGGGAGCGGGAGGATCCCCCATCGATAGGCTCGATCATCACATTCAAGCATCAAGGCTACACCGCCAACGGGATTCCCCGGTTCGCGTCGTTTCTGCGTATCAGACAGAAACTTTGAATTTAATTTCCTGCGGCTTGCTGCGAAGCGATAGTAGGAGCGGCGCCCCGCCGCGATTTACCCAACTACGGAGTCATCGCGGCGGGGCGCCGCTCCTACAATTTAATAACCTGTCTGCTTGCAGCGGGATGATTGATTTACATATTCACGCCATCACCATCCCATATGAAGCTGCCCATGAGGGCATTTCCACCGAGATCAAGTGTGCGTGTGACTTCGAGTGTTTCCATGTCAATTTCAAAAAACACACCATCATGGCTTGCAGCGCTGTAGAAATATTTCATGTCCGGACTGACCGCTGAAGTGTGTGCTTGCGACTTGTAATCCGGGGAAGCGGAACTGGCGACTTCAATGTTCTTCATCCAGCTGTGATCGGTAGTATCGATCACCGTCATATAAGTGTCGTTGTGATTGGTTACAAATGCGATATCACGCATCGGTGCAAATGTTGTGTGGCCGGAACCAACACCCGTCTCAATCATGGTTTCAACACTCATTGAATCCTTATTGACAACAAAAACGTGGCCTTCTGTGGAACCGATATAAATATGGATACCGTCCGGGTGGAAGTCGGCATGGTGGGCTCCCATTTCAGCTGGATTCAGCATTTCAGGATCATAATCGCTGAGGATAGCCTCGCCGGTTTTTATCATCCTTTTTTTCTGGATATTAAAACGCAGGATTGATGGTGATATCTGCGCTTCCTGATTACCCTCAGCAACTGCGAAGAAAGTATCGTTATCCGAATCTAAGGGTGACTTGAAAATATGGTGTACTGAAGTCGGCGCGGCAAGGGTTGAGAGAAGGTCACCGTTACGATTCCAGAGCTGAATCTGACGTGCTGCCCGGTCGAGCATAAAGAAACGCTGATCATCCACCCAGAGAGGGTGGCCTGTCGCGAGTGAACCACCATAGTCGTGTGGTTCAGAGAGTTCATTATAACCCACAACTTTGGTAACCACGCCATGATCAACACGTATGATGCTGGTCATTACCTTATCACCGCCGGATATCAAAGAGAGTCCCGTGTCAGCATTAAAGTTAGTAGAACGGGGTTTATGCTCCAGTTGAATCTGGCCAACATTTTCAATGTCGTAATTGTCTACTACTGTCACAGACTCTGTTTTACGGGTTAAAGCATAAGCTTTGGATACCCCCTGTTGATCGATGCCATATGGTCCGTCGCCTGTCTCCTCAACGGTTTTTAGCAACTCCATATTATCAACATCGATAATAAAAACCCGATTGGCATCCCAGTCGCCATAATAGGCCAGATTTTTCACGCCGTAGATATTGTCACTCACATATCCATCCTGATTAACATAACCGGGATTCAGATGGTTTGAGCCTGCATGTTGAGGTCCGTGTGCGGCATGTAGATTTATGGTCGTAAAGAACATTGAAAACAGCAGTGCTGTGTATTTGAAATGTTGTTCGTTCCGCATGGGTTTGCTCCTGTGGAGTGATATCAATAGTTAACAAAAGTATTGTTAACTCGATTTCAGAACAGAGTTGTTTGTCTGATCTGCTTCTGCGGCAGTTTGTCACTGAATGTGGCGAGGTATTGTGATTGAAATCAAAATGCGGGCGGAGGAAAGTCACAAAAAATCAATGAAAATCAATGTGTTGCGCCATATGGCGCAGTTGTGCGTCAAGTGCCACAATAACTTTTATGAACCACGGAATGGATTTATTGTTGGTTGTGGGATGGTTTATTGTTTGTATGTTGGTCGTGGGTCAGCGCGTTCGGTCAGGCAATTCCCGGTCAAACCCTTATAATCACCGCATCTTTCATTTGGAGTATGTAGTATGGGTATGTTCACCTGGATTATTCTTGGTTTGATCGCGGGTATTCTTGCCAAGTTGCTGATGCCTGGCCGGGATGGTGGAGGCATGATTCTCACCACCCTGCTTGGTGTGGCTGGCGCCTTTATTGGTGGCAAGATTGGTCAGTTTGCCGGTATTGGTACGCCCAGCGGCCTCGACCTGATCAGTATCGCCATGGCCACTGGTGGGGCCTTCCTGTTGCTGTTTGTTTTTCGTCTGTTGCGCGGCGGCAAAAGCGGGGGTGACAGTGGAGATAAGATCTGACTGTGGACGAGTGTCCAGGGGTCGGAGTCGAGAGGGAGTTAATTGGGGCAGTGGTCAGATGCTGGAGAAGTAACCACATAGGCGGATCGACTCCGACCCCGAGAGATTGGGAGATCAGGCGATCTCTACCAGTTCGATGTCGAATGTCAGAGTCCTGCCGGCGAGGGGGTGGTTGCCATCCACGCGAACCGTCTCTTCTGCCACCTCAATGATGACAAGATCGAAGACTTGACCATCAGGGCCCTGCGCCTGTAGCGGCATGCCAACCTCGGGTTCCATGTCATCGCCCAGCGCCTCGCGGGGTACCTCCTGTACCATCTCTTCGTGGCGTTCGCCATAGGCATCTTCAGGCAGAATATCGACGGTCTTTTTCTCGCCAACGGCCATGCCGCTAACGGCATTGTCAAAACCAGGGATTACCTGACCGCTGCCCAAAGCGAACTCCAGTGGCTCGCGCCCTGCTGAACTGTCGAATTGGGTGCCATCATCCAGCGTGCCGGTATAGTGGATCTTGACGGTATTGCCTTCTGCTGCCGTGCTCATGCTTGTCTCCAATAGTCTGTTGACTTCTCGTCGTATTTGCTTGAATCAGACGTGTTAAACCGAAATTATTGGACTAACAAGCTGATGGAAAAGGTAGTTAGTGATGAGAAAAACTTGATCAAAGCCCATCAGCATAGCAGATTGGTGGCGCGGCTCCTATACTATGACACCAGTCGATCGGCTGATTCAATGAGACGGCGCGTCATGTGCAGCCGCACATCGGCGGATTCTGTGATGACGTGGAACAGGTGATGGGGGCCGGTGGAATTGGCGATGATGGTGTCAAGGTCGTCGCGCACCGCTCGATAGATCTCCAACAGTCGCAGATCGAAGCTGTGCAGGGCCTGGGTCAACGGGTCCTTGCGCTGGCGGGCAAGGATGGTCTCAGCACCGTCCTGGTGCAGGTTGCCAAGGCAGATATGCACTGCCGAGAAGAGCGTCACCCAGCCGCTGAACCAGAACATCATATCGATATCGAAGACCTCGCCTTCGGGAACCCGGCCCGCCAATATCTCCTGCAATAACCCCTGGTCCTTGACGAACTCACCGGCTTCGAGAGTCTCTGCCCGGCCATAGGCGTCGATGGTGGAGCTGGTAAAAAGGATCGGACGATCCGGATAGCGGCTCAGCACAAAGCTGGCATCTTTTACCAATTGTCCCCGCTGCCCCGGACTCATCGGGTTTACCTTCTGTCGTGGTGCGGGAGTGGTCGAGAGGATCTGGAGCTGATGTTTCCGCCGCCCCAACTCTTCGACCAGCCGGTTGAAGACGCCCCGTTTGAAGAGATCCATGGAGAAGTTGAGATGGGTCTGTTTGTGCAGCAGGCAGAGTTGTATGCGAGTGTAGCGGGGTGCCGCCTCTACGATATTGGCAATGCGGCTCACCGGGATACGCTCCTTGAGGCGGCCGTCCTTGCCGACCACCACCTCCTGATGGAACTCATCGAAGCTGATCTGTAACAGGATCGACGCCCTGGGCCATTTTTTTGGACGCTTCTCTAGTGCCTCGGTCATGCGGCGCAGTACTTCATTGGTGGTCTTTTTATCCACTGCGAAGTCGCCGTTGAGCAGGATGGCGAAGGTGCGGATGTGAGGCATCTCGCGGATCGCCCGGTGGAAGTGATCCATATGACGGGTCAGATCGCCGCCGGTGAAGAGCACGCTGTCGGTCAGACTATCCGCCAGCTCCATCACCTGCCCGGCGTCAGGCTGATCCTTGCTCGGCGGACGCCAGATAAACATGCAGTGGCGGCAGGTCTGGGGGCAGCCCATCGCCGGGATCAGTCCCAACTTGGCAAAACGACCGG
The DNA here is from genome assembly GCA_019623805.1 of Gammaproteobacteria bacterium (ex Lamellibrachia satsuma). Taxonomy (NCBI): domain Bacteria; kingdom Pseudomonadati; phylum Pseudomonadota; class Gammaproteobacteria; species Gammaproteobacteria bacterium (ex Lamellibrachia satsuma). Next base: position 3,417,350 of record CP053680.1, read on the forward strand.
GTTTCACCGGCTGATCCGGTAGCGCGTCCACCAGTGCCAGCCGCTGCTGATCGGCGACCCCCAGCATCTCCCGGTAACGATCCCGCTCCCGGTGGCCCAGCTCGCTGTAGACCTTGGCCGGAGTCTGCTGCAGCAGACCCAGCTCATCCCAGAGCGTGAGTACCCGCCGGGTCAGCGCTTGTGGATCGTTATGACAGTCAGTCAGCAGCCGCTGCAACTGTTGACGCTGTACAGGCCCTTCGTCATCTGCGCTCAACCAGTGGGCAATGTAACCCTGGATGAAATTACCTGCATCCTCTGCCTCATCGAGCAGGCGGATAAGAAATCCTCGCGGTCCCTTGCTGAAACTTGCCAGCACTTCACTACGGAAAGGGGTGGCAACCTGCTGTCTCAACCAGTGATAGATATAGAGGTAGCTCATGAGGAAGGCGAGGTCTTCCGCATCGGGCCGGATACCGAGCAGGCGGAGCATGCCGCCCGAGGTTAAACGGTTGACCTCGGATTTGAAGCGTAATCGAAGCGCGGGCAGGTAGTGGCGCTTTAGTTCGGCCTGACGCTGGCCGGCTGCGGGTTGGGCGGTCTGCAGACTCATGTGCATGGTTCGTGGCTGGTATGGGCATATTCTACACTAGAGTTCTCGACTCCGACCCGGATGGCGCTGGCTTAAAGCAACACTGTTCGTATGGTCAATGACTTGCCAAATACCTAAGGAAACTCTGATTAATTGTCATTTCGAGCATAGCGAGAAATCTCAACCCTCGTAACCCATTGATAGCTCCGTAGTTTGAGATCTCTCCCTGCAGTCGAGATGACAGGGACCGAAATAATCAGAGATTCCCTAAAAAAAGTAGGGCATGTTAGCGTAGCGTAACACGACAATAATGGCGCATGTTGTTGGGTTACGGCCAAAAAGACGGCCTAACCCAACCTACCCAAGAACGTAGGGTGTGCCGTGCGCACCAAGATTGCTCCAAAGCGTGAGTTACCATGATAAAACGCAGCGCATTCAAATCCGCCTGGTGGCTGCCGGGGCCTCACCTGCAGACCCTCTGGCCGGTGCTGGCACGCCGTCGTCCTGATTATTCGTCGGTGAACGAAAGAATCGAGCTGCCGGATGGTGATTTTCTGGATATCGTCTGGCATGACGAACAGCCAGGGGAGAGTGTGCTGGTGCTGCACGGACTGGAGGGCTCGATAGATTCCCACTATGCCGGGACCTTGCTGCAGGCGCTTGAATTACAGGGCTTCAATCCCGTATTTATGCACTTCAGGGGTTGCAGTGGAGAGCCCAACCGGTTGCCCCGTGGTTATCATTCGGGAGAAACGGGGGATCTTGACACTATTGCCAGGTTGATAGAGCAGCGAACGGACAGGCCATTAAGTGCAGCCATTGGTTTCTCTCTGGGAGGAAACGTCCTGCTTAAATGGTTGGCTGAAAAGTCTTCTGACTGCAGGCTGAAAACAGCGATTGCCGTCTCTGTGCCATTCCGCTTGGGGGACTGTGCCGCACGGCTTGAACGGGGACTCAGCAGGCACTATCAGAATCATCTTCTGAGAAGAATGAGACGATCTTACAAAGCACGCTTCAGCCGCATTCCATCCCCACTATCCGTCGATGTCGATCGGCTGGACAGCTTTAGAACGTTTGATGATGAAGTTACAGCCCCACTGCATGGCTTTGCCGGGGTAGATGATTATTACGGCCGGTCAAGCTCACGGCAGTATCTCAAGCAGATTGAAATACCCACCCTGATTCTGCATGCCGAAGATGATCCCTTCATGTGGGCAGGGACGATTCCAGACGCCGATGAACTCTCCTCTTCAGTCACCCTGGAGTTGTCGGCTCACGGAGGCCATGTGGGCTTTGTCGCAGGTGTGCTCCCATGGCGTCCAAGATACTGGTTGGAAGAACGGATCATCGATCATCTACGGGAAGTGTTGTGAGGGACTACTGCCACCCTTCCTCAGAAAAGAACGTAGGGTGCGCCGTGCGCACCAAGATAAATTTGAATTATATGCGGCGATCCTCTCAGGCAACGTTTGAGGCATTTAGGTCAGCCAGCGCTTCAGCCCGCTCAACCATCTTATTCACAATGGCGTAGATGCCCACATGCCGGTTTGGGCTGAGATGCTCTGCCAGATGCAGTCGTTTGAACAAGTCATCGACATCCATGGCACGAATCTCTTCGAGTGTGTGGCTGGAGAGCAGATCAACCAACACCGCCAGCACACCCTTGATGATCGCAGTGTCACAGTCACCGCGAAACCGGATCAAACCCATCTGTCCAGGTATGACCTCAGCATAGACATGTACGGTGCTCATGCAGGGTTTGACCCAGTTCTCTTCGGTCTTGAATCTATCTGGCAGGGGAGGGAGCGCCTCACCCAGTTCCACCAGATATTGGTAGCGCTGTTCCCAGTCGTCGAGAAACTCGAAGTTGTCTACAATTTCATCGATTTCATTCATGATTCAATTATCGATGTTTCCAGGCGTTGCCGAATCACATCACAGAGCTGCTGACGCAGGGACTCTGATTCGAAGCGTTCGAGTATTTCACTGGCGAAACCAAGACAGAGCAGGCGTCGGGCCTGTTCCATATTCAGGCCCCTTGAACGCAGGTAGAAGAGGGCCTCTGAATCCAGCTGGCCTACGGTGGTGCCGTGGCTGCACTGCACGTCGTCTGCCAGGATCTCCAACTGGGGTTTGGTATCGATCTCGGCGTGGCGTGAGAGCATCAGATTGGCATTGGAGAGGTGAGCGTCGCTCTTCTGCGCCTGTTCGCGCACCAGTATTCGGCCATCGAAGACGGCGCGACCCTGGCCGGTGAGTATGCCTTTGAAATTCTCCCGGCTGCTGCATTCCGGCACGGCATGATCTATGTTCAGATGATAATCTACCAGCTGGCCGTCGCCTGCCAGATAGAGGCCGTCCAATTCGCAGTTGGCGCCAGGTGCGGTAAAGCGGCTGTTGATCTTGGTGCGTGACCAACCGGCGCCGAGAGATGTACTTACCAGCCGGTATTCAGCCTTTGCGTCTAAACCGAGATAGAGTTCACTGAGATGATAAGCTTGGGGACTCTCCTGCTCGACCCGCTGATGGTGAAGATGCGCCCGTTCGCCCAACACAATCTCACACACCAGGTTGGTGAAGTGTTCGTCTTCATCCAGAGAGAGATAACGTTCCACCAGGGTAGCCTTGGCATCCTCCTCCAGGATGATCAGATGGCGGGGGCACAGGCTGAAACTGGCAGCTGCCCGGGAGGTCAGATAGAGTAACTCGATGGGCTGCTCAAGATTGACTCCGGTGCCGATACGTATGACCGCGCCATCCTGCATCGTCGCCATGTTAAGGGCGGCAAAACCGTGATCGCCGATTCCTGAGAGTGATCCCAGGGCCTTGAGTACCGTTTGGTCTCCTGCCGTCATGACGCTGTTCAGACTGCTCAGTTGCACCCCTTCCAGGTCGGTATCGGAAAGCTCGTGCTGAAACAGCCCATCGACAAAAACCAGTCGTCCGGCTACCGGTTCGTTGAGGAACTGGCGTTTCACTGTGTGCGGGGCGAAGCTGCGGGGTGTGTCGTCGTCTACAAAAAAGCCTTTTTCCAGCAGCCCCTTGATGTTGGTGTAGCGCCAGTCCTCCTGGCGGGCATCGGGGAACCTCAGCTCGCTGAATCGACAGGCTGCAGCGCGGCGTTTATCTGTCAGCCAGAGGCCGTCACCCACTGGCAGTTTGTCGATGAGGCGGTCAGCGGCCAGTCGATAGCCGGCTATTGATGGAGACTGTTCACTCACGCTGCAGCCTCCTCAAGTAGCCAAGCATAACCGCGTGCCTCCAGTTCCAGTGCCAGCTCCTTGCCGCCGGAGCGGACGATGCGGCCCCCGGCAAGCACATGCACATAGTCAGGTTCGATGTATTCGAGCAGACGCTGGTAGTGGGTTATCACAATCATCGCCCGTTCCGGTGAACGCAGCATGTTTACCCCGTCTGATACGGTACGCAGCGCATCGATATCGAGCCCCGAGTCGGTCTCGTCAAGAATTGCCAGACAGGGTTCCAACATGACCATCTGCAGGATCTCGTTGCGCTTCTTCTCGCCGCCGGAGAAGCCGGCATTGACTGATCGTTTCAACAGCGTCTCATCGAGCTTTACCTGTCTGGCCTTCTCTCGCACCTTTTTCATAAAGGAGAGTGCGTCGATCGCCTCCTCGCCACGAGCGCGGCGAATGGCATTCAAGGATTCCCGCAGGAAGGTCATGTTGTTCACACCCGGCAGCTCCACCGGATACTGCATGGCCAGGAAGACCCCCTGCCGGGCTCGCTCTTCGGCCTCCATAGGCAGTAGATCCTGTCCGAGGAATTTCACTTGACCAGCGGTCACCTGGTAGCCGTCTCGGCCGGATAGGATATGCGCCAGGGTGCTTTTGCCCGAGCCGTTAGGTCCCATGATGGCGTGGACTTCTCCGGCCTTGATCTTTAGATCGATCCCGTTGAGGATATCCTTGTCTTCTACGGTCACTTTCAGTTGTTTGATGGATAACATTGCTGCAACCTCGATTATTTCCGAATGGGTCGGTTCCCGGTTACCCCACAGCGCCTTCCAGACTCACGTTGAGCAGCTTCTGCGCCTCTGTGGCGAACTCCATGGGCAGCTCTTTGAAGACCTCTTTACAGAAGCCGTTGATGATCATGGATACCGCATCCTCCTGCGACAGGCCGCGCTGACGACAATAGAAGAGTTGGTCTTCGCTCACTTTTGACGTGGTCGCCTCGTGTTCCACCTTGGCGGTTGGATTTCTCACCTCGATATAGGGAAAGGTATGGGCGGCACAGCGGTCGCCGATCAGCAGGGAATCACACTGGGTATGATTGCGGGCGTTCTCCGCACCGGAGGCCACACTGACCAGCCCGCGATAGGCATTGCTGCCGTGCATGGCGGAGATCCCCTTGGAGACGATGGTGCTGCGGCTGTTCTCTCCGTAGTGATACATCTTGGTGCCGGTGTCTGCCTGCTGATAACCCTTGGTCACGGCAACCGAGTAAAATTCACCGACCGAATCCTTGCCCCGCAGCAGGCAGCTGGGATATTTCCAGGTAATGGCGGAGCCTGTCTCCACCTGTGTCCATGAGATATGGGAACGGTCGCCGCGGCAATCGCCCCGTTTGGTGACGAAGTTGTAGATGCCGCCGTGACCCTCTTTATCCCCTGGATACCAGTTCTGCACCGTCGAATATTTGATCTCCGCATCTTCCAGCGCAACCAGTTCCACTACCGCTGCATGCAGCTGGTTCTCATCACGCATGGGTGCGGTGCAGCCTTCCAGATAGCTCACATAGCTTCCGGCGTCGGCGATGATCAGGGTGCGTTCGAACTGTCCTGTTTTAGCCTCATTGATACGAAAATAGGTCGAAAGCTCCATGGGGCAGCGCACGCCCTTGGGGATATAGACAAAGGTGCCGTCACTGAACACGGCGGCATTGAGGGCGGCAAAAAAGTTGTCCCGGTCCGATACTACGGTTCCCAGGTATTTCCGGATCAGCTCAGGATGCTCCCGGACTGCGTCGGAGATGGAGCAGAAGATAACGCCAGCCTCGGCCAGGGACTCACGGAAGGTTGTGGCTACAGAGACACTGTCAAATACCGCATCCACCGCCACACCGGCAAGGGTCTTCTGTTCATGGATGGGAATGCCCAACTTTTCATAGGTGGCCAGGAGTTCCGGATCGACCTCATCCAGACTCTTGAGGCCGGCTTTTTTCTTTGGCGACGAGTAGTAGGAGATCGACTGATAATCGATCGGCGGATGGTGAATCGAGGACCAGTTGGGTTCCTTCATGGTGCGCCAAAACCGGTAGGCCGCCAGCCGTCTTTTCAACATCCACTCCGGCTCGCCCTTGCGCTCGGAAATGGTTCGGATGACACCTTCGTTGAGGCCGGGAGGCAATGTGTCGGATTCGATCTGAGTGACAAAGCCTTGGGCATAATCCGACTGGATCAGCGCGTCCATTCTTCTATCGGGTAAACCCATGCTGTTGCTCCGATCATAACCTAGTAAAATACTGCGTAATTAGGGTAAATTTTTTCAGCCTGAATTCTTACCTGGTCCTCAACTGTCCTGTGTAACTTTGCCGGCAACGGGTGCGGCTGAGAATAAAGCAGAGGCCTTCAGAGAGAATGCCGACGGCAAGAAAGACCGCGCCCAGCACAGAAGCGGACAGGAGTAGAAACAGGAAACCCATCCCGGCAAAGAGCAGAGTCATGGCAAGCACAGGTCCCCCGCAACAGCGTCTGGATAAAATTCGCGAATTCCACATGAGTACACCTCTTCGGTTTCAGGGCAGCAGGTTGCTATAACCTAGTAATACAGTCGGGAATTGCTTTTTACAAGGGAAATACCCAGGATAAAAATCATGGGATATAACTTGAATAACAGAACTATTACTTATTTAACAAATAGATAAATAGTGTGCGTGTGATAGGTCGGGTTATGTCTGACGTAAGGAATGGAACCTCGTAGGAGCGCCGCCTCGGCGCGATTTGTCTATCGACGGAGTAATCGCGGCGGGGGCGCCGCTCCCACAATTCAATAGTCCGCTGTGGAATTAACCTGCTTCGCTCGCCTCTGCGGCTCTGTAATAGCGTTCCGGCCCGATCGTTTTCAGCAGAGCAAGGGCGATAAGCTCTTCATCAACATCACCCTGCTGACTGAAAAGGTGCTGAATCTTGCCTTTGGCCTCGGGGACGGCGGCGTTGATGCCCGGCGTGATTGCCTCACCCATGGATGAGACCATGCATCCCTCCGGGGCAACATTCAGAATCAGGTCATAACCTTTTTGCAGCTTTAATACGGCTTCGCCCACATAGGGGATGAATTCACCCCCCGGACGTTTGGTGGTGATGACCGATTCGGCTATCTTTAGTACCTTCGGCATCGCAGCAGGCATCTCCAGACCGGCTGCGGTATAGAGCGGTTTGGCGATGAGGTCGCGCAAAATGAAGTGTACTGCCCTGAGGCCGATCAGCCGAACCTGCTTCTTGCGCTTGTAGCGGGTGATACGTTTGCGCTCGGTTTCATCGATAGGGCGCTTGAGCTCGGCTCTGCTTTCATCGATAGCTTCGCGAGCGCGCATCAACATGCCTGCGAGTTTATAATCCAGAAAACTCCATACCGGTGTGTGGGTCAGGGTAAACTGTCGAAAGCCCAGGGTGGCCAGCAGCGTCTTATGGACAGCCTCGTACTGGGCGACGCGCATATAGGCTTCGCCGTCAATATGGATGCGGGTCGGGTCACCCTTGAGCGGCTGCGCGCACCACTGGCGGGCAAAAGCCTTTATGGGGTCTTTCAGGTCAGACCGATGCAGACCGTAGGCAAAAAAGTTGACCAGGTAGTTGATGCCGGGAACCTTGGCAAAGATTTCCGCTAACCGCAATGCAGCAGCTGAGGGCCGCATCTCAAACTCGATAAGCCGGTGCAGTTCCTCTTTGAGTTTTCGATACGCCTGTAAAAAGGCCTGGTATTCAGCATAATCCCTGCACTGAGAACTGCCATCGGCCAGGAGCTGGTGCAGCACACCCTGCACAATCGCACTTTGCACTCCACGCACGAAGACCCAGGCCGGGAAACCGGTATTGAATCCCTTGTTCTCATGGCCAACAAGAAACTGCATCACCAGCTCTTCGGTTTCGTCTTTGCCTGAGTTCTTCTGCTGATTGATGAAGATCTTGTGGGTTTCGACGTACTGCCCCTGGCGGCAGGGTCCCAGTCCCTTGTTGTTGAATATCAGCAATCTTGTCTTGTTGATAAATTCAGGATCGTTTTCCTGCTTGCGGCGTTTGAAATCCTCCATCGCTGCCATTACATCGCCATACACTGCAGCCAAAGGGGCGCAGACTGAGTCACCCGACATGGAACGCCCATCCTTGATGGCGGCCTGCAGGTCATAATCCTCATCATAGAGATCGATACAGGTAAAACCTGCGCTGCGGATTACCGAAGTCAGTCCCCGTGTGTCAGACAGTGTCGGGAAGTAGATCGCATCGGTTTCAGGATTGAGGGGATCCTGGTTGACCAGGCGGTCGAGCACCTTCACCTCAAAACCTTCCTCTTCTACGCTTTTCAGTTCCTCATGCAGCCCAGACTCCAGTTGCTTGACGTAGGTATTCATGCGGTTTTCCAGATGCGCCAGCTCCTTGATCGCTGCATCGGACTGGATCAGTAGATAGGGACGCTTTTTGGTCAACTCGGCAATCAGCGGATTGGTGACGCTGTCGGGGCCACACAAAAAGGTCGATACCTGCACCACCGGTATCAGGGTGTCGGAGTTCTTTTCCACCCGCTCAAACACCCGTCGCAATCCGGCATGACCGGTTACCTTGTGCAGTTCGCGTCTGCTGCAGGCATCGGCCAGGGTGGCGATCATGTGTGGATTGCGCCAATAGAGGTGTTTGAACTGGGAGTCGAAGTCAGCATCGAGGAGATAGCTGGGGATGCCCATCATGTTCTTGTCCCGCAGCAGCCGCCCGACGTGGCTGTCATAAATACCGGGATTGAGGATATATTCACGGCCCATCACCAGGGCGATTTCGCGCCCATCGTTGAGGGCTTGATTGGCCAGTTCGGTGGAAAAATCGGCGGCCGCCTTTTTGAGTCCCTGCTGGGCCTGTATCGCCCCTTCGACGATGTTGCGAAACTGTTCATATCCAACCTGCTTTCCATAATGCTCAAACACCGGCTGCAGACGTGGATAGATTTTCTGTGCTATCCGCTCCGCATTCTGCGACTTGAGATCAAGAAAAAACAGATGGATGCGGCTTTGCGGGTGTTTGGTCTCAGTGACCTTTTTGGCCACCGCCAGCCCACCCTGGTTGATGGTGCAGGTGCGTCCCAGGGAGTGTTTTGCGGGCAGGAACTCGATCTGTGGGGCCAGAATCATGCCGTGTGGCTGTGCGCCCAGACGCAGGAACTGGCCAACAGCGCCTATGTGCGGGGCACAGGTGTCGATGTGAAAATGCGGTTGGGCGTCGATGACATCGGACGCCTGCACATTGTCTACCTCCACCGGGATCTCCAGCGGTGTAAACAATGAGGCAAAAAACATCGCCCACTCCGAGACGGCGAAGCTGCGTGGTATTACCAGCCGGTTCGGGTCATCGGAGTGGGGCAGGCGGTCGTTGATAAAGTCCCAGATCTGCTTGTAGCTGTCAGGGCTGCCTTTAGTCTTGAGGCCCTTCATGGCCTGCACTTCGTTGATCGCCGTGCAACCACCAAGGGTGAAGGTAAATCGATTGCCCTCATTGCCGAGGCCGGTGAGGTGTGCGCGATTGCAGCGCGCAGCCTTGTCGCCGCACACGGCACCCTTGCAGACTACGATCTTCTTTTTGTAATCCTTGTCGATGAAGGCCTCAAGCTCGACCTCCAACGCCGTGGTGGTATCCTGCTCTGCCAGTGATTTAATCAGTCCGACACAGGCGCGGTGGCCCGGATCCGGTGGCACCAGGCAGTAGATGTCTTCGCCCACATAGCGCTGCATGCGCTGGGCAACCGCGAGTGGCAGCGGTTCACTGAGCATGGTCTGCCCATGGAGCAGGGCGACCGTATGTTTCGGCAGCTCGATCTGGCTCCAGAGGCTTCTGGCCATGTTCTCCACGATCGCCCAGTTGGCTGAAGCGAGAATCTCGCCGAGTTCATAACCATCAGCCTGTAGCTTGCGGGCGTTCTCCATCAAAAACACGGCGCAGGTGGCGTTGATGGCATAACCCTTGTCGGCATTGAAGGCCAGCTCACTGGCCACACTGATGTCGTCGAGAAAGAACATTGAGGTCAGGGTATCGATCAGGCTGCCCGTACCTGCGGAACACTTGACGTTCATCGCATTGTCAAACAGCTCGGCCTTTTTCAGCGCAATGGAGGAGATCTTCGTGTCCTCACCGCCAATGTCGACCAGCAGGCAGAAGTCCTCATTGATGTCGTCGAAACCGCTCGCCTTGAGACGTTCGATATGTTCACGGGCGTAGTCGATGGAACCCCGTGCATGGGCGTAGTTCTCCACCAGCACCGATACGCGGTCTGCCAGTTGAGGATAGATGTTGATGAGGGCTTTTTGCACCTGGTATCTGGCGCTGCCCGTCAAGCCGATCTGGCCGATCTGCAGGGTTTTCACCCCCTTGGCGATGATGTCGGCAAAGATCTTTTTGATCGTATCGATGGTATCGCCGGCATTGGAGTAGGCGCCCTTGTAGAGAATGGTGTCACCCGAGGCATCACTGATGATCAGCTTCGCCATGGTTGAGCCTACGTCCAGCCCCATCATGACGGGTGTGGTGCGGAGATGGGCCGCGTCAAAATGAGTCGGAGCGATGTTGGGCATACGCTGGTAGAGATGCCGTGTCTCAAGATCTGCCTTGACGTCAAACATGGCCGGGTACTCGCTGAGTCTGGACGTCTGCACAACGCGGCGGTCCGGTTGGGCGAAGTTGCCATCGCCGATGATCTGGCGCAGATACTGTAATCCCAGCAGCGGAAACCTGCCGCCCTCGTCGTAGCGTACATCTGCGGTGCCAACGGATTCGAGATAATCTCCGGCGCAGTCACGGGCAAACTGCCAGGCAAAGATGCCACCGCTCAACCACACCGTATCAAAACCGGGTTTGAGCTTTTTACAGGCCTTGAGCACCTCGGATTTCAGTGTTACCGCCAAGGCGAAATCGAGGGGAATGCCCTGGTTCTTGTCGGAGATCGTCGCCGAAGAGGCAAACACCCCGCAGCGGTCAGCACGGATATCGACGTCATCACGGCGCGGGCGGTTTTCCTCGCCGAGGTAGTCGCTCAACAGTGCGTCAACCGCTTCACGTTGGATATTGAGCTTTTGCAGTACCCGGTCGAGGTTGACCCCAGAGCCCGCGCCGCAACGCGGATTGACCACCAGCATATCGTTCTTGAGATTGCCCTCGATATCGACGCCTATGGCTATATACCCTGAAGCGGAGATTTCGATGATGCCCAGTGGTTTGTCCTGCAGCAGGCTGCGTGCTGCTGACCACAGTGCTGCCGAGCCAAGCACCACCTCACCCTGGCCGATATAGCGACGAACGATCTCCTGCAATTTACCCGTGATAGTGATGCCCGTTTGCTCAGGCAGCCGGTCAAGTCCAAGCCGGCAGATCGTACCACCGAGATCTTCATTGCTGGCTATTTCAATGCTGCCGAGTTCGGTATCAGAGGAATCGCAGGCCAAGATCCGCACACTGTGGACACCGGCATCGATATAGAGGTTTGTGGCGTGGGGCAGTAACCCAATAAACCAAGTGGCAGTGGAATGGTCTGGCTGTTGGGTCATTTGAGAGGGCTATTCACTTTTTACTGTTTGGCTTTTATAACGGTGGATTTTCTGAGCCAAATGGAAAGATCATCTTCGGTTAATTGGCCTGCTGCCAATTGCTCAATAATCACAACGGTTTCTGCTTCCTGAGCATCCAAAGAGTATCCATTCAGTTCAAGAAAAATAGCGATTACTGACAGTGCGACGCGTTTATTTCCGTCGATAAACGGATGGTTTCCAGCTAATCCATAACCATATGAAGCAGCAAGTTCAAAAATAGTACTATCAGTACTATAGGCAAGCCGTTGTTGGGGGCGATTCAGTGCGGAATCCAGCAAGGCTTCATCTCGCGTTCCTGATATTCCGCCATGCTCTGCAATCAGCATTTGGTGGACTGCCAGCACAACTCCAGGCAGCACCCATACAGGTTCGCTCATTTAGCCAACTCATGGAGGGCATTCCGATATTTTTTCATTACCTTTTCGGCTGCCTGCATCTGGCTTTCAAAGTCCTGCTGGTATGGAGTAAGAGTCAATCCTTCCGGGCCATCCACCAAGTACAGTACATCCCCTTTACCCGCTTTCAATTTACTAAGTGCTTCTTTTGGAAGCACAATTCCCATAGAGTTTCCAATTGGTGTTACTTTTACCTTTAACATCGTGAGCCTTTCTCTTGTTAGTACGAATGTTATTACGCAGTGTAGTCGTGTCTGAAAAGACCGTCAATTCTAATGGGCGTAACTTTAGCGCACTGGGTACATACCCATGTACCGGTTTTGGCTTGCGTTCGGTCTCCCAGCATGTCCCAAAGAGGTCTCAATCGACTCTGTTCCCCCTCCGGCTAACGTCTAAGATGAGCTATCCACAGGGGCTTTCTGGAAACTTTGAACACAACTCTATAGACTGACCAATCGCATTTTTTGCCTTTCTTGTGAGCGTTTTCAATCTCTTTGGCCGAGGATGAGAGATGCCCGAACAGAATCTATATTCTGGTGGCTGTACTCATCGTATCGTAGATGCTATATGGCATGACCAGGATGATAATTACCACAATCCGAGAATATCAGGACAAAAGGTGGATAAAGAAACACTATTGATCACAGGCGGTGCCGGTTTTATCGGATCAGCAGTTATCCGTTATCTGATAGAAGAAACCGGGCTCACGGTTGTCAATGTCGACAAGCTGACCTATGCGGGAAATCTCGATTCGCTCATGTCGGTAGCCAATGATCCCCGGTATCATTTTGAGTTGGCGGATATCTGTGATGCAGAAGTCATGCGCGATATTTTTTTGCGCTACCAGCCATCGGCAATCATGCACCTTGCTGCAGAATCCCATGTGGATCGCTCTATAGACGGGCCTTCGGAATTTATCCAGACCAATGTGGTTGGCACCTGCAACCTCCTTGAAGTGGCTCGAAACTATTGGTCAGGGCTCAGTGAAGAACAACAGGCAAGCTTCCGTTTTCACCACGTCTCCACCGATGAAGTCTATGGGAGCTTGGGCGAAACCGGCTTGTTTACCGAAGAGTCCCGATACGAACCCAATTCGCCCTATTCGGCCAGCAAGGCCTCATCTGATCATCTGGTACGAGCCTGGCATGAGACTTATGGTCTGCCGGTGGTGATTACCAACTGCTCCAATAATTACGGTCCCTATCAGTTTCCTGAAAAGCTTATACCCTTGATTATCCTTAACGCCCTGGATGGAAAAGCTCTACCTATCTATGGCAAGGGTGACCAGATCAGAGACTGGCTCTATGTCGATGATCATGCCAAAGCGCTCTATCGAGTCCTTTCCCAAGGAGAAGTGGGTGAGATCTACAATATCGGCGGTCACAATGAAAAAACCAATCTTGAAGTGGTCCATACGCTCTGTGCCCACCTTGATGAGTTGGTTCCCAACCGCCATGGGATAGATACCTACGTTGATCTCATTACCTATGTTGAAGATCGCCCAGGTCACGATCAGCGTTATGCTATCGATTCCAGTAAGATTAAGAGAGAACTTGACTGGGTTCCAGAAGAAACCTTTGAGAGCGGAATGCTGAAAACTGTTAAGTGGTATCTCGAGAATCTGGAATGGTGTCGAAGAGTGCAGGATGGCAGCTATCGCAGAGAACGACTGGGTCTTAAAAAGACAATGTACTAATTGTAGGTTGGGTTAGCGAAGCGTAACCCAACAATCAAATTGTCGTCGGATTACGCTTCGCTAATTCGACCTACCTGAAAGTCATTTGCGATCCCCGTCAATGATGGATGAATGGTAAAACAGGAAACACAATGAAAGGAATTATACTCGCCGGTGGTTCTGGAACACGCCTTCACCCGGTAACAATAGGTGTTTCAAAACAACTCCTTCCTATCTATGACAAACCGATGATCTACTATCCGCTAAGCACCCTCATGCTGGCGGGGATCCGAGATGTCCTGGTCATTACTGCACCTACCTTCAAAGAGCGTTTTGAAGATATTCTTGGTGACGGTGCTCAGTGGGGGTTAAATATTCAGTATAAAATTCAGCCCAGGCCTGAAGGGTTGGCACAGGCCTTTATTCTGGGTGAAGCGTTTATTGGCGATGATAACTGTGCTCTGGTCCTGGGGGACAATGTCTTCTACGGACACTATCTTAAAGAAATCCTGATTGATGCCGTAAACCATAAGGATGGTGCCACAGTATTTGCCTATCATGTAACAGACCCTGAGCGATACGGTGTTATTGAGTTTGATGGCAGCGGTCGTGCAGTCAGTCTTGAGGAAAAGCCGGATAATCCACGCTCGAATTTTGCGGTAACCGGCCTCTATTTTTATGATAACCAAGTAGTGGAAATTGCTAAATCATTAAAACCATCACCACGTGGTGAGTTGGAGATAACTGATGTCAACCGCATCTACCTGGAAAAAGAACAACTCAATGTTCATCTTTTGGGCAGGGGCTCCGCATGGCTGGATACAGGTACCTATGATTCATTGCTCGTAGCCAGCCAGTTCGTACAGACTCTGGAGCTTCGTCAGGGGCTAAAAATATCCTGCCCGGAAGAGATAGCCTGGAGAAATCGGTGGATTGATGATGAGGCCTTGGTAAAACAGGCAGCTGCATTATCAAAAAACAGCTATGGAGTGTATCTGGAAAGATTGCTCAAAGAGGGTCTATAACAAGAATGAAAGTAATCGAAACAGAGTTGCCGGGCGTATTGATTATCGAGCCGAAAATTTTTGGTGATGAGCGTGGCTTCTTCACAGAAACCTGGAATAAGCAACTTTATACCGATGCAGGAATTGCGGCTGAATTTGTGCAGGATAACCTCTCCATGTCACGTCGAGGGGTGCTGCGCGGACTGCATTTTCAGAATCCCAATGCCCAGGGGAAACTCGTCACAGTTCTTCAGGGTGAAGTTTACGATGTGGCTGTTGATATTCGTCGTGGTTCACCTACATTTGGACAGTGGGCATCGGTAAGTCTTTCATCTGAAAACAGACGGCTGGTCTACATTCCTGAGGGTTTTGCCCACGGCTTCTGTGTAACCAGCGAGACGGCTCTGTTCTGCTACAAATGCACCGACCGATACAACCCAGGGGCTGAAGGCAGCATACTTTGGGATGATCCTGACTTGGCTATCGATTGGCCGATTGATAACCCGGAACTCTCCGCCAAGGACCGTGATGGTATACGGCTAAAGGATTTCCCTATTGAACGACTGCCTGCGTACCATGCTGGTTAAAAATTGTGCCAGGGATCGGAGTCAAACCGGCAAATAATGATGGTAACAGCGATGTGGTGGTGCGGTTTGACTCCGACCCCGACCCCGTAAATCAAGAGACTCTGGCCAAGACGCAAAGTACGCAAAGGAACTGGGAAAATAATGGTTTCTTGGCACACTTTGCGTCTTGGCGAGAGCAATAATCTTTTCAGGTGGTCCAGAAATAGTTACGGAAGACATGAAAAAAACACGATTTCTAATCATCGGTGATCAAGGCCAGGTCGGCTGGGAACTTCAACGCTCGATGGCCACACTGGGCGATGTCATTGCCATTGGCCGCCGAACAAAATCATCGATTCTTGACCTTGTAGATCCCGACGTCATTCGCAAGGCAGTGCGGGAAATCAATCCCGACTGGATCATCAACGCCGCCGCCTATACATCTGTCGATAAGGCTGAAGAAGAACATGAACTTGCCATGGCGGTAAACGGCACAGCACCCGGCATTTTGGCAGAGGAAGCAAAGGCCATTAAAGCCACGCTAATCCACTACTCAACAGATTACGTGTTTGATGGCAAAGCAACCGAGCCTTACAAAGAAGAGAGTCCAACAAACCCACTAAGTGTCTACGGAAAGACAAAGCTGGCCGGTGAGAAGGCGGTTGAGGCAGTTGATGGGCGATATCTTATCTTTCGAACCAGCTGGGTTTATGGCAATCGCGGCCAAAACTTTCTGATGACGATGCGGCGTCTGGCGCAAGAGCGCGAGGGACTTAAGATTGTCGATGATCAGTATGGCGCACCGACCTGGTGCCGGCATATTGCCGAAGCAACCAGTCAAGCTGTTTCGCAATGCGTAGTAAACCCGGATTTGGTTGATGAGAAGCGGGGACTCTACCATCTGAGCTCAGATGGAATGACAACATGGTATGGTTTTTCGAGATCAATATTTGAATTGATGCGGGAAGCGGATGAAAAAATACTACTCCAATCGGTAAAGCCTATAGCTACAGAGGAGTATCCACTTCCTGCGCCGAGACCAGGCTATTCAGTATTGGATAATGCCAAGCTGCGACACCATTTTGGTCTGGTGCTCCCGGACTGGGAATTGGTGCTGGCTCAGGTGATGAAATAAACTTTAGGGAACCTCTGATCAATTGGATCATTGTCATCTCGACCCTAGGGAGAGATCTCAAGCTACAGGGTGCATAATAGGTTTCGAGGTATGAGATTTCTCACTGCGTTCGAAATGACAGTTGATCAGCGGTGCCTTAGTCTTAAATAATCGTATTATCAATGGGTTATGTGATCCAGGTTTCTTGCCGCGCTTGACATGGCAATTGATCAGGCATCCCTTAATCTGTAAACTACATTGTTTGGGTTTATTGCCACTTTTTAGTGCTTTCTATCTCCCTGGTATGGAAACTGTCAGAAAAATCCCTCTGCTCATATTGACTGCCTGCCTGGCATCAGTCACAGGATGTGCTACCTCTATGAGCATCCCATCGGCTAAGACAGAGACCGTGCAGCAGGATGTTGCTGCCAATTCCGTCAGCAATCCCCTTGAATTAGCCATTCTCTCTGAAATTCCAACCATGAACCCAGGGGCGAGAGGTGCAGTGGGCTCGGTCATGTTCGTAGCGGGTGATCTATACACCGCTGCAAGTGGTATGCGCTGCCGGCCTGTTAAGATAACGGGGAACCCATCCCCTGGTACCACCAGAGGACGAGTGGCTTGTAACAATGGACACTATTGGTTTTTTTCCGGAGATGTCTTTTTTGACGGGTTCAAAAAGTGACTGATTTTCAACAATATTTTGGAGTCTGGATGAGAATGGATAGGGTGAAAAGGCATTTCATCGCTCTGCTTTTTCTCGTTATGCTTTACAGTTTGGCGTGGTCACTTCAGGCCTCAGAGGCTGCTTTATCCAGTCAAACGGTTGCCGTGCAGCAAGTGGACGCGATCGAGCCGTTCGGCGCCAAGCTCTTTAACGGAAACTTCCTCAAGGCGCGGGGTGACGGTCTCAACCCCAACTATATCCTGGCTCCAGGAGACAAGGTGGCGGTTGCTGCGTGGGGCGCGGTAACTATAAAAGATATTTATACCATCGACAGTCAGGGCAATATCTTCATGCCGGAGGTAGGGCCGCTGAGGCTCGAAGGGGTGAAAAATGCCGACCTGACAAGTACGGTCAGAGCGCATATCAAGAAGGTCTACACCAGCAATTTTGATGTCTACACGAATCTGGCTACTGCACAGCCGGTAGCCGTTTTTGTGACAGGTATGGTCAACAATCCGGGCCGTTACGCTGGTCTTCCGTCTGACAGCATCCTCTATTTTCTCGATCTTGCGGGTGGCATCGATCCCAAACTGGGCAGTTACCGGAAAATTGAGATTATCCGCGCCGGAAAAACCATCAACACAACCGATCTCTATGATTTTATCCTTAAAGGTAAGATCGCCTCACCCCAACTGCAGGAAAATGACACTATCCTTGTTACACAGCGAGGGGCAGTTGTTCAGCTTGAAGGCAATGTGGCCCGGAATGCGCTGATCGAGATGAATTCAGCGAGTTCATCCGGTGGTGAGATTCTGAAGGTGATCCCCAAGGCAGCACAGGCCACTGAGGTCACCATCATCGGTATGCGCAATGGTCTGCCAATCAAGCAGACCATGCCACTCATGACCTTCCTTGATTATTCCTTGCACGATGGCGATACGGTAACGCTCAGAGACGACGGGCGCGCCAATACCATACTGATCAACATCCAGGGTGAATTTAGCGGACCGGCCACGTTGTCGGTAAAACGTGGCTCCCGTCTGGTGGATGTGCTCAACCACATTCCTGTCGATCCCGGATTGGCGAATACTGATGCGATTCACTTGCGCCGGGTTTCGGTGGCCGTGGCGCAGAAGGATGCTATCAGCGACGCTCTTTTCCGCTTGGAGCGTAGTTCAATGCTGGCATTGTCTGGCTCCCAGGGTGAAGTGGGGATCCGTGTTCAGGAGGCTGAGTTGATGGCTAAGTTTGCCGAACGGGCCCGCCTGATTGACCCGCTGGGAAGAGTGGTGACCTCTCAGAATGGGGTTCAACAGAACATTCTGCTGGAACCAGAAGACACGCTCGTTATTCCCACCAACACACAGATTGTGCGTACGGTCGGTGAGGTGATGATGATGCATGCCGTCACTTATCGTGAAGGCTGGACAGCAGAACAGTATATCCAAAAAGCCGGTGGTTACTCAGACAGGGCAGATACAGAAAAAGTCATCATTCACCACCCCAATGCCGAAGTTGAGGTAACTGATCCGCAGGTCATCATTATGCCGGGTGATGAGATTATTGTGCCGCCGAGGGTCGATTCCAAGACAAGGCAGTTTGCCTTGGACATGATGGATGTCATCTACAAGATTGCCATTTCGGCGAAAGTTGCTTTCACATTATGAGAAAGAAGAGAACTTGTGTCCCGTTCTCCCTTTGAAATTCAGAAAGCTGTTGTCTTCGCGCTCTTTGTTCGCGAGCTGAAAACGCGCTTTGGCAAGTATCGGCTGGGCTATGTCTGGGCTTTGTTGGAGCCCATGGCCCATGTGATTGTTCTCTCCGCCATCTGGAGTGCCATGGGGCGTAGCGAATTTTCTGGGATTCCAGTAGCCCTCTTCCTGGCGACGGGCATAGTCCCTTTTCTCTTTTTCCAAAAAACAGCCGGCCAGTGCATGAATGCCATCGAATCCAACCGGGGGCTGTTTAACTATCGCCAGGTACGCCCGGTTGATCCGGTGCTGGCACGTATTATTCTTGAATCGATAGTCTATTTTGCAAGTTATCTTATGCTGATTTTCGTTGCAGGATGGTTTCTCGATTATGATATAGGGGTTCATAATCTCCTCGGCCTGATTGTAGTCAATGCGTTGCTTTATCTACTGACATTCGGCGTGGGATTGACCTTTTCGGTCTATGGAGCACTCTATCCAGAGATGATGAAGCTGGTGCCAATATTTATCTTTCGGCCCATGTACTTCATGTCGGGGGTTATCTTTCCACTTATAGTTATTCCGACCGAATATCATCACTGGTTGCTCTGGAATCCTCTGCTTCATATAGTTGAACTGAACCACCTGTTCTTTTTTCGCGGCTTTGAGTCGGGAGAAGTAAATCTGTTATTTGTAACGCTCTTTGCCTTGGTGAGTACAACCTTTGGTCTGCTAAGTTACCGGGCCAACTGGGTGAGGATGGTGGCAACATGATACGTCTGGAAAATGTCACCAAATCATATCCTACACCCAAGGGGCAGAAATACATCCTGCGTGATGTGAGCATCGAATTTCCGCCAAAGTGCAACATCGCTATTTTAGGCCGTAACGGCATGGGCAAGTCCACGTTGCTCCGGCTTCTGGGGGGGATTGATTTCCCTAATCGTGGCTATATTCGGAGTGAGGAAAGGATATCCTGGCCCATGGGTCTGTCAGGCGGAGTACAAGGTAGTATGTCAGGTCGTGATAACGCCCGTTTCGTCTGCCGTATCTACGGTGACAGTGAACATGAGGTCGAGCGGAAGATCGAATATATCTATGAATTCACAGAACTGGGTGACTACTTTGATATGCCTGTAAAAACCTATTCAAGCGGTATGAAGGCCAGGCTCTCCTTTGCCACCAGTATGGCGTTCGATTTTGATATCTACCTGATGGACGAGATAACAGCAGTGGGTGACCAGCGGTTTAAGGAGAAGAGCCGCGCTGCATTGCAGGAGAAAAAGGACAAGGCCAACATCATCAAGGTCTCCCATAACATGCAGGAGTTGATACGTGACTGTGATGTCGGGATCTATCTCGAAAAGGGTCAGATGCATCTCTATGAAGATATTAAAGAAGCCGTGGCCATCTATCAAAGGGAACAAGCTGCGTAGTTATGTCCAAGAGCATATTAATCAAACTGGATCGTAGCGCCAGCCTGTTAACTTTGGTAATCATCCCCTTTGCACTGCTTGTGCTCTATTACAGTCTTGTTGCCTCTGATCGGTATACCAGTGAGGCTATCTTTACCATCAAAGAGAATAGTAGCAGCACAAGCAGTCTCGATATCGGTCTGCTGGGGATCGGAAATCCCTCGGGTCTTGAGGATGAGCGCATCATGAAGGAGTATTTGATCTCCGATGACATGCTGGTCTTTCTCGATAAAGAACTCGATCACAAGGCGCACTATCAGAAACTCAGTGCTGACTGGTTCTCCGCTCTGCAAGCCGATGCAACACGGGAAGAGTATCTGGAGTATTACCGTGACCATATCGATGTCTATTTTGACGAATTGTCGGGACTGTTATTCGTTGAGGTGCAGGCGTTTGAGCGCGACTATGCCATGCATCTGCTAGAAACCATGCTGCAGCAAGCCGAGAGCGTAGTGAACGAGATCAGCCACCGTCTTGCCATGGCACAGTACGAGTTTGTGGAGCAGCAGTTGGTGAAGACCCAGGACTCACTCAAGCTTTCCAAACAGCGTCTGTTGGAATTTCAGAATAGATACCAGATCTTCAGCCCGGAGCAGCAAGGCCAGTCCCTTACTGCCATTATGGATATTATGGAGGGTGAACTCAGTCAGGAGAAGGCCAAACTAAAACAGCTTCTTGGCTTTCAAAAGAGTAACTCCCCGCAAGTGATCGCCAGCAAAGAGCGTATCCGGGCACTCACAGAGCAGATAATCGATGAAAAACGCCGATTGATCGGAGAAGGGGACGAAGAGCTGAACGACCTGATGGTGAAGTTTACCAACCTTCAGTTAGATCTCGAATTTACCAAAGACGCCTACGCTTCCGCTCTGGTCGCCCTTGAGCAGTCGAGGGCAGAGGCCTCAAAAAAGATGAAGCACCTGGTCGTTGTCAGTAAACCCTCTCTGGCGGATGAGGCAAAGTACCCGGACAGAGTCTATATCCTGGTTACTGCATTCATCGTATTGTTGATGCTGTTTGGCATAGTCAGAATGACGATTACCACGATCAGGGAACATCAGGACTAAGGATGAATTCCTGCATCGAGACAATGCTTGAGCTTAACGGAAAGACGCAATCTGAAGGACATGGATTGCTTGCTCCGATTGCAATGCCATTCCATCTCCCTACACCGATTTACGGCGCCATGCTTGCGATTTGGCATTTGCGTCCTATTTTGCAGCGGCGCTTTCCGTTGCATGAAGGGAGACCAAAAGACTTCGTCCGGTTTCTTGCCTGGTGTGCCATCGAAGGGCGACGACAGTATGCTATTTTGCGGTCAATACCAGAGTGGGATGCTGCCTTGGTGCGCCCACTATTGCTGCCTTCTCTTACTAATGACCGTTGGTCCGATGGCTTTTCTGTTGCAATGTTCTTCTACGGGGTCGTGCGTTATCGCTATTTTGTCGCGCCCATGCTGCGGGATGCTCAAGCCCGGCATCGCATTGCACGAGCCTTTTGGCGTGGCGAGCGTCAAAAGTTCATGCTTCCTGAACCCAATTCATGGCAAGTTGATTTTATTCATCGGCGGTTTGGTACTCCAGATTCGGTGATTGCCATGCTTCGGCTTAAAAGCAAAGATGTTGGAAAAAGTACATTGCAGCTGGTCGAAGAGTTTGGTCTGGCCGACGTTCTCCAAAACCTGGAGATACATGCTGAGGTTAAACAATTACCTATTGGAGATGGTTGTACATCCCTAACGGAACCTGACAAGGCCCTGTTGCCTGCAGAGCAGAGCCGATTTTATATTCGGCTCCCCAAACTGGTGCTGCGGAAACTTGCCTGGCTTGAGGTGCGCTTCAAGCGCCGTCCCACCCAGTTTCAGCTGGCCAGTATTACAAACCGCATACCGATAGGCCAACGTCCATTATCACGATCAACCGAACCCTTTGGCGTAAATCTGTTCGGTTACGCACAGGGCGAGATTGGCATTGGCGAGGATGTACGGCTGCTTGCCTTGGCACTGAAGTCTCAGGCTATTCCCTTTTGCATCGTAAACGTCAAACCGGGTGATAACGTTTCGCAAATGGATAAAAGTGTCGATCAATGGATCGTCGATACACCACGCTACGCTATAAACATCTTTTGTACTACCGGCATCGAGCAGGTCCGCTACGCTTGTGAACGGGGCCTCGATGTGTTTGAAGGTCGCTATAATATCGGTTATTGGCCCTGGGAGTTGCCCGACTGGCCTGCAAGTTGTGCTCATGCGTTCAGCATGGTGGATGAGCTATGGGGAATCAGCCACTACACTGCCAATGCCTATCGAAGGGCGAAGTGCTCCGTGTATGCGATGCCGCTCTCTGTCACTATCGACAGTGTGGCTCCGATGGGGCGTAAAGATTTCGGCTTGCCAGAAGAGGACTATCTTTTTGTCTTCTCATTCGATTTTAACTCCACACTCATTCGAAAAAATCCGATAGCCGTTATTCAGGCATTTCAGCGCGCCTTTCCCCACTCCGCCGGAGGCAAGGTTGGTTTGGTCATTAAGGCGAGTCACGTCAATGCGGGAAATAGAGCGTGGAAACGAATAAAGCCTCTTATCGAGGCAGATCACCGTATCCATCTCATTGATACCACATTGCGCAGAGCTGAGGTACTGGCACTCTACCAATGCTGTGACTGCTATGTGTCGTTGCACCGGGCAGAGGGATTTGGACGAGGGCTCGCAGAAGCACTGATGCTGGATCTTCAACTTATCGCCACCGGTTTTTCCGGAAACCTCGACTTTTGCACGGAGGAGCGGGTCGGGCTGGTGCGCTATCGGCGACAGGATGTACGCCGCCTGGAGTACTTCCATGCCGATGGCCAAAGCTGGGCAGATCCTGATGTTGCTCATGCCGCAGAGCTGATGCGGAGTTTTCGTACCAATCCAAGGCCCGTTGAGCCTAAAGCATTTGACTTCAGTCCAGCTACTGCAGGCATCCGCTATGCACAGCGATTGAATGAAATAAAACTCCAACTCGATCTAACGAAGGTAAGTCTATGTTGATCCCTGTTGTACTTTCAGGCGGAGCGGGTACCCGCTTGTGGCCGGTTTCGCGAGAAGGACACCCAAAGCCCTTCATGCGACTGGCGGACGGCGATACCCTGTTGGAAAAAACCTATTCGCGCGCCATTGGTTGTGATGAAGTTAGTGAAGTGCTTACCATTACCAATCGCGACTACTACTTCCAGAGCAAGGATTGCTGGAGCAGAAGCATATCTGATGAAGTGATCCCCCGGTTTCTATTAGAGCCCAGCGGGCGAAATACTGCACCAGCGCTACTCCTGGGTGCGTTGAAAATTCGCGGTCGACATGGAGAAGACGCGATTATGCTGGTCCTGCCAGCCGACCACCTGATCAAGGATATGGTGGAATTTCGCGCCGATGTAGTACGTGCCAGTGAACTGGCGAAACAGGGTTATCTTGTTACGTTTGGTGTGCATCCCACTCAGCCGGAGACCGGCTTCGGTTATATCCATGCAGGCGATACTATTGCGGATATGCAAGGGGGTTTCAAGGTTACCAGCTTCATCGAGAAACCACCGCTTGAAGATGCTGAACGAATGATTTCTGAAGGTGGGCACTACTGGAATGCAGGTATGTTTTGCTTCCGTGTTAGTGATCTGCTTTCTGCATTTTCTGATTACGCACCAGATATGCTGGCGGCAGGAGAACGTTGCTGGGAGGCATCCAACTGTAATCAGCAGGATGCCTACTGTGAACTTGAAGCTGACAGCTTTTCAACGTTGGAAAATATCTCCATTGACTATGCCATCATGGAAAAAGCCGACAATGTTGCCGTTGTTGCAGCAGGTTTCGACTGGAGCGACATCGGTTCCTGGCAGGCACTGGCGGATCTTGCTGAACCCGATGTACAGGGTAACCGGGCATTAGGTGAAGTCGTCAATGTCAACAGCCGAAACTGCTTTGTACAAAGTGAGGACCGGCTGGTAGCCACGCTTGGGTTGGAAAATATCATGATTGTTGATACCCCGGATGCGCTGCTTGTGAGCCATCGGGATCATGCCCAGAATGTGCGCGAGGTAGTAAAAAAACTCAAGGCAGAAGGCCACGAATGCTATAAGCACCACCGTACCGTCTCTCGTCCCTGGGGCGCTT
Organism: Gammaproteobacteria bacterium (ex Lamellibrachia satsuma); assembly: GCA_019623805.1. Classification (NCBI taxonomy): domain Bacteria; kingdom Pseudomonadati; phylum Pseudomonadota; class Gammaproteobacteria; species Gammaproteobacteria bacterium (ex Lamellibrachia satsuma). Next base: position 3,441,455 of record CP053680.1, read on the forward strand.
ACACGGTGCTGGAAGAGGGCAGGCGCTACAAAATCAAACGGATTGAAGTCAAACCAGGCGCATCTCTGTCACTGCAGATGCATCACCACCGTAGCGAGCACTGGGTTGTGGTACGTGGTACAGCCCGTATCATCAATGGTGATGAAAAGATGCTGATCAAAGCCAACGAATCAACCTACATTCCAGCAGGCCATAAACACCGGCTGGAAAACCCTGGTGTGATTGATCTGATTATGATCGAGGTGCAGAGCGGTGAATACCTGGGTGAAGATGATATTGTCCGCATCGAGGACAACTATGGCCGTCGCATCGAGGATAGCTACGACCACCAGTAGGGACGAGACAATCTGCTATCAAACAAGATGACGCATACATGAACATAGTGGTAACTACCGGTTGCCCGCATAGCGGTTGGGAAACTGCATTTCCAGCCTTGCGGCAGCTAGGACTTGAAGAGGGTGGAGACACCTTTGCTGATTGGCACGACAAGCTGTTCCGGGAAACAGACTTTACCGATCCGGTTCAGCTCAACCAACCTATCCAACCCGGACCTGATCTGGCGAAAGAGGCGGCGACGCTGTTCCCGGAGGAATCCGATACTCCGATGCTGTGGGCGGACAGCCGAAGTCTGTGGTTGCTTGATTTCTGGGCAGAAACTTTTCCACAAGCAAGGTTTCTGCTTTTTTATATTCGCGCTGAGAGTGCCTTGGCCTATGCGCTTCAGAAAGGCATAAATCCTGAGCAGTTCATAGAAGATTGGCATGCGTCAAATCAGGTGTTGATACACTTTCAACGCCGTAATCGCCGCCGTAGCCTATTGCTCGACGCTGAGGCGGCTGCCCAGCAACCGGATGCTTTGGCCGATGCCTGCCAACGCATCGGGCTCGTGCTGCAACCTGCGAATCTGTCACCTATCCTTACCTACGCCGCTCCTGCACTGGAGTGTCTTTTGGCCAGCCAATTCCTGCATGAACAGCCGGCTATCCAAGTCCTGCAAATGGAGCTGGAGGCGAGCGCCCAGCCGTTGGGAGAGGCTGTCGTCCATGAATTCCCTCAGCTGAAAGAGTTGTACCAAGGCTATCGGCAGTGGCAGACGAGAATTGAGCAGCTGACCACGGGACGAGACGAACAGGCAAAGCTTGCTACTGAGCGTCAGGCAGAGCTCACCCAGGTCAAGCAGGCCCAAGAAGTATTGAATGCGGTCAGTAAGGGGGCTGAACAGGAAAACGAACTTCTACTACTGCAATTGCACCAAGTACAGGAAGAACTCGAATCAATTTTCCTGCAGAAGCAGCAGATCGAGCAATCCAATAAGGAGCAAGGCAGCAAGCTAAAGCAGCTCCAGCAGGAACTGGATGAGGCCAGAAGGCAATTTCAGACAGAGGAAAAGGCACGGAAAGGGTTGGCGGGTGAACAGCAGAAGCTGCAATCGCAGATTGGGCACCTGACCAAGGGACGAGACGAACAAGCAAGGCTGGCCACTGAACGTCAGTCAGAGCTCACCCAGATCAAGCAGACCCAAGAAGTGTTGAATGCGGCCAGTAAGGGCACTGAACAGGAAAACGAACTTCTGCTACTCCAATTGCACCAAGTTCAGGAAGAACTCGAAGCAGTTTTCCTGCAGAAGCAGCAGATCGACCAATTCCAGAAGGAGCAAGACTCTAAGCTCAAACAGCTCCAGCAGGAATTGGATCAAACCAGGAAGGATTTTCAGGCAGAGGAGAAGATACGGAAAGGGTTGGCCGGTGAACAGCAGAAGCTGCAATCGCAGATTGAGCAACTGACTAAGGAAAGAGGCGAACAGGCAAAGCTGGCCACTGAACGTCAGTCAGAGCTCACCCAGATCAAGCAGACCCAAGAGAGGTTGGCCGCAGCCAATAATAAGACCGAACAGGAAAATGAACTGCTGTTGTTGCAACTGCACCAAGTACAGGAAGAGCTGGAATACTACTTCAATAAATACCTGGAAAGGGTGCGGGAGTTAGAAGAACAAAATAAAGCCGAATTCAGCGGTTCAGAAGAACAGGGAGAGTCGGAGAAGTCAAAACCGGCTAAGACCTCGAAGATTACTACACCCATCCGGGCCCTTGCAAAGCCATTCAGGCTCTCGAACAAGGTGAGAAAAAGAGAGAAGATGCTTGTTAATCTGCTGAAAGATTCGGGCCTTTTCGATGAGTCTTGGTACCTTTCCAAGTATCCAGATGTGGCCGAGGCAGGCATCGACCCTATTCATCACTATCTGCGATACGGTGCGTCAGAAGGACGTAACCCATCATCTAAATTCGATACAGCATTCTATCTGGCTACCAACCCCGACATCGCCCAAGCAGAAATCAACCCGCTGGTTCATTATCTCCGGTATGGAAAAGATGAAGGCCGGTTGCCATCAAATCAGGGTGTTACTGCATGGATGCCTTAAAGCGTGGTTTCTGTCAGGATCAACGGCCATTGTATAAGGCCAGTATTGCCTGTTGAAATGAAAGAAGGTACAGACACCATTCAGGAGCAGACGTACCAGCAAACAACAGTATCTGTGGTCATGCCATCGTTCAATCAAGCCACCTTCATAGAGCGGTCAATCCACAGCGTATTGACTCAATCGGATGCGCTACTCGAGCTGATAGTCATGGACGGGGGTTCCAACGATGGCACCCAGGCTATTCTGTCTCGTCTGGCACAAGAATCCGATGGCCGACTGCGCTGGCAATCGGAAGCGGACCGAGGACCGGCCCACGCCGTCAACAAGGCTATGGCGATAGCCCAAGGTGACGTAATTGGATGGCTGAATGCTGATGATATCTACATGCCAGGTGCACTGGAGCGGGCAGGGCAGACACTGGATGCGCATCCCGAGTGGGTGATGGTCTATGGACATGGACAGCACATCAATGAGTGTGACCAGGTTATCGGCGATTATCCGACTCGCCTGCCCGATAATACATCACTTCAGGCGTTTGCTGATGGTTGTTTTATTTGCCAGCCTACCGTGTTTCTACGCAAGGAAGCACTGAACAGGTTTGGGGGATTAACTGAGAGTCTGGAGACCGCCTTCGACTTCGAGTGGTGGTTGCGAATCTTCAGCCAGCATCATGAAGCCATAGGATTTGTCGATGCGCTACAAGCCGGTTCACGCCTGCATAGTGCCTGTATAACCCTAAACCAGCGGGAGACAGTCATCCGTGAAGGTATGCAAGTGTTGGCGCAATACTTGGGTGCCAGTCCCCTGCATTGGTTCAAGACCTATACCAATGAAATGCTGGCGGATTATCCACATGGGCGGCAGATCAAAAGCATTAAAGCGTATTTAAAAAAATTTTCGCGTAGCATTTCCGGCTATCTCTCTAACGATGACAAGCAGAAATTACGCGATTACCAAGAAACCGATGCGCGTATAAATCTGGCCATTCCTGATGCTTATCTGGAGATATATTCTGATGGTTGGCTGCCCGTTCGCTCAACACTGCGGGTGCGCAGCCGAAAACGCCGATGGCAGTGGGTGGAGTTGCGGGGACGGCATGTTGCGAAGGCTAATACACCCCTGCTGTTAAAAGTATACTCACCTGATGGGATGGGGCGTATCCACAAGATTGAGAATAAGGGGCCATTTTCAATCCGTATCGATCTTGCAGTTCAGGCAGAGCGACCGGCTTATTGGGCTTTTGTCATTGAGGTGGATGGTTGTTTTATTCCAAAAGAACACGACACAAGCTCTGAAGATAATCGCGAACTCGCCTGCCAGATCGACGAAATCCGGCTACTTACATAAGTAAGAATGGATAGCATTTTATGCATTAAGGTTTCTCAGATTAGTAGGATCGCTGTCATCTCGACCGCAGGGAGAGATCTCAAACCACCTTACTTTACATTAGGATATGATATTTGATCAGAAATTACATAGGGTGACGGAATTAAATCAAACTAATTCGAGTCCCGTGTAAAATTCACATGAAATCAGAGTGTGGAAAAACCACGCTATTACAAACGAGCCAGAAGCACATATGCACAAAGAACAGCATAATTCTCAGATATGGCCCACTACACATATGGACACTATCGTCCACTTGGGTGCCGGCCGTTGCCGCGAACTGGATGACTACCTCGCCGCGAAGCCTGCCCGTCTGCTGTTGGTGGAGGCCGACCCGCAGCTTGCCAAGATGCTTCAAGCGCGTACGATCGACCAACCGCAGGTTGAGGTCATCAACCGAGCAGTGGCCGCCCACACGGGTCCCGTCACGTTTCATCGTTATAACCTCCCCGATGTCGGCAGTCTGTACCAGGCTGCCCCTGGCCTGCTGGAACTCTTTCCCGGCCTCAAGATGGTGCAGGAGCTTCAAATGGAAGCGATAGACCCTGCTACATTGCTACAGTCCATACACCAGCAAGTGGAGCAACGCAACCAGCTGATCATCGACCTGCCCGGTGAGGAACTTCCCGTACTCAAGGCGCTCCAGCAAGCTGATCAGCTACATTATTTTGAGCAGTTACAACTTCACTGTGGTCGCCAATCCCTGTATGAAGATGGCGAGCCCGCAGCCACCATTCTCCAATGGCTTCAGGATCATGGATTTGAACTATTGTTGGAGGACGACAGCCAGGACCCGGATCGCCCCCGTTGGGATCTCAAACGTAATAAATTACAACTTGACCATCGCGAGCTGAAACAGCAGTTGGCTCAGCTAACCAAAACCCGAGATGAGCAAACAGAGCTGCTCAATGAACGCGAAGATCAAGTAGAACTGTTAACCAATGCCCTGGATGAGCAGGCAAAACTTGCGGCTGAACACAAAACCCAGTTAGAACAGGCCAACCAAGCCAAGGTCGAGCAGCTCAAACTGGCAAATGAGTGCCAAACACTGATAGAACAGCTCACCAAAGCGAGGGATGATCAGGCTAAGCTTGCGGCTGAACACAAAACTCAGTTGGAACAGGCCAACCAGGCCAAGAGCGAGCAGGTCAAGCTGGCAAACAACCGTCAGAGCCAGATAGAACAGCTCACCAAAGCGAGGGATGAGCAGGTGAAGCTTGCGGCTGAACGCAAAACTCAGTTGGAACAGGCCAACCAGGCCAAGAGCGAGCAGGTCAAGCTGGCAAGCGAGCGCCAGACCCGAATAGAACAGCTCACTAAAGCGAGGGATGAGCAGGCGAAGCTTGCGGCTGAACACAAAACTCTGTTGGAACAGGCCAACCAGGCCAAGAGCGGGCAGGTCAAGCTGGCAAACAATCGTCAGACCCAGATAGAACAGCTCACCAAGGAGAGAGACGCGCAGGTGAAGCTTGCGGCTGAACGCAAAACTCAGTTGGAACAGGCCAACCAGGCCAAGGTAGAGCAGGTCAAGCTGGCAAACGAGTGCCAGACCCGGATAGAACAGCTCACCAAAGCGAGGGATGAGCAGGCGAATCTTGCGGCTGAACACAAAACTCTGTTGGAACAGGCCAACCAGGCCAAGATAGAGCAGGTCAAGCTGGCAAACGAGCGTCAGATTCAAATAGAACAGCTCACCAAGGCGAGGGATGAGCAGGCGAAGCTTGCGGCTGAACACAAAACTCAGTTGGAACGGGCCAACCAGGCCAAGGTAGAGCAGGTCAAGCTGGCAAACGAGTGCCAGACCCGGATAGAACAGCTCACCAAAGCGAGGGATGAGCAGGCGAATCTTGCGGATGAACACAAAACTCTGTTGGAACAGGCCAACCAGGCCAAGGTAGAGCAGGTCAAGCTGGCAAACGAGCGTCAGATTCAGATAGAACAGCTCACCAAGGCGAGGGATGAGCAGGTGAAGCTTGCGGCTGAACGCAAAACTCAGTTGGAACAGGCCAACCAGGCCAGGGTAGAGCAGGTCAAGCTGGCAAACGAGCGTCAGATTCAGATAGAACAGCTCACCAAGGCGAGGGATGAGCAGGTGAAGCTTGCGGCTGAGTGCAAAGCACAGTTGGAACAGGCCAACAAGATCAAAGCTGATAAGGAGAAGCTGGCTAACGACCAAAACTTTCAGCTGGAGGTGCTTTCAAAAGAGAAGTCAGTTCTCGAATTGCAGGTAGAGTCGTTTAATAAATCACTTTCACAACAACAAGCAAAAGAAGTTCAATTACAACAGGAGATCACTGAGACACGCCAGGCATTAAATCTCAGTGTTAAGTTACAGACGCTACGAGAAAACGATCTGAAAGATTTGCAAATCCGATATCAAGAGGCTGCTGAAACGCAAGAAAACCAGCACCAATTACTTGTCAAGCTGTCTGAACGTCTTAGTGCTGCTTCTTCCTATCTGCATCAACTAAATACGAAAAAATCCAATTTTGTAATGAAAAATAATAAAAAGAAGAAGCTGAAAGCGAAGAAAAAAAGGAGCAAGCGCAAGAAGCTTAACCATATAGCGGATATTACAATTGACAAGGTTTGATAATGAGTAAGAAAAACAAGCCCGCTGCTCGTCACACTGACATATTGGTTTCAACAATTGATGAAGCATTGGATTTGCTAAGACGTTCGTCATACGGTGAAAAAGCACTGCACGCATACCAGGATGATCCAGGGAGCCTGCTCGAGCAGTGCATAGCATTGTGTGAAAAAAATAAATCTAAAAAACCAGAGCCGATTCGTACTATTCACCACTTCGCATGTACGGGTGGAACTTTGTTTAGCAAGTGTTTGGCAGTGATGCCAAATACACAACTATTAAGTGAGGTCGACCCTTTAAGTACGCTGGGTAATAATGCCAATAGCCCAAAGTTTGCACCTACGGACATGGTGACGTTAATTCGTCAAAGTACATGTGGTGGAAACAAAGAGCTCATTATGAAAATGTTTTTGAATAATGTAGAAATTATTTATAAGGCAGCCCTGGTAATTGGGATGCGTTTGATTTTGCGAGACCATGCTCACAGCCATTTTTGTGTTGGCAAAAATATTCCAGAACGTAAAAGTTTAAGGCAGATTGTAAAGCAACGCTTCCCTGTGCTTTCTTTAGTAACAGTAAGGAATCCACTAGATAGCTACATGTCATTACTATGTAACAAATGGGTGGGTTTTTATCCACCAACATTTGATGAGTATTGCAGGCGCTACCTGGCCTTTATCAATTCTTATAGTGGTGTGCCGATAATTAAATATGAAGACTTCGTCGATTCTCCACAAGAATCTATGTGCCACATATGCAATCTGCTAGACATTCCATATTCTGATCAATTTGTAGATTTGTTTAGTGTTATTAAATTAACTGGAGATAGTGGGAGAAGATCAGACAACATTGTAATCAAGCCCCGCCGTCTCATGGGAAATAGTCTGAAGCAAGAAGTTAGTGAGTCGTCGCATTACAGGCAACTCCGATTGCTATTACAGTACGATTAGCACGAGTCTGTGGGAACATTTATCTGTTTTTCAGGAACAATGAGTCTTTCTGAATTGTGAATTCTGAGCCTAATTCGATGGTATAAACGTTCTGCAAAGACCATAAAGTGCAGACTCTCTGTTGCCTTGCAAGAGGTAATGAAGGCATATCAGAGAGCAGACAATATGTTTGATTGCGAGACACCAAATTAATTGTTGAGAGTAGCCACGCCGTAACTCAAAGAAAAATGGGTTTATCCTTTATGGGGCTAAACTAAAGTCAACGAAATACAGATATGCGCTTTATTTACCAGAAATATAGAGCTGACTTGGCGGCTAAAATTTAAGGAGTGATTAATGATCTATATTGTGACGCCATGCTGGAACGCTGCTAACACGATTGAACAAACAATCTTGAGCGTTATCACCCAAGCAGGTGATTTTGATATTACGTATCACATTCAGGACGGAGGCTCTACTGATGGCACCGTGGAGCTGGTTGCTCGATGGAAATCTCGCATTGACCTCGGTCTATTCCCAATCCAGTGTCGGAGTATAAAGCTTACGTATAATAGCGCTGCGGATTTTGGAATGTACGATGCCATCGCAACCGGATTTGAGCAAGAGGAAATCGATTCTTCAGCCTTTATGGCATGGATTAATGCAGATGATATCCTGATGCCTTGCGCCTTGGCTCTGATTGATAAAGTGGGAGTTGGGTTTGAGAGTAGACATGTGCCTTGGATAGGTGGGGCCGTTAATGTGGTTCGAGATGACATTTCCATTACGCAGTTTCATCGAGCGACACCTACAGGCGTGATTGCGGATGGACTGTGTGATGGTCAGCATTGGGACTTTGTTCAACAGGAGGGGGTTTTCTTTCGAAAATGGCTTTGGGATAAGGTTAATGCACCAGATATGCTGAGGACGTTTAAGTATGCAGGAGACTGGAACCTGTGGCGGCTGTTCGCGAATCATACTGAATACGTTCACTTTCCTTGCCCTCTTGGTGGTTTTCGGATTTCCAAGGCCCAACTATCGAGGGCTAACTATAAAAGCTATACAGAAGAAATCGAATCGGTCATCAGTTCAGACGAACGAGAGCGGAGACTGCAAACTATGGGTGAGGTGAGCGCCGTGAACAAACGTATGTTAGAAATACAATATGCGGATGTTGGGATGTCAATCATAGAGGTAAGTGCATTGAATTCAGTCAAGCATCACTACCTAAAAAAATTTAAGGTGGCCCCTTCAAATAGCCTGACATCGAGTTCAGAGTCAGGCGGGAAGCAGGTCCTATACAGCGCTGCGCCTAGGCAGCATGCTCGTGGTGAGGATGGTGGATTTGGCGCTGGTGAAGCGCGTGTGGCATCCGATTCTCAAAGAAAACATCGGATTATGCCAGACGAATTCGACCAGTATACATATGCAAAGAAATCCCACTGGGACCTCTTTGTGAAGATTGATGAGTCTCTCTTCGGTGCACGAATGGATAAAGATGTTGAGCAGCTAAAGGTCTATCAGGACTTATTTGTGCTGAAATTCATTAAAGATAATATCCCACCGGGCTCTAGGATCCTTGATGTTGGTGGCGGGAAATCACGGATATTGAGCTATCTGGCCAACACTTATGAATGTTGGAATATAGATAAGCTTGAAGGCGTAGGTAACGGGCCAAAAGAACTCGGCAAGCAATCGTATCACTTGGTTCAGGATTATATGGGTAACTTCAACCCAGAACTTCCGAACGAATACTTCGATTTGGTATTTTCTATTTCTGCTCTTGAGCATGTGCCGCAGCACGATCCAGCACTGTTCGATAATATTATCAAGGATATTCAGCGTGTCCTAAAAGTTGGGGGGTACAGTCTTCATTTATTTGATATTGTTTTGAAGGAAGGAAGTTTCTGGTCAAACAAGTTTACTGATCACATCTTCAGAAGCGTTAATACAAGCAATAAGAATGTTGGATACAGAACCATGAAGGCGGATAGCGATCTCTATGTTATGACCGAGGCTGCATACGATAAGACATGGCGCCATAGCACCAATAAGAGTTACAAGGAGCATGGCTACCCCAGCAGTTTGAATATTCTTTGGGTGAAATGAGGCTGTATAGAGCAATCATGTCATCACATGATATTGAGGGCGGGATTAGCGTGTACCACATTAGCTGATAGTGTACTTTTGAACGATATACTCTTTTTCTTCTGTTAAGTCACAATTGGTGATTTAACGTCAAGATTTACGTTGGAAAAGAATATGGCTGAATTGGGTCTCACTGTTATTTTTCTTCGCCGCTGGTGAGAAAAATTCGATGGCTAAAATGAACGGCGGACAAATATGACCGGCATTATCCTGTTATAATGCTAGAGTATCCATGGAACTATAAAATTGACAAATAAATCAGGTGTAGAGCAATGAAAATAGCTGTGTTAGGTGGTGATGGTTTTTGTGGATGGCCGACAGTTTTGCACTTGTCAAGAATAGGCCATGACGTACTAATTGTGGATAATTTGTCGCGGCGTAAAATCGATCTTGAGCTTGAGGTGGAGTCATTGACGCCTATTACCCATATGTCGACACGCATTGAAGCATGGAAACAGCTTACAGGAAAAGAAATACAATTTTACAATATTGACGTGTCTCGTGAGTATCAGCGCCTTCTAGATCTTATCTGTTTCGAGCAAGTAGATGCAATAATACATTTTGCTGAGCAACGTGCAGCCCCGTATTCAATGAAGGGCTCAAAAGGAAAGCGATACACTGTTGATAATAATTTGAATGCAACAAATAATATTTTGTGTGCAATTGTCGATTCTGGAAGAGATGTTCATTTGGTTCATTTGGGTACCATGGGTGTGTATGGATATGGTACGGCGGGTATGAAAATTCCCGAAGGGTATTTGAATATCCAAGTCTCAAGTGATGAAGGCGAGGTAATTAACCAAGAAATCTTGTACCCAGCGAATCCGGGAAGTATCTATCACATGACAAAGACTCAGGATGCACTTTGCTTTGCTTTTTATAATAGAAATGATGGTTTACGCATTACGGATCTGCATCAAGGTATTGTTTGGGGAACACATACAGATGAAACGCTAATGGATGAGCGTTTGATTAATCGTTTTGATTACGATGGGGATTATGGCACGGTACTTAATCGCTTTCTGATGCAGGCGGCGATTAGTCATCCTTTAACAGTGCATGGTACTGGCGGACAGACCAGGGCATTCATTCATATCCGCGATACAGTTAAATGTGTTGAAATTGCGCTATCAAATCCACCTAAGAAAGGTGAAAAAGTGATGATTTTCAATCAGATGACAGAAACTCATCGGGTTCGTGAATTGGCAGAGCTCGTCGCACGCCTTACTGGCGCAAGAATAGCCAACCTACCCAATCCACGCAAAGAGGATGATGAGAACGAGTTACATGTTGAAAATAAGTGTTTTCTAGAGCTTGGCTTGAAACCTACTACCTTGGAGGATGGTTTGCTGCTTGAAGTAAAGGAGATTGCGGAGAAATATGCTAATCGGTGTGATCGTTCCAAGATCTTGTGTAAATCATACTGGACTGATGCTGAACAGAAAAATAGTAAGAACGAAAAAGACTACGTGATAATTGATAAGTTAGACAATAAAGAAAGTGGTCATGGCGATAATTACAAAGTTGTTACTGGGGATTCTTGATGTTACGGATTTCTGCTACGTATAAACATAGTTAAGTTTAAAGTTAATACTCTAACAGAGTGGGTTGTTCATGGATCTAGTTTGTACTGTAAAACGAGTATAGCCATATATCATAAGTCAATAAACATATATTAAGATGATTATTGGATTAGAAAATTAAGAAGTCTAGAGAGTTGACACATGAGCGCATTTTTTTGGTCTATTTGTAGTAGGGCTTTTTTTGCCAACAGGCAGGGAAATCAGGCTGCGGCGAGAGAGCTATGCAATGATGCTGAATCCGTATTAGCTCAGGGTCTTCCAAAAGGGAAGAGTGTTGATAATCGTAAAATTTACTTAGAAAGACTTCGAATACATGTGAATGGGGTGAAGTCAAATCAAAATGACGCTACGGCCTTGACAGCACCATCTCTGATGGGTGCTGCACACGATAAAAATGTTAATCAAAAGCTCAAATACGAAATTCAGAAGCTTGAGCTGGAAAGGAATGAGCTTAAGAATCGTATTCTTTCTATGCCCTCCATAGATCCATTATGCGTTGCTGATCCAACATTCACCTTCCCTAAGCGGGAAAAGCAGGAGTTTGGGATCATTATTTTCGGCCACACTAGATTGGATGCATTGGGTGCAATATTGGAAAGCTTAAGTCGACAAGATGCACTTAAATACACTGAAGTCTGGCTGGATGGAGCTCAGGGTAATGGTAGGTTGATGAATAAAATTGAGTCAACAATTGCACTGGTAAAAAAGTACCCAGTTAAGCGCCTCCATACACAATCAGGGAATTTTGGATTCAGAAAAATGTTGATTTTAGGCTTAGTTGAGATGTGCTATAAATATAGGGATATCTTGATACTTGAGGACGATTGCTTTCCAACACGCAATGCTATTGCTGAGTTCAGAGAAGAACTCGACCTGATTAGAGACAATGATGAAATCTTTTCTGTTTATGGTCATCATTTTATTATGGAAAGTGAAAAGGAAACCTGCGCCAGATTTCAAGGCTGGGGTTGGGCTACTACGAGCGAGAAGCTTATGCCTATGCTTAGACAGTTAATTGACTGTTATTCTATGACGGAAGAGAGATATCTTGAATTTGTAAATCTTGTTTTTACAAAGGATATTAGGGACAAAATTGAGGTTACGCCACCGAGACAGCCTTCATATACTTTGGAAAAGTTTTTTGCTTGGGATGAAACTCTTTGTCTTCTTGCTGCCTTAAATGATCAAGTCCATCGACCGACAAAAAAAAGGACTATATATAATTGTGGTATGGGTGATGGGTCGACACATTTTCCAGATGAAGAAAAATGGCGCAAGCCACCTTTCAATTTGATAACACCTGAAGAAGTGTGGCAACATTTTTAGTTATATTAACCGGGCAATACAAGTAGGTTGCATACTTTTCAAAAAACAGTAAATATTTGGTTTTCTTACTATCAATGCACGCTATTCGTTTGCCGGTTTAATAAGGTACCTCGCGTAATGACAACACCCAAACCTCGTCTGATAGTTGCGGATCCTTCGCTGGCCGACGCTCGTGGGCATCACTTTGCATTATCACTACAGATTACACGTGGTGCTCAATTACAGGGTATCGAGACCATTTGGTTTACACACAAAGATTTCATTGCACCGGATTGGCTTGATGATGTGAGTGTTAATCCCGTTTTTTCTATAACGATGTATGATAGCTACCATCCTGAAAAAAAGAATAAGTTGCAAGGTGATCTTGATCAAAAGTTACTTGGTGAACTATTTGAAGGGATTTTGCGTTCAAGACTAAGCGATAATGATCATATTTATTTCCATACTGGTTTTGGTGACCTTTATCGTGCTATGCCAACTTACCTTTCCTTAATGAAGTGTGGTGAGTTTCCCTACTTACACATTTGTACTCCGTATGAACCAGAAGCGATGCCAGGGACAGATCAAGGGAATACACTTCCTGCTGTTTTCGGCAATATGAGAAATATGAGTGAAATAGATAAGAAGCTATTTTTCTGGGCTGAAACTCCACAACTAGCATTACATTATACCTTGTCATATAGGTTCAACGTACGTGCTTTATCTTTGCCGCCACCTATTGGTATTAATAATAATAAATTGCAGCATGATTCAGGTACGCTTACTGCTCTTTATCTTGGCGCGGCGCGAGAAGAGAAAGGTTTTCTGCGTTTATCAGAAATCGTTGATCGCCTATATGAGCATTATGGTTGTACTGGTAAAATTTGTTTTGTTATTCAATGCAGTCCTCAGATTATTGGCTACCTACCTAGTATTAAATTGGCTATCGAAAAGCTATCCGGTTACCCGGAATCTTATGTTAAGTTGATTGATTCAGTAATGAGTGAAGATGAGTACCACTCCCAGCTTTTGGCTTCAGATGTCGTATTGCTTATGTATGACAAAGAGAACTATAGAATTAGAGGGTCTGGCATCGCCGTTGAAGCGATAAGCTCTGATAAGTGTATTCTAACCACAAAAGGCACGTTTTGTGCCGGTCTGATTAGCCATGGTGGTGGAGAAGCTGTTGAAGGAAATGATGAGGCGGTCGCTATGCTTTTGAAAATGGCCGAAAATAAGCATGAATATATGCAACGTGCCAAAATACAAGGGGAAGAATATCGTAAGGTTAATAGTGTTACGAATTATGTTTCAAGGATAATAAATCAGCCTAAAAGAGGCTATTCGCCTGCATTCTTTCCAAGTACGGTAATTGGTCATGTTTCACCATCTTTACTGAGTTTATAGTAACATGCTGGATAATTATTAAGGAGTATTAGGTGTTCTTTCTAAGTAACTCGATGCCAAAATCAGCTAGTACATTATTAAGCTATATGCAGGTTCGTGCTATTCAATACAAATACGGTGATAACGGTCAAGTGGCGTTAATAAATGCAACAAGTAAAGGAGTTATAGATGGAGTTAACAGCTACGTTAATAATTGTTCCAGTTATCAAGTATTATGTGATCTGCATGATCTATCGCAAGAACATGGGCCATTTGTCGTTAAAACCCATATTGGGATTAATGATCATTTAAAAAGATTTGTATTAGAGGGGAAAGTTAAATGTTCTTACATATATAGAAGACCACATGATGTTGTTTTATCTGGTATGGATAATTATAAGAAGAATCCAGTTGAGTTTCCTCGTTTTAGTAGTCTTTCAGGCTCAGTCGAAAAAGTGGTCGAATATTGTGAAGAAGCGTTAGGGTGGGTTAATAGTAACGCTACAAAAGTTGTTAGGTATGAGGACTTTATTGCTAACCCAGGAAAAGTACTGGATGAGGTTATGCAATATTTTGGGATATATCTTGAGCAGAAAGAACTTGAAGATATTTTGATTGCGTCTAGGGAAATGCAGTCATCATCTGCTTCTTGGAATTTGAGGTTTAACAAAGGTATCTCAGATCGCTATTTATCAGAAATGTCAGATGAGGAGATTATCTATTGCGACTCAGTATTTAATCGATATCTTACCTATCTGGGCTATTAATTTGGATAAATGCATCATATCAATCACTATAAAGCAAAAGGTGGTACGTACGGTTGTGTGAATCGTTGTCGCGACTGGGTACAGAAAGAGGTGGACCCCAGTAGTTGGACAGGGATGAGGAAAGTTTAAGTGTCTTCTGCAAGACTATTGTTCGAGAGACAGGAGCAGAAGATGAGAAGAAAACGTAGAAACCATTCGTCCAGCTTCAAGGCCAAGGTGGCCGTAGCAGCTTTGAAGGGTGATAAAACCCTGACGGAATTAGCAGAACAGTTTGATGTTCATCCCAATCAGATCACCGAGTGGAAGCGCCAATTGGTAGGCAATGCCGATCAGGTTTTTGGTCGGTCTGAGAAGCAGGCAGAAGAGAATGAACACAAGGTCAAAGAACTGCATGCCAAGATAGGCCAACTGACGATGGAGCGGGATTTTTTAGAGCAAGGGCTGGAAAGGATTCACGGTCCAAAAGGAAAGGGATGATCGACCGGCAGAATGCTTTGCCCGTGACCCGTCAATGCCAGTTACTGTCGCTAAATCGCTCAACGGTTTACTATCGGCCTAAGGACGTGTCAGAGAAAGACCTAAAGCTAATGCGACGAATTGATGAGATGCACCTGAAGCGTCCTTTCTACGGTAGCCGTCGGATCCGTGATTGGCTATGGGAAGAGGGTTACGACATCAACCGCAAGCGTGTACAACGGCTGATGCGCCAAATGGGGATAACGGCTCTATATCCCAAGAAGGGTACCAGCCAGCCGGGCAAGGGGCACAAGATCTATCCTTACCTGCTGAAGGGACTGAAGATCAATCGTCCGGGCCAGGTTTACTGTAGCGACATCACCTATATTCCGATGGCCCGGGGCTTTGTCTATCTGGTGGTGATTATGGACTGGCTTAGTTGCAAAGTACTAAGCTGGCGTCTTTCCAATACGATGGAGAGTGACTTCTGTGTGGATGCATTGGAGGAGGCTATCCGCCGCTCTGGTGCCCAGGAGATATTTAATACGGATCAAGGCGCCCAGTTTACCAGTGAGGCATTTACGGCTGTACTGAAAGCGTCAGGGATAAAAATCAGCATGGACGGCAAAGGTCGCTGGGTAGACAATGTCTTTGTTGAGCGGCTTTGGCGCAGTGTCAAGTATGAAGAGGTCTACCTGCGGGCCTACGAGTCCGTGAGCGAGGCACGTTCCAAGATTGGGGACTATTTGGATTTCTATAATTCGGAGCGAAAACACCAGAGTCTTGGAAAAACACCAGATCAGGCGCATTTTGGAGAAATCGTGTTGCCGCAAGCAGCATAATCAGAGAGGCAGAATACACTTAAGCGACTGTCCGAAAATTGGGGTCCATTTCTGAATTAAGGCTGGGAGTGGTCCTAGTAATAGGAGGTCGGTGCTTGATATAGAGAAAAGTGGTCAGGCACTTATTAACGAATTCTGTTATCAAATAAACCTAAGATTTATTTGTGAAGGCATGATGCTGGTCCTCGGCTACACTGCAGTGTGCACACCACTCATACCTCTGTGTGACTGAAGTTTGAGGGTAATCGGAAAAGTTATGCAAGACGTGGAGAACTTTGGCTTACTTGCTTTATGTCCGGTTAGATCAAAGAAAAGGAGGAAGAGGATAAGTCAATTTTTTAATCGCTTGGAAAAACATATCTGCCCCAATTATAATCACGCTGTATTATTATGCGCGGTTTTTTCATGCGGTAAATTTATTTGTTGGAAATATTCTATATTGTAGTTTTCATTATATTAAATACGAGCATTCACGTGGCCTCTGAAATCGGTAGTCTTACCAAACAGCGAAATGGTAGTGGTTCTGCATCTTGGGCGGAAGGCAAATGGCATAAAGACGATTTATGCGCTTATCCGGCTGATATTGATGCATTTAATGATTTATCAAAGTTAATTCGTCATCATGTTATTAATGGCCATGTGCCTAAATCTCCAGTTCTGACACTGAACGATAATGTAATTACATTAGGGTCTTGCTTCGCATCAGAGCTAAGATATTTTCTTAATGACGTAGGATTAGCATCAGATAGTTTTTGGGTTCCGTCAGGATTAAATAATACTTTTGCATTATTAGACTTTGTTTCATGGTGTGTAAGAGGAGAACAAACATCGAGAGGGTTCCGATATGAGAGGACGCATGAAGGTAAACTAGAAGATTGGCAGCCAGCTTATGAACGTGATCAGTATGTGGACTACTTACGAGATGCTGGTGCAATTGTGTTTACAATTGGTCTTGCTGAGGTATGGGAAGATGCAAGATCAGGCAAGGTATTCTGGCGGGGTATACCAGAATCGGTTTTCGATGAAAATCGTCATGTGTTTCGAGTCACAACCGTTGAAGAGAATAAACGAAATATTGGCGAAATTATAGATCTAATCCGTGAGGTAAATGCGCATGCCCCAATCATTATAACGCTGTCACCAGTGCCGCTGAAGGCTACCTTTCGTAATTCATCTTGTGTTACCTCAGATTGCATTTCAAAGTCTATTCTAAGAGTGGCTATAGATACACTAATGAGTGAGGAGAGACCGGATGTATATTATTGGCCCTCCTTCGAGGTGGTGAAATGGGTAGGCTGCCACATGCCATACTCTGTGTATGGTACAGATGATGATGTTGTGCGGCATGTTTCACGCTACGTGATTTTGAATATCTTGTTCGAGTTCATCCGTAGCTATTATGGTGAGGAGACCATGTCACAGGTACAAGATGCATATAAGCCCTCACTTCAGGAAGAAACTGGGAGTGCGGGAGAGCCGCCTAAGTTGTGGCGTGGCAAGATCGTAACAGCCTAGTATTTTTTTTGAATTGCTGGGGAAAAGTATTTGGTTCTTCCTGAGGTGTGGATAGCAGATAATTACTCATTCAATCAGGTGACGGTTCAGGTATTTGTGAGCCTCATAGTAAAATATTTATGGAAGTATTGATAAAATGAAAAAAGCACTTATTACGGGCATAACGGGCCAGGATGGCTCCTATCTGGCAGAGTTATTATTAGAGAAGGGCTACGAGGTACACGGTATCAAGCGCCGTGCCTCATCATTCAATACACAGCGCGTGGATCATATCTATCAGGATCCACATGTTGACAATCAACGATTTATACTCCACTACGGTGATCTTACGGACAGTTCTAATCTAACCCGAATCCTTCAGGAGGTGCAGCCGGATGAGGTCTATAATCTGGCAGCACAATCCCATGTGGCTGTTAGTTTCGAGGCGCCTGAATACACTGCCGATGTTGTTGGTATGGGCACACTTCGCCTCCTTGAGGCGATTCGCTTACTGGGGCTTGAGAAGAAGACGCGCTTCTACCAGGCATCTACATCCGAACTGTTTGGGCTGGTGCAGGAGACGCCCCAGAAAGAGACCACGCCGTTTTATCCGCGCAGCCCCTATGCGGCAGCCAAGCTGTATGCCTATTGGATCACGGTGAACTACCGTGAGGCCTATGGTATGTACGCCTGTAATGGGATCCTGTTCAATCATGAGTCACCGCGACGTGGTGAGACGTTTGTCACGCGGAAGATTACCCGCGGTTTGGCCAACATTGCACAGGGGCTTGAAAAGTGCCTCTACCTGGGCAATATGGATGCGCTTCGTGACTGGGGTCACGCAAAGGATTTTGTTCGTATGCAGTGGATGATGCTGCAGCAGGATCATCCTGAAGACTTTGCGATCGCAACCGGCGTCCAGCACTCAGTGCGCGATTTTGTCAGCATGACAGCCGCAGAATTAGGGCTGACCCTGCGTTTTGAGGGTGAAGGGCTGGATGAGAAGGGTATTGTTGAGCGAATAGAGGGTGACAAAGCGCCTGGGTTGAAAGTGGGCGATGTGATCGTTGCAGTTGATCCGCGATATTTTCGTCCCGCTGAAGTGGAAACCCTGCTGGGTGATCCTACCAAAGCGAAAGAGCAGTTGGGCTGGGTACCGGAAATCACAGTCCAGGAGATGTGTGCTGAGATGGTGGCTACCGATCTGCACGAGGCACGACGGCATGCGTTATTGAAAGAGCATGGGTACGAGTTGCCGATTCAGGCAGAGCATTGATTATGTCCCGTAACCTGCAGCAGAAAATTTTTGTGGCCGGCCATCGGGGGATGGTTGGGGCTGCCATTATCCGGCGCCTCCAGGCGTTAGGGTATACCAACATCATCACCCGCGGACGTGATGAGCTGAATCTGTTGGATCAGGCGGCTGTACAGGCTTTTTTCGAGCACGAAGGTTTAGATCAGGTGTACCTTGCGGCGGCGAAAGTGGGTGGTATCCATGCCAACAATACCTACCCTGCTGATTTTATCTATGAAAATTTGATGATTGAGGCCAATATTGTTCATGCGGCGCACTCGGTGGGGGTGCAGAAGTTACTGTTCCTCGGCTCTTCCTGTATCTATCCCAAGTCGGCCGAGCAGCCGATGAAGGAGGAGGCGCTGCTCACTGGGACGCTGGAGCCCACAAACGAGCCATATGCCATTGCCAAGATTGCCGGCATCAAGTTGTGCGAGAGTTATAATCGTCAGCACGGTCGTGATTACCGTAGTGTAATGCCAACTAACCTCTATGGACCGAATGACAACTTTCATCCAGAGAACAGCCACGTGATTCCAGCGTTGCTGCGCCGCTTTCATGAGGCAGTTCAATCCAATGCAGAAGAGGTGGTAATCTGGGGTAGTGGTACACCGATGCGCGAGTTTCTGCATGTGGATGATATGGCGGCGGCCAGTGTGCATGTGATGGAACTGAATAGTGAATCCTATAAGGCGAATACAAAACCAATGCTGTCTCATATCAACGTTGGCTCCGGTGTGGATTGTACGATTCGGGAACTTGCAGAAGCGATTGCCCGTGTTGCAGGATTTTTCGGAAAGCTGAGCTTCGACAGCAGTAAGCCCGATGGTACACCGCGCAAGTTGATGGATGTTGCCCGTTTGAAGGCGTTGGGCTGGGAGGCGTCGATTACCCTTGAAGAGGGGCTGCGTGATGCCTATCGTTGGTTTCTGGAGAATCAGGAACGGTTCAAGGGCTGAAAGTGCATCTACCAGCTGATGTTTTCCAGACCGTTGTGGCGTCAACGCCGCTGGTTTCGATTGATCTGGCGGTAGAAAATGGCTGCGGTGAGATTCTCCTTGGCTTGCGCAATAATCGTCCGGCGCAGGGGTGTTGGTTTGTGCCAGGTGGACGAATTCTGAAGGGCGAAAGTCTTGATATCGCTTTCACGCGGCTGGCAAGGGATGAACTGGGCGTCGAGGCGAGCCGCGCCTCCACCTGTTTCCTGGGCGTGTATGAGCATTTCTACAATGATAGTGTCTTTGGCGAGACACCGGATACCCATTATGTGGTGCTGGCCTACCATTTTCGGCAGGATATTGACCTGAGTAGCCTGCCTTCAGCGCAGCACCTCGATTATCGATGGTGGCCACAGGCGGAAATGGCGGCCAGTGATCGGGTGCACTCGAACAGTCGTGCCTACCTTTTAGCGCTGGAAGAGATTGCCCACCGTGACAAAGCCAGGGATCTGCAGAAGGGCTCGAAATGGTAATCAACAAGTTGCGCTCGGTTATCGGGCAGGTTGCCAAGCCATCAAATGGTTCAAGCATGACCAGCCAAGCGGAAAAAAAGCGTTTCAAACGCTGTGTGCTGCATATAGGTACAGAGAAGACCGGCACTACCACCATACAACGTTTTCTGGCGGTGAATCGTACGGCATTGGCCCGAGATGGTGTGATCTACCCATCGGCCACTGGTAAAAACGGTGGGACTCAGTGGGGTTTTGTTGCCTGCGCACAAAACAAGCCTTGGGAAACGGATGGGGGGGTTGCGTTAGGCATTCATTCTGCCTCGGATCAGGAGTTGTATAGGGAAGCGCTACGAGACAATTTGTTGCGGGAGTTTGCGGCAGCACCCGAGGCGAATGTACTGGTCATTTCATCAGAACACCTACACAGTCGGCTGTTTGGTAAAGAAACAATTGCCCGGCTAAAGGCATTTTTGGAGCCATGGGTGGAGAGATTTGAAATCGTACTCTACCTGCGTCGGCAAGATCGCGTGGCGGTGAGTCTCTATTCGACCAAGATCAAGTCCGGCAATCCCACTCCGATTCTCTTTCCTGGTGCACCTAAAGGGCCTGTACCATACTATTTCGATTACGACAAAATCTACGATAATTGGTGTGCGGTGTTTGGCGAAGAGACGCTAATGGTTCGTCTCTTTTCACCGCGTGAGTGGGAACAGGGTGATCTGGTGCATGATTTCTGCGCTGTTTGCGGGTTACATCCGGAAGGCAAGCGCATGCCTGTTGTGGAGAATGAGTCGCTAAATCAAATGGGTGCGGATTTTCTACTTGAGGTCAACCGGAAGATGCCGCGTATGGTCGAGGGCCAGAGGAACAAAGAGCGCGATGCGGTGACCCGGCTCATCTCAGAATTGTGTCATGGCAAAAATTACCCTGCCAGCCGCAAAGAGGCGATGAAGTTCTATCATCGATACCTGGAGTGTAATGCACGAATAAAAGAGAAGGCATTTCCAGATCGTTCAGAGTCGCTGTTCGACGAGGACTTTTCTGACTATCCGGAGTCAGTCGAGCAGCTTGAACCACGTTACGAGGATGCGGTCGAACTCGCCTTGCGCATATGGAAGATGAAGATTTAAAAACATGAAAACAGTCTCTATTCAGCAATTGGCAACTGACAGTGGTGTGGTTTTTGGGACCAGTGGTGCCCGCGGTTTGGTCGAACAGTTGACGCCTGAGGTTTGTGCTGGTTATACAGCAGCTTTCCTTAATTTGTTTGAGCGTGCATCGGTTCAACAAGTTGTTGTTGGCATCGATCTGCGGTCCAGCAGCCCCGAGATTGCGCGTGCTTGTATTCTTGCGATTGAATCGGCTGGCCTTGTTGCTGAGTTCTGCGGGGTAGTACCTACGCCTGCACTGGCATTGCATGCAATGCAGAAGGGAGTTCCGGCAATCATGGTAACCGGCAGTCATATTCCGTTCGACCGAAACGGAATCAAGTTCTACCGGCCAGAGGGTGAGATTACCAAAGCGGATGAAGCTGCGATTATGGGTGCCGAGGTTTTATTGCCTGAGCCTCTGGAGTTGCCGGACTTGCCTACGGTGAATGAGGGGGCGCAACAACGTTATCTGGAACGATATCTTCAGTTCCTTCCCAAGGATATGCTGGCGGGGTTGCGAGTTGGTTTTTATCAGCACTCCAGTGTTGCGCGCGATCTGCTGACGACACTGCTTTCCAGGTTGGGCGCAGAGGTGATAGCGCTGGGGCGTACCGATAAATTTGTCCCGATAGATACAGAAGCAGTTTCAGAAGAGGATGCTGAACGTGCTAAAGCGTGGGTTTTGGAGCACCAGCTGGATGCACTGATCTCGACCGACGGAGATGCCGATCGCCCTCTGCTTGGTGACGAACAGGGCATTTGGTTTCGGGGAGATGTCGTCGGATTGTTGTGCGCACGATTCCTGAAGGCCGAAGCGCTTGTCACACCAGTCAGTTGCACAACGGCTATTGAAAAAAGCGGATGGTTTAAACATATCACCCGGACCCGCATCGGCTCGCCGTATGTCATCGAAGGCATGGAGGCACTGCAGGCTGCCGGAAAGGCACCGGTGGTCGGTTTTGAGGCGAACGGCGGATTTCTGCTGGGGAGTGAAATTGAGCACAACGGGAAAATTCTGCAACCGTTGCCCACCCGTGATGCAGTGTTGCCAATCCTGGCACTATTGGCGCTTGCTCATGAAAAGGGGATGCCTCTTTCTGCACTGACAACGGATTTGCCTAAGCGTTTTACTGCGAGTGATCGGCTTCAGGGTGTAGCAATAGAGCGGAGTCGGAAACTGTTGATGGAGCTTGAAAAAGACTCCGAACCGCTTGCCCGGCTCTACGGTCCGGTTTTGGCACTGGATGTGACTGATGGACTGCGGTTTACCTTTGAGAGTGGTGACATCGTCCATCTGCGCCCATCAGGTAATGCGCCGGAATTGCGTTGTTACGCCGAGGCTGAAGACGCTGTGCGGGCTGAGGAACTGGTCGCTGAGGTGTTGGAACTGGCGAGGTGCCAGTGACTTCAGGCTACATTTTATTCAAGACAGAGTTGACTTAAATACCTGGATAAAGGGGTGTTATGTGACTTGGAAAATCTTGCGATTATGTGTACACTTTAATGTGACCACATTGAAGGGGTAGGCTATGCAAGTCAGTGTCCGAGAAACGAGAGAACAACTCAGCCGATTGTTGAAAGCCGTCGAGCATGGAGAGCAGGTGGAGATAACACGGCGGGGTCGGGTAGTGGCGCGGCTTGCTCCCCCAGAGCCAAGTTCAGATAGTTCACGGGTGGCGCGTGCATCTGTTCGGGCAAAATTACGTGATACTTTGCCCCCCTCTGAGACTACATCAACAGAGCTGATTCGAGAGCTTAGAGAAGAGCGTGGCTGATCCTCGTCTCTATTTTGACACCAGCGCGTTGTTGCCGTTATACCGTCAGGAGCAGTTAACGGCGCAAGCAGAGCAGATCCAGAATGAGGTGACGCTGGTGATCAGTGCCTTAACAGAGGTCGAAGTGGCTTCCGCTTTAGCGCGTTGGGTGCGAATGGGAGAGCTAACTGGCGAGCAGGCAGAATTGCTGGAGACAACCTTTTCTGAAGATCTTCGCCTCGACGTGTTTGAACGCGTTGCTCTGGAAGATCGTCACTACTGGCAAGCACGGCATTGGCTTCTAGGGCGGAAAACGGCGCTGCGTACCCTGGATGCACTCCATCTGGCATGCGCGGTAGAATATAATCTAATGATCGTTACTGCTGATAAGGTGCTTGCCGATGCTGCTGCGCTTGTCGGTGGACGTGTGCGCTTCTTAAGGGGTTAACGGGATAGCATTAATGCAATTTTAAGGAACCACTGATTAATTGTCATTTCGAGCATAGCGAGAAATCTCAACCCTCATAACCTATTGACAGTTCAGTGGTTTGAGATCTCTCCCTACGGTCGAGATGACAGTGACTCAATTAATCAGAGATTCCTTAATCGTAAATTGCATTTGCATAACAGGGTGTGCACTGGCTACATGGTAATTCAGAACATTGCATTCGTTGCCAGTAACCGTAATGTGGATCTTTATCGCAACGATCCCGCTTTCGTCTACCGCTGCGAAAACCTCGGACTAGCCCTCTTGGAACAAGGCCACGATGTCCATCTTACCCATTTGACGAAACTCAAATGGAAGGAAGGATATCAGGCGGTTATTTTCCATCGACCTATTGCCTCCGTTCGATTGTGGTACCTGCTTCGGCAGTTACGTCTCCGTGGAGTTGTAGTGATCGCAGATTTCGATGATCTGGTCTTTGATGAAGCTTGTGCCGACTCTTCACCGGGTGTTCTGAATAGGCTGGTTTCACGCAGGGTGACGCGGCGACGTTTTCGAGCCCATCGGCGGGCGCTGTCGTGGTTTGATGGCGTTATCGTCTCCACCGAGCCTCTGGCGAATCATGTGTGCCGCTTGTTTCCCTCTATCCGCGTTGAAGTCATTCACAACAGTGTGCATCTGGCCTGGCGGCAAGCGTCGCATGATGTGCTACCCAATGCGGGTAAGAGGATTATTACCTATTTCCCCGGTACGCGGAGCCATCATCGTGACTTTGCGCAAATCAGAGAGCCGTTGTCGAGCTTTCTACGGGCACATCCCGAGGTCAAATTACAGATAACCGGTCCGCTGGTGTTTGCCATCAATGCCGATCCACGACAGATATCATATGAAGAACGGGTGCCATTTTCTGAGTATCAGGCCCGTGTTAGAAACAGTTGGGTGAATCTGGCGCCGTTGGAGGAGACCCCCTTCAACCAGTGCAAATCGGCCCTTAAAGTCCTGGAGGCGGGCTATTGGGGTATCCCCACTCTCTGCTCCTCAAATTCAGATAATGTTCGCTTTTCCCGTGCTGGAGCCTGGGTTTCAACAAAACCTGAAGAGTGGATTGACAACCTGGAGCGTCTGCTCAATGAAGCAGAGTACCAGCGGGCGTCGCATGAACTTAGGCAGCGTACTGTTGCCCTTGCCGATGTTGAGAAGCAGGCAAAGCTTTTTTTGCAGTTTGTAGAAACGTTGATGGGTTAATCTTGATGCAGTGGTTTCCTACAGATCGAACTGCATTATCCTGCGTACCATGGTGGCTGAGCGCAGCGGTAGGACGTTGGCGTCGCAAAAAGGGGGAGTATGACAAGACAACCCTTGCCTGCTTCTATTCAGCGTGGCGCAGGCGGCCAAGTTTAGCCAATTTAATTGCCTACTTGGGGTTTCGGCGCGATCTAGGCTTAACTGCACCATCGCGACTACTTAAGCCGTTACAGACCTCTTTTGTGAGTTTTAATCCTGTAACGCAGCGACGGGTTTTTAACTGGCTTTGGGAGGGGCATAGTGAGGCACCGCTGGATAAGTTCCCCTCTGACACTCTGAGAGACTTGGCTGAAAGCTCCCCACAAGTTGCAGTAGTGATGGCGCAGCGAGGTGAGCCGATCTCCAGTGAGGCAAACGCTCTGGCGATATTGCAGAATAAGCAGGCGGTTTGGCGTGACGAATTCACAGCATATCTGAGCGCAAACCGTGACGGCATTTGTGTGGTCGGTAATGCCGCCACTCTAGCGAATAGCACTATCGGTCGTACCATTGACACCTCTAGTGTGGTGTTTCGCTTTAACCTGTTTTCTACTGAAACTGCCTGCGAGGCGTCGGATGGCAAACTATCGACACAGATGCAGGAAGTTGGTAGCCGTCTTGACGTTTGGGTTTGTGCCCCCAACTTGCAGACCCCGTACCCGCCAGCAGTCGAGGAGGTCGAATGGGTGGTTATTGTCGGACCGGATGCGCGTTACCATCTTGCCGATTGGGGCAATATTGTTTCACTGCTCGATGCGGATAAGAAGGTGCTTACCCTACCCCTGAGCATTTGGCGGATGTTGGTACGAGAGCTCAAGGCACCACCCAGTGCGGGTGTCTTGTGTCTGGCATGGGTAATTGAAATGCTCGGTGCGCCTGAAGGGCTAATGGCTGCCGGATTTCAGCGACAATCTGTGCCGGGTATGCGCTATCACTATGCACTGCATCGACACAAACCGGGTCGGCGGCACAATTGGGAGGGTGAAAGGGCGTTGCTGCACCGTTGGAAAATGCAAGGGTTGCAGTTTCTGGATTGAGGTACTGCCCTGATTAAATAAGCATTGTGCTGAGTCAGCGCTTTTTGGACATCGCCATCAGCTTGTCCTGCACCGTTGTGGTTACTGACGTTTTAGCAAAGGGGACAAAGCTGCAGTGTTTGCAAAGACCATCCTTTTTTTCAAAGCCAACAAGTGAACGCCGCCATGCTACCGCATTGGCACTTGCATAAACCAGAAAAATATTACTTTGCGTATTCAAGTTACCAATAATGCAATCCTGATGTTCAGGAATGTCAGAGCGCAGATTGCAGCATGGCATGACGGAACCGTTATAGTCGATATAGACGTGATAAAATGGCGACAAACATGGAGATGTGCGAACAGGCTGATTGGTGACCCCTACTGTTTCACCACGGTTGCAGCCTGTGTTATCAAAGTTGCGCCCATAGATACGCAATAACATATCTTTGTAGCCAATACCTGCTTCCAAACGGCGGCCAAAAAGATCAACTGTAATTTTTGCTTTAAGACCAAGTTCGGCGACCTTTTTTTGCATCAGTTGCCGGGTTTCTTCATGATCATATGTTTGGTTATTTCGCAGATAAATCTGGATATTCAAACTGTTCAGGCCAGCGTCGTAAAGTTTGTCAAGATACTCTTTGGTCAGGTAATCGCCGTTGGTATTCAGGTGCAAAACCGCTTTTGGTACCAAGCTGCGAGCCTGGGCGATTTTGTCGATAATGATCCTGTCTGCCAGTGGTTCATTATAGCGGCTATAACTGATTTTCCTGTTGTAGTCGCACTTCCCCAGTTGCCTGAGGATGGATAAATACACATTGTCATCCATGTGATGCTGTGCTGACCGTCGGTCATATTTTGCGTTAGGACAAAACCAGCAAATACGGTTGCAGTAGGAGAATACCTCTATTTCAACCATATCAACGGATCGTTTGAATAGACGCATCGCATTGTCAGGATCGCCAAGAGGCGTGAAGTGATCCTGTTCAACAAAATCGAACGGAGTGCGTCCATGTTTGACAACATTGGCAAAGGCATCGCGGATCTGTACTCCGCCGACACGCCTGACTAAGTGCGCTAGTTGGCTTTTGGCTCTGATGTGCCAAGGCCGTTTATTCATGGCCGATTTGATCCCTTTTTCGCATATTGAGTCTGTAGAAAAATCAGTTTTTAACCGACAACTTCTCGTTTCCCATTGTTTAGCTATTCTCAAAGACTTTCCATTGTTTTTCTACTCAGTTATAGACTAAACTAATGGAACTTAGTTTATCTGAGGTCGTTATGCACACTGTCAATATCCACGAAGCAAAGACGCATCTGTCACGACTGATTGATCAGGCCACCAAGGGCGAGCCATTTATCATCGCCAAGGCAGGTAAGCCACTGGTCAAGGTTATGCCTTTGAGTGCGCCGGAGGTGGGGCAGGTAAAGCGGTTGGGCTTTATGGCGGGGCAGATTACTGTACCCGATGATTTCGATCAGATGGGTAGCGCTGAAATTGAGTTGCTTTTTGGTGATGAAGCTTGAAGCTTCTGCTGGATACTCATTTATTGCTCTGGGCGGCAGGTGACCCTGACCGCCTGTCTGCTGATGCTCGTGGCTTGATTAGTGAGGTAGAAAACGAGCTGTTTTTCAGTGCGGCCAGTCTATGGGAGATCGCCATCAAGAGTGGGCTGGGACGTGATGATTTTCAGGCAGATGCGCGACTCCTGCGACGGGGGCTGCTGGATAATGGTTACAGCGAACTGCCTATTGGCAGCGAACACGCTGTTGCTATCGATAGCTTGCCGCCGACACACAAAGACCCTTTTGACCGCATACTCGTTGCTCAGGCAATGGTTGAGGGTATCACCCTGCTAACATCCGACTCTCTTATGGCACAGTATCCTGGCCCTGTGAAGAAGGTTTAAAGTACGCCGTGGCCCGAGTCAAACCGCTTCAACCCCGTCGTTGTTACTACTATTGTTTGGGCGGTTTGACTCTGCACCTTCATCTGAAACCGTTGCATAGTTTTGTAAGGTTAGCTAGACTGTTGGCTAATAAGTGATTTTCCGAGGTGTCCACATGCAAGTCAATGTACATCAGGCTAAGTCCCAACTGTCGAAACTGATTGAGAGGGCATTGGCTGGAGAAGAAGTGATTATTGCCCGCAATAATAAACCTACGGTGCGACTCGAGGTACTCCCCGAAGCTCGGGACAAACGCAGGTTGGGTACTTTGAAGGGGCTGGTAAAGTACATGGCGGATGATTTTGATGAAACGCCGAATGACTTCAAGGGTTACCTGTAATGGACCTATTGCTGGACACTCATGCCTTCATATGGATGAGCAGTCAACCCCAGCGTCTTTCGCAAACTGCCAGGGTGCTTCTGGAAGATGAAAACAACGCCGTCTCCGTTAGTATTATGTCCTTCTGGGAAATGGCCATAAAAATCAGCCTTGGCAAACTGGATCTGGGTGCAGACTGGATGAGTCAGCTGCAGGGTTTTATGAGAGACAATGCAGTATCCAGCCTGCCCCTGCGTCCTGAGCATTGCACTATGCTTAGCTCATTGCCCTTTATCCATCGTGATCCGTTCGATCGCATGCTCGTAGCCCAGGCGCTGTCGGAGGAGTTAATCCTGATAAGCAAAGATGGAAGCTTGAGGGGATACGATGTTGAGGTTGTTTGGTGATCGAAAAGATGAAGGACGGCGATTAATTCATCTGGTAGGGTGCGCGTGCGCACCAGAATAAACAGTTACAACAATCATGGTGCGCGTGGCGCACCCTACGTTCGTCACAGTTTAAGCAGCCTCACCCCATGCCATCCTGTATATTCCAGCCCGAATTTGCTATCACTGAGCGGGTGGATATACAGGTCACGCCACATCCGAATGTTCAATACCCTTCTGTACTGAATCGATATAGGCGGCGAGGAGTGCATGAGCATCTGCACCGGGAGACGCGATTGGCATGTCGGTTGCTGTTGAATGAGAGGCCTCATCTGATGCCTGTGTAAGCTCAAATAGATGCTGGTAATCAATACCAGAATGACTTTTTAGGCCTGGAGTTTTCCGGTAGAAATTTCCGTTTATCTGGTTTTTTTCTATGAGGTGATTTCTGAATCGCTGAAATAACTTTCTGTCCACCTTGCCCTGGGTTTTCCAGAACGCTTTCATATTCCCCTGAAACGTAAGTCCTGGCATATTGTAGATGGCATGGCCCGATGTTTTAACGGGTGTGCCATGTAATATTGAGGATAGGCCTACTGTGCTATTTAGCAGAACCGTGCCTTTGGCATGATTCAGAAGGGTGGGCAGATGCATGTCGTGAACATAGATAACCCGCGCTTTGCAGCCATACTTGTCGGCAAGTTTATTGATTATTCGGGTGTAGTCTGAGTAACCCCTGTCCAGTGGATGGTGTTTGATCACCAGAAGGGTGTCTGTCGGTGCATGTTTCGAAAAGGAGGAGATCACTCTTCTGATAAAGGCAGCCGCAGAGGGAACCGATGACCAGATTTTTATCTGTGTATCGTTATGGACCTGAAGCGGTACGAGGAAGAACCTCTTTGAATAGTGTGTTGTCAGTTGTTGTTGAACGCCACGTTCACAAAAGCGGTAGTAGTATTTTCTGAATCCCCCTCTTACCCATATTACCGCCTCGTTGTACCATTTAAATGGGCGATGGTGGATGTAGTCCGGAAAGTGACTCTGCCCAAGCCATCCCATAAAAAAATAAACGGCCGCATACCAACCTGCATGGGCAAATGAGTAGGGAACTGATGTCGCTTGTCTTAAGGGCTCTTCCTGGATGCCGTCATATGTCGCTGGAGAGCGTGGAATGGATGAGCGCCCATTTACGCCATCTTTTTCAAGGGTGACGTAGTGAGGCCGGAGATAGCCCTCCTCAAAGACAAATACGTCAATGGAGAGCAAGCGTGCAACTTCATGGGCCCTTTTGTGGTACGAGCGTTCATCACCGAACAGATAGATGGTGGTGATTTTACAATCTTCCAGAAACAGCTTCAGAAACTCCGGCCACTGCTTAACAGTGCCGGTGTAATCCACGCTATGCTCGCCACTGAAGAAAAAGCGGTCACCCGCATTGAGATTTATCTTGTAAACCGTATGCCCGGATTCTTCCAGGTCCATGGCGAGGCGCTTGAAAAAAGGCCCCACTGGTCCTTGAAGCAGGAGAATATTACTTGCCATACATCAATCCATGGATAAGGTTGTTTAGCTTCCTGGCCATACGACTGGTCCCATGTGAGCTGATTCGAGTCTCGTTGATTGCTGATGATCGTTGACTCTCAAGCCCGCTGATGGCCATTTCCGGACTGGAAAAAGCCCCAGAAAAACCATTGATATAACGAGGGTATAATACCATACAACCGGCTAGCAGTTCATCTACTGTCAAAGTCCTGTTTCTGCAATTTCTGCGATCCAGTTGGTGTTTGTCAGTGGTAAGCCCCCACCCCGCATAGAAAGGAAGGCCGTAGGTAGTAACCTGTTTACCCCTTAACAATCCTTCAAAACCGACCAGGGAGGTCATGGTGTGCACCTCGTCAACGGTATCGAGACATTGTGAGATGCCAATATCGGTAACCAGTTGATCAAAATAGGGGAGAGGGCGGGTTTTTCTCTGGCCCTTTCGGTTTCCACTCAGCACATCCGGGTGTGGTTTGTAGATGATATAGGCATCAGGGGCATTTTCTCTCACAGCTTGAAGCAGTGCTCCATTTGTACGGATATCTCGGCACCCCAGGCGGATAGAGGCATCATCTTCGACCTGACCGGGAACCAGGATAATACGCTGTCCGGGTTTCGCTGAGTGGGTAAGCGGTTTTCTTTTGCCGACGTTATATTTACTGATTCCGGAGTCGATAAGTGCTTTTCTTATCGACTGGGCGCGGTGAATCTTTTCCACAGAAAAAACAGTGTTTTCAAGGGTTGTTTCCAGGTCACTGGCTTGGCTTGGGTCAAAATAGATCCCCTGTTTGTCCAAAACCAGGGATGCCGGGGCTGTCAGATCAGAACCCAGGCCCACGGAACGCAGGAAGCCGTCTTCCATACGCCAGATGGGAATATTATGCTTTTTGGCAAGGTCGCGTATTTTTTTATTCTCACGAACCCCCCACACAACAATGCGGGCATCTTTCTGTGGCAGGCGTCGCTCTATCTGCCAGGCACTGCTGGCGAAGCGAATTTTATTCCAGGGACTGTAGAGGTAGTCGCGAACATAACCACGCTTCCATGGAGTAAAGCCAAAACAGAAAAGGTTGCCACTGTTTTCAATAAAGTAGTGCCGTTGAAGGGTGAAGTGGCTAATGACCCGTTCGATTTCGCATGATTTGCCGGTATCCGGGTCGCAGTACCGGCTGTAAAGGATATAGGCTGCGATAAAGAGCTGTTCTATGGTGCGATTCCTGGTGCGTCTGGGAATCTGAATCCGGTCATCGGTAAGCCCCCAACCGGCATAGAAAGGGGCGCCGAAGCAGGTAACAGGCTTGTCTGACATCAGCGCTTCGAAACCCATTTGAGAAGTAACGACGTAGACATGGTCAACCTGATGTAACAGGCTGGCTGGATTGCAATTTTCGGAAAGAAGATGAACGCGAGGGTGTTTCCCGGCCCGCAGGAGGTGGCTCTGCTTCCTGCCTGCAATCACATCGGGGTGAATCTTGACCAGGATCTCCGCTACGGGGTGCTCCTCCAGTGCGGCATCAAGCATGCGGGTAAAGCTTTCTGGTTCCGCCAGGCCCTGCTCAATGGAGAGATCGCCGGCTGTCTGGTCTACAACAAGAATGCGTTTTTTTGCTGTTGGCTTGAGGGTGATATCCGGACTGGAATTATACTTGGAGAGCCGGTTGTCGATGATAAGCTTGATGCACTGTTGTGCCCTTGAAATCAGCGCCCTGTTTTCCAGGGGATTCTGAGCGCCATCGAAATACTGCCGTAGACTGCTGAATGGAGGTGATTCTGGTATATCGTCGAATTCGCCGGTAAGAATTTTCTCCAGGCGGGAAGGGCGGGTTGCATCATAATAGATCCCCAGGTCGTCTATCACCATGGAAAGGGGAGGTGACTGGTCTACACCCAGACCCACTGAGCGCAGAAAACCATCTTCCAGGGTGAGGTAGGGGAGATTATTGGATTCAGCGTACCGCTGGGCTGTGGCTGTATTGGTTTTTAACCCCCATCCAATGACCGTCTCACTGTGATGTTTTGATGCATGACCGGGAAAGAACTTCCATCTCCTTGAGATGGCGTCGACACCAAGGAAACTTCGAAGATGGGGAATCCTGAAGATCCCCCTGGAAAACGTCACTGCTGATGTTGAGGACATCAGTGTGCGACAGAGAGAGACTCCTTGGCATTTTCGGTTTGCTGCAGAAGGATTTCGCGCTTGACCAGGATTTCAAGCAGCTGCTCTACGCACACTTCCAGGGTGTTGTTTTCAGTATCGATGCTGATTTCCGGGTTTTCCGGCACCTCGTAGGGAGAGGAGATGCCTGTGAAATCGGAGATTTCACCAGCTCGGGCGCGTTTGTAGAGCCCTTTTACATCGCGTCTCTCGCACTCCTCGATGGAGCAGTGACAGTAGACCTCGATGAAATCATCATCAGAAAACAGTTTTCTGACATTTTTTCGATCATCAGTGAAGGGTGAGATAAAGGCCGTGAGGGCAATAACACCGGCTTCAACGAACAGTTTGGCCATCTCGCCGATTCTGCGAATATTTTCCTTTCTGTCTTCAGCGCTGAACCCAAGGTCACCACAGAGGCCATGGCGGACATTATCACCGTCAAATACATAGGTGCGCCCTCCCCGTTGGTGGAGTTGTTCCTCCAGCGCATGAGCCAGAGTCGATTTCCCCGAACCTGAGAGGCCGGTAAACCAGAGGACGACGGATTTGTGCTGATTGAGCTTTTCCCTGCGTTCGCGGGTGACGGTGGCGCAGTGCCAAACGATATTGTTGTCCATTTCAGTATTTACTTAAATTGTGGGGTGATTATCAGATAAACAGCGCCAGAATATCATGGTGACGAAAAAACGCTATAGGGTATTGTCCATAGGAATTTTGGCCGTGTTTGCGATATTCAAGTATGTCTCCTGAAGGCGCTAGTGGGTGACGATGCCCTTCTCAATGGCATATGTGGTTAGAGCGGAAGCATTGTGCAGATCGAGCTTCTTCATCAGATTCGCGCGGTGTTTTTCAACGGTTTTAATGCTGATGCAGAGGAACTCCGCCATGCTTTTGTTGGTATGTCCCTCCGCGACGAGCTTTAGTATCTGTTTTTCCCGTCGGGTGATTGCAGCCCACTCGGTCAATGGCTCGGAATTTTTTTGTCCGACCAGATAGCCTTGCACTACCTTTTCTGTAATGTCGGGGCTTAGATAGGTCTTGCCTAGCATCACTCTCTCCACTGCGATCAGCAGTTCAGAGTGGGTGGCGTCCTTTAGGATGTAGCCGTTGGCCCCGGCATTGAGACTGGCGAGACATACTCCTCTTCGTTGTGTGCCGTAAGCACGAGGATCTTCATTTCCGGGATCCGGTTTCTGATCTCCTGTATTGCATCCATGCCGTTCATGCCTGGCATGTTCAGGTCCATGATCGTCATGTCGGGTTTTTTTTCCACGGTGCAACGAATCGCCTCCCGCCCGTTTCCCGCCTCTCCGATGACGGTGTAGTCAGGGTTGCTCTCTAACAGCGATTTCAAACCAGCCCTTAGGATTGTGTAGTCTTCTGCAAGAACTATTCGTATCTTTTTTCCCATCTTTATATGCCTGATTCACTGCAAAGGCAGCGTCTCGTGGTGATGCCTGCGTCTTTTCGACCCTGCAACCAAATTTCCGGCATCAGTTGAACATGTCCAGTGGAAAGCCAGGCCATAGCAGGGTGGCACTCAATTCCCGGTTCAATCAACTTGACCCATTAACCGCCAAGGTTAGTCGGTGTCCACGTTAATGATTATAGTCAATTGATGCTTTATTCAAATCAAACGGTTCATTAGATCGTTTTTGACATGCAATGCATAAAGCGGGCATTTGGCAAACACTTCTCGCACGATGTGACTCAGCTTACTATTATTTACCTGGTGTGAAAATATAATCCTAATATCGCTCATTTCCCAGGGGATGCCATGCTCATGGGTAGCGGTCCTGTCAAATAGGGGCTACATTGCAAGGGTGGTCTAAGCTGACAGGTAGCGGCGCGAGCTGCTTGCGAGTGGATGCATCTCCTGTATTCTTGCGAAAGACGGTATTTGTGATTCTAAATGGCATAGGAGTATCGCATTGGAGGCAAAGAGGCAGGGTAAAATCCAACTCACCCGGTTTTTCGGGCTGACCAGCTTTATCTCGATTTCAGTCACGTCGCTGTTAATCATCATTTTCATCCGTGGACTGATAGTGAGTTCCGTCGAGGAGATCTCCGAACAAGGCAACTCGACCTTGACTCGCGCAGCGGTCTCTTTTTTCTCAGATGAATTAAATGCTTTCATCGAGCAGGCGGAGCAGAATGGTGAAGAAGATGCAGCGGCGCAGATGGTGTCCTATCACTTGCGGCGGCATATTCATGATCTGCTGCGAGAGACATCGGTGGTTAGGGTAAAGATCTATGACTGGAGTGGAAGAGTGATCTACTCCACCAAGCCCGAGCAGATCGGCCGAATGCAGGAAGGAAACTTGGGATTTGCCGCCGCGATCAGCGGGAACGAGACGACCAGAATTCTCTATCGCGATACCTTCAACCTGTTTGACGAAGAGACGGCAGAGGATAATCTCGTTCAGACCTATGTACCGATTCACACACCGGACAAGAGTAACGTTATTGGTGTGTTCGAGATCTATTCCGATATCAACGACCAGATCAAGGATGCAGGAGCCAGTGTTGCCGGGCTGATTATCGGCGTAGTGGTTGTTATGGTGATTCTATTCGGTATTCTGCTCTTCAACATCAAAAGGGCTGAACGCATCGTTGAGGATAAACAGCGTGAAAACAGGGAACGACAGCATACACTTGAAGTGCTCTCGTCAAAGATGCTGACCGCGCAGGAAGATGAGAAGAAACGTATTGCTAATGAATTGCACGAAGACGTGGTGCAGACCCTGGTCGCAGTCAAGTTTCACCTTGAAAGCCAGCTTCAGCAGCTGAGCAATGACACCGATTCGTCGAAAGACGAGCCTGAGCAGATTGTAAAAGTGTTGCAGGATGCTGCACGAAAGATCCGGGCGGTGGCAGTCGATCTGCGGAACCCGAGTCTTGATGATTTTGGTCTCAGGACCACTGTCGATTCAATGGTCAAGGAGTACAGTTCCGTTTCGGATGATCTCAACTTCGTTGCATCAGTGCAGATTCCGGAAAATGAGATCCCCCTGGAGCGCAAAACTATCATCTATCGCATCCTCAGTGAGACGTTGACTGCAATCTGCAAGCTCGGATATTCGGAAGGAACGATCAAGATTGACCTGATGCAATCTCCTGAGGGGATGAAACTTGGCATCGAGACGAACTGGAGAGATGAAATCGGGAATGATGATCTGGGAGCGGTTGATGGGTTTGGTTCAATGCGGGAAAAGACGATTCTCTCAGGGGGGGATTTTTCCTCTGTGCGTAACGATTCCGGTTCTGTCACTCGGCAGTCGGTCTGGCCCAACTGAATTGGCGAACCTCTGTGGGGCCACTGACTGCAAGCACACGGCATGGTTCATGCCAGCTAAGTTTCAAACCTGATCATAAAATGCTCAAAGTCTCTCCAACTTATTGATAAATAAATAAAAAAAATAAACTATCCAAAAGGACGGAAATAAAAAAATACAGGATTCTGTTGATAATACCGGTAAATATCTTGGTATGTAGTTGCATGGGTAGGGTGGGGGTTTGAAAAAGGTAGGGCATCTATTTATTCGGTTTTACAGGCAAGACAGCAAGATCAGCCTCCGGTGAACGAATCAATAATCTATAACTTTATGTTTTAAAAGAATATATTTAATTATTGGTTGCTTGGAAATTAGTCTGTAAAAAAAATCGACACCCTTTTCACTATTCTTCTACATGCGTTCAGTTCAGAAAGCGCGTTTTTTGGAGTATGGTTTTAAAATCATCGTAAAATCATATACCTATGAGTGGTGGGTAGTGCGGAAGCAGTCTTGATTCATCGCAGTCCGAGAAAAGCAGAAGTTCATTCTGCAAATGGACTGTAGGGTATTTTGCCTATATCACCATGGGTCGATTAACGGCCAATTCCTTTTTTCACTATGATTGCCCTCAACCAGACATACTTAAGTTGAAGTTGATAAAGCCCCCCTGCCCATTGGTGGACGTGGCAAATACTTCTCTTCAGGTTTGACGGTGGGGATGTTGATGGTGTGCACAGAGCGGACGGTGACTCAAACCGAAAGAACATAATGATAACCAATAATATTAGAAAATTGGGATGGATCGTGACGCTGACTTTTTTGGTTGCGTGCGCCCCGGTTACCAAGAAATCGGTCAAGCAACTTGAGCCTCGACCAGTGGAATCTACGCCGATGCCTGTGATGCAGGAAGATCAGACGGCCAACCTGCAAAATCCGGGAAGCGAACAGGAACCGGTTTATGCAATGGTCACGGGTGATGACCGGGAGTCTCTTGAGGACAAAGCGCCGTTCATGAAACTTGGTAGTGGGAGATTTATCAAGGCACCCGTGAAAGAACCCGCTGTGAAATCGTCGGGTGA
The DNA here is from genome assembly GCA_019623805.1 of Gammaproteobacteria bacterium (ex Lamellibrachia satsuma). NCBI lineage: Bacteria > Pseudomonadati > Pseudomonadota > Gammaproteobacteria > Gammaproteobacteria bacterium (ex Lamellibrachia satsuma). Next base: position 3,477,859 of record CP053680.1, read on the forward strand.
AATAACCCTGAATTTTGAGAGCGTCGATATCCGAGAGGTTATCAAAATCATTTTTGAGGAGATATTGCAGGAAAACTATCTTATCGACCCGAAGGTACAAGGGGTGGTGACGATGCATACAGAGACTCCTGTGGCGGTCAACAGTGTGCTCGGTATCCTGGAGGCGGTTCTGCATAGCAACGGTGCAGGTCTTGTCCTGAACAACGATATTTACAAGATTGTTGCGCTCTCTGATATCAAAAAACAGTCGGCGGTTCCGACGGTTGGAAAACGGGGTAAAAGCATCTCAGCGGGTTTTGGAACACAGATCGTTCCCCTCCAGTATGTTGCGGCAAAAGAGATTCGCAAGATACTGGAACCAATGATCCCGGAGGGGCTGTCGTTGAGTATCGATGAGGCCAGAAATCTGCTGTTTATTTCGGGAATCCGGTCGCAGATCAATCAGGCACTCGAGACGATCAAGCTGTTCGACGTCGATTGGCTGAAAGGGATGTCCTTCGGCCTGTTCCCTCTGGAGTATGCGGACTCTGCCACGATCGTGGATGAGTTAAACAAGCTCATTGGTTCCTCTGGTGACGGCCCTTTATCTGGCATTGTGCGCTTGGTGCCGATCGAGAGGCTTAACTCCATCATGGTGATTACACACCAGCCGAAATATCTTGAAGAGGCGAGACGCCTGGTGGAGCAGTTTGATCGGGGAACAGTGACTTCTCCCGGACAACGTCTCTATGTCTATCACTTGAAGCACGGTAAAGCGGAAGAAATTGCCGGTCTGTTGCAGGAGATCTTTGGTGGTGCTGGAGGCTCAGCTTCGGACTCCGGGGCAGGTAACGATGTTCCACCGCCGCAGGAGCGCTCCAACGTGCGTTCCCCGTCTCAGTCTGCGGTCCCTCCCAAGGGAGGCACCAAGGAAAATATCGCTACAGGGTCTGCGAAGGCTACAGCGGGTAAAGAGGAAGGGGGGACGATGGGAAGCGGCGGTCAGGGTCCGGTCAATATCATTCCTGATCAGAACCGCAATGCGATTCTCATCCTCGCCTCGGCTCGGGATTACAGGGCAGTTGAGGCTACTATTCGCAAGCTCGACGTGCAGCCTATGCAGGTGTTGATCGAGGCAACGATTGCTGAAGTGGCTTTGACCGATAACCTGAGTTACGGCGTACGCTGGTTTCTCCAGGGAAACATTGGAGATCACACGATTCAGTCAGGTTTTAACCTGCCGCTTCCCGGCTCGGTATCGGGGCCTGGATTGGCGCTGGGTATCCTCAACAGCGCGGATGAATTAAAGGTGTTTTTTGATCTGCTCAATGCTCAATCTTCCGTTGAGTTTCTTTCTGCACCCCAGATCATGGTGGTGGACAATAAAACAGCCAATTTCCGCGTGGGTGACCAGATTCCCATAACTACCCGCTCTTCTCAGAGCACCTCCAATCCTGATGCGCCGATCGTTACCGAGGTGCAGTTTCGCGATACAGGAACCCTGCTGTCGGTTACGCCCAGGGTTAATATTGGTGGCATGGTGACACTTGAAATCAACCAGGAGGTCAGTGTGCCGGGGACTGCGCCTGCGGTAGGCGGCGGTGGCAATGTTCCTATCTCCCAGCGCACCATCGATAGTACGGTGGTGGTGCACAGCGGCCAGACTGTGGTGCTTGGTGGCATGATCACTCAGTCTTCCAGCAATTCACAAGATGGCATCCCAGTTCTTATGGACTTGCCGGGTGTCGGAAAATTCTTTAGTAGTACGACGGAAGACATCACTCGAACCGAACTCATTATTACCATTACGCCACGTGTCATCACTAATCCGATGCAGGCAAAGGCAGTGACCGATAGGCTTCGAAAAAGGCTCAAGGATGCGAGCACGCTGGAGATGTCCATAAATGAGCTTTCAGCAAGGCCTGCCTTGCCCAGTGAATCCCCGACCGTGGAACCGGTGCAGTGAGAATTGGAGCGAAGTGACGTGGGTGTTGAAGAGAATCGATGTCGCAGAGGCAGGAACCATTAATGATTGTTTCGGTACCAGACAAGCGCCATGAGGCAGCAGTCAGTGAAGTTGCTGTGGATGAGGCAGTACCGATCAATGGTGGTCTCGGCGCCTATCTGGTTCGAACAGGACGCCTAAGACAGGACGAGGCGGACAATGCCCTCAAAATCTTTCTGGATCAGGATGGCGAAGCCTCGTTCGGATTGTTGCTGGTGCGCATGGGTATGCTCTCTGACAAGGATCTGGCAGAGGCGCAAGCGGCATGTCTTGATGTTCCCCTCATAGATGGAAAAGCATTCCCGGATACCATGCCCTGCGAAGGAAAGGTATCCAGGGAATTTCTGAAAAAGAATCTCAGTGTGATCGTCGAGGAGAACGACGATAATCTCATCGTGGCGATGGCAGACCCCGACAATCATTATTTGCTTGATGCATTGAAAATGATTACGGGCAAGAAGGTAGAACCCAGGGTGGGTATTGCCTCAGAGATCGAGGCGGCCTTTCGCCAAAGATATAGCGGAACAGGAGAAGCCGAATCAGCCGGTTCCGACTTCAGTGCAACGGGTGCCGGGATCTCCGGTGATGACGTGGAACACCTGAAGGAACTGGCGAGCGAGGCGCCGGTCATCAAGCTGGTCAATCAGTTGATTCAGCAAGCAGTCAGTCAGAATGCTTCGGATATTCATATCGAGCCGTTTGAAAGAATGCTGATGATCAGATACCGCGTGGATGGTGTGCTGCGGGAAGTGGAACGCGCCCCTGTTGAGATCGCTGCAGCTGTGGTATCCAGAATCAAGATTTTGTCTAATCTGAACATTGCAGAGCGCCGTTTGCCGCAGGATGGAAGATTTAAGCTTACCGTGCGGGGTTCACGGCTTGATCTGCGTGTGTCCACCGCACCTACAATAAACGGCGAGAGTGTGGTGCTCCGCCTGCTGCCAAGCAACAGTACAGCGGATGACTTCGACGGACTTGGGTTTACACAAAAACAGAAGGAAGACCTTCTATCCGTACTCTCCTATCCTCACGGTATCGTATTGGTAACAGGGCCTACCGGCAGTGGTAAAACGACTACTCTCTACGCTGCATTAAACTATCTCAATACCCCCGAGAAGAAGGTTCTCACAGTAGAGGATCCAGTAGAGTACAACATCGAGGGTATAAACCAAATCCAGGTTAAACCACAGATCGGCCTGACATTTGCCAACGCCCTGCGTACTATCGTGCGGCAGGATCCGGACGTCATAATGATCGGTGAGATGCGGGATCAGGAGACCGCATCCATAGCCGTGCAGTCTGCGCTTACGGGCCACTTGGTGCTATCCACGCTGCATACAAATGACGCAGCGGGAAGTATCACCCGGTTGCTCGATATGGGGGTGGATGATTTCCTGCTCAAGTCGACGGTAAATGCTGTCGTTGCACAGCGGCTGGTTCGCACACTCTGTAATGATTGCAAGAAACCTTATGTGGCCTCCGACAAAGTGGAAGAGCGGTTACATCTTCGGGAAATCGTTGGAGACTCAGAAATAACGCTCTATTCCGCAAAGGGTTGCGAAAAGTGTGATGGAACGGGTTTTACAGGTCGCTCGGCAATCGTCGAACTCATCGTACTTGATGATGGGCTAAGGGATTTGATCATAGGCCATGCCGATTCGGTCGCAATTGCGCGTTACGCCAGGGAGAACGGATCGGGCACGATGTATGAAGATGGACTGAGAAAGGCCGCCGCCGGGGTGACCACTATTGAGGAGGTGTTGCGTGTAACGCGACTCGACTGATATGGCAGCCTACTTCTTCAGAGCCGCATCCCTGGAGGGAGATATAACGGAAGGGATTGTCGACGGCAGCAATCGCGAGAGCGTCGTTGAACTCATCCAATCCCAGGGCAGGATTCCGATCAGGGTAGAACTGAAAACGGAAACCCCGTCGAAAAAACTCAGTAAGTCATCGAATTCCTTTTTCAGGCGCAGAAAAAAAGATCAGATACTGACTTTTACTCGCGAACTCTCGACGCTTCTAAAGGCAGGTCTTTCATTGGATAAGTCTCTGTCACTGCTGATAGAGGTAAACAGTGCCGATCAATATGCCCAGGTGCTTGGCAATCTCCAGGAAAAGATTAAAGGTGGAGCTTCTTTTGCTGATGCCCTTGAATCAGAGGGGAGTGAGTTTCCAAGCATCTATGTCAGCCTGGTAAGGGCGGGTGAACTCGGCGGTGCGCTTGAGACTGTATTGGAGCGACTTGCCGACCACCTCGAACGCAGCAGTGAACTGCGTGAGTCGCTGAAATCCGCCATGATCTATCCAATGATTTTGGTGGTGGTGGCGATCTCATCGATCATTTTACTCCTGACCTATGTGATTCCCCAGTTCAAAGAACTTTTCGAAGGCATGGGAAGCGCTCTTCCAATGTCGACGGCTATCGTTTTGCAGGCAGGAGACTTTGTTAAACACCAAGGATGGATCGTTCTGCTGGCCATTCTTTTGGTTGTGATGCTTATCCGGTATCAGTTACGCACGCCGGAGGGAAAATTTCGCTGGCACAAACGGGTATTGTCGATGCCTCTGCTTGGCGGTCTTGTCATAAGGATGGAAGTGGCTGTGTTCAGCCGCACGTTGGGAACGTTACTGCAGAACGGGATTCCAATGATGAAGGCAATCTCCATCGTACGTGAGACGGTACAAAACCGGGTCATAACGAAAAGTATGGATGAGGTTATCAAGGGGTTGAAAGAGGGAGGTGACCTCTCCTCGCCACTGGCTGAATCGGGGTATTTTCCAGAGTTTGCCGTACAGATGATCAGAGTCGGTGAAGAGTCTGGAGAGATGGAGCAGATGTTGCTTCATGTTGCGGATATCTATGATAAAGAGGTCAACCGTGAGTTGAAGCGGACGTTGGCGCTTCTGGAACCGGTACTGATCCTCGTTCTTGGCGTAATTATTGCCGGTGTAATCATGTCCATACTGGTGGCGATTATGGGCATAAATCAAATGGTTGTATGAGAGGCTGAATGTATGATCAACAAAAGGGTAAATAGCCGATCACAAGTGTGTTACGGGTTTACATTGATCGAACTGCTGGTGGTCCTGGTGATACTGGGGTTGCTTGCGGGCCTGGTTGGTCCGCAGATGGTGCGTTATCTCGGTGGTGCGAAAACTGATACCACGATGTTACAAATCGAGGAGTTTGGCGCTGGACTGGATCTGTTTCATCTGGAGGTTGGCCGCTACCCGACCACAGATGAAGGTCTGATCGCGCTTGTCGAAAAACCAAATAGCGTAGAGGGTTGGAACGGCCCGTATCTGAAGAAAAAGCAGATTCCGGAAGATCCCTGGGGAAATGAGTATCTATATAGGTTTCCTGGGGATAATGGAATTTATGACCTCTATTCGTTTGGACAGGACAATACAGAAGGAGGATCTGGTGAGGCGCAGGACGTCGTGAGCTGGTGAGATCGCCATGAGAATACGCTTTGCAAACGGTTTTACGCTGCTGGAACTTTTGCTTGTGTTGACTGTGTCGGCTCTGATAATCGCAATGGTTCCGCCGCTGCTCAGCAGAGCGATGCCGACAGTTAATGCAAGGAGTACGGTACATGATCTCTCTGCGATTATTCGAAATGTACGAAGCCGGGCAATTGTTTTGAACGAAACAAGAGTGATCTATTTCGATCGGGAAAGCCGCACCATATTTGAAGAGGGGGGCAATCAGGAACTGCAGATCGATGAACCTCTACGAATTAATGTGGAGAATATTCGCAAAAGTGAAGAGACCCCCAAGATCCTGGTGGCCCATCCTGATGGCAGTATAAATGGCAGCGTGATTACGATAAGTGGAGGTAAAAAGAGTTACATACTCCGTCCCAACTGGGTTACAGGCGCTTTGAGCATAGAAGATCGTGTCGATGAAAGCACAATGTGACGGGGGGGTATCGCAAAAAGGTTTCACTTTGATTGAGGTGCTTGTTGCTTTCGTTATCCTTGCCATGTCGTTGTCTGTACTGTTTCGAATCTTCTCCGGTGGGTTGGGAAACATTTCAATGGGTGAACGATATGCGGGTGCAGTAACACTGGCGGAGACACTACTCGATGAGGCGAATTTGTCGCAATCTGAGATGTCCGGTTCACGTAGTGGTTCCCGCGAAGACGGATACCGCTGGGTCAAGACGGTTCAGGCGCATGAGGTCATTGATCAGGATGGGAACGCCATACCGGTTGAGAATCTACAGAAGGTAGAGGTCCAGATCACCTGGGAGGCAATGGGCAGGGAGCGCCATATGGTACTTTCAACCCTACGAGGGGACAGGAGAAAATATTAACCATGCTTGCCGGAATGGTAGAAAATTCTTTGACGGGGACATAAGTTCAATGGTGTCTGAGAGTCGTAGGCAATCAGGATTTACCTTGCTGGAGTTGCTGGTCGCAGTGACGATTCTGTCGTTGCTGATGACCGCAGCTTTCGGCTCTGTTTATTACGCAAGCAAGAGTTGGAAGACAGGTATTGCGGCGATTGAGAACCAGGATTTGCGACGCTCTGCAGACCGATTTGTCTCGGGAATCCTGCGCCAGATCTCAACCCATTCATATAGCGAAGATGGCAGGAGAAAGATCGAATTCAATGGTTCTGGCAGGAGTGTGGGATTTGTGGGGCCAACGCCAGCCAATGATGAGCTTTACGCTCAATACGAGTACCGGCTCGAATACAAGAGAAGTGTTACGAGTGGAGAATTGGTGATGTTTTATCGCCCCAGGTTACCAGGTGAAACAGGTCTTTCCCTGGACGATAAAGATGGCAAGTTAATGCTGCTTTCCGATCTAAAGAATTTGCGTCTGAGCTATTACGGGCGCAAAGATGATCGTTCCATGTCCAGCTGGCACAGTCGCTGGGGCGAAGAAATTCAGGAATATCCTGAAATGATCAGGTTCGAATATCAAATTGAAGGGGAGAGGACGCCAAGGCGATCTGTTATCGGTATTCGGTCGAGTACGAAGCGTGTCGATGGAACCCGTTCCGGGTAGTTATCGGGTTTATTAAAGACAATGATTGCAAAAAGCAGAAGGTACGGATCATGGTGATCGTAGCAAAAAGACAGACGCATAAGGAACAGGGCATTGCTCTGGTACTGGTGTTGTGGCTGATTGTGCTGCTCAGTGTGATCGGGGGAAGCCATGCAAGAAATGGAAGAATGGAGTTAACGATTGCCGGTAATCAGTTTAAGTCGCTGAAAGCAAGGTTACACGCGGAGGCCGGGATTAACCTGGCTATCGAGGATCTTATTTCCCGGCAGGGCAACAGCCGATATTTGCTCCGGGGAATGGAAAACAGGGAGGATTTTCTCGGTACATCATTGTCGATATCCATTGTGAGTGCGGTGGGGCTGGTGGATATCAATAATGCAGAGACTGCAGTTCTGTCTGCGCTTTTTAACTCGGCGGGCCTGAAAGAAGAGGAGCAGGGTGCACTGGTGGATTCCATACTCGACTGGCGGGATGCGGATGATCTTGTGCGGCTGAATGGTGCGGAGAAGAAACAGTATGATTTTGCGCGACTGCCCTACGTGCCTGCCAACGGGGCGTTCAGGAGTGTAAATGAACTGAAACTGGTTTTGGGAATGAACCTGATGGTCTACCGTGAGATCGCCCCTTTTATCACAGTCGATGCGCGAACCGGTGAAATCGACACTACCCAAGCTCCAGTTGAACTTTTGCAGCGACTCGGGCAGATGAGCGGGGATCAGGTGTTACTCGAAACCGAGGGAGGCGAGAGTGATGGTGAGACTGTTTACGCCAAACCCTCACATCCTGTATTCCACCTGGAGGTCTATGCATTGACGAAGGAGGGCGGCAGCGCACACATTAGAGTGATCGTCGATATCAGCAGGAGAGAAAAGGAAAGGTACCGTATTCTCTCCTGGAGGGAACTTCCAGGAAAAGGGAGGCACGGCAATGGCTGATTTGAGTCGCTCCATGTTGGCGTCGCTTTCAACCGAGGTCAGTGGATTCGGCAGTTGGTGGGTTTCTGAGCTTACTGGAATGATGCCTGAATTCCTGAAAAGGATGGTCCTTAGTGGAAAGATTTACCGGATAGAGATCGACGGTGAAGATTTTGTCGCGCGACGAATGGAAAAGGCTGGGTCGAGCTCAGTGGTCGTGGCGGTTGGCCGGGTTGACGGTAGGCAGGAAGATAATCAGGAAACCCACCTGAGAGATGCGAGAAAAGTCGAACTGATACTTCCATCAGACTACATTCTCAATAAAACCCTGACACTGCCGAAAGCGGCCGAGGAGAACCTTCGGGAAGTGATCTCTTTCCAGATGAAGAGAGAGACGCCATTCGAGCCGTCCCAAGTCTATTACGATTATCTTGTCACAGGACGGGACAAGAAGAGCAAGACTGTACAAGTCACACTCTATGTTGCAATGAAGCAACAAGTCGATTCCCTGCTTGAACGGTTGCGAGACTACAACGTCAGGATAGATCAAGTGACTGCTGAGGTGAAAAAAGGGTTGGATGGAAAAGAATTAAACCTGATCCCCGGTCTCAAGATGAAGCGGGGAGATACGTTTTCACGATACTTGAATATCACCCTCGCGAGTGTTTCTCTGCTGTTGTTGCTTTTAAATGTTGCATTCCCGATTTGGGAGAAAGCTGTTCAGCTGAAAGAACTTGTTCCCATTGAGCAACAGCTTAAGTCGTATGTGAACGAAGCCCGGGAGTTGAGGGAAAAGGTCGATATGGCCAGGCGCAAAGTGGAATTCATCAGTGAACGCAAAACAGGTGCAATACCGATACTGCAGATAATTGATGAGTTGACCCGTCTGGTTCCCGACGATACCTGGATCGATAACCTTCAGTTTGATGATGAAGAGGTGAATATTCATGGATTCTCTGTTTCGGCTGCATCATTGCTATCACTGGTTGAATCATCCGATCTCTTCAAACATGCACGATTCAGATCGTCAGTAACGCAAAACCGGCTCAATGGTTTGGAGCGTTTCCATCTCTCTGCAGAAGTGATGGGAGGAAAGAACAGATGACGGATAATATGTCGACCGTTTCCAGGAAGTTTTTGGCGGCTGCACTGCTTCTGCTGTTCGTGGTTGCCTTTGGCAGCGCTATCATACTGCCCTACCTGAATCTGAAGCATTCATATAGTGAAGAGTTGGCCAGTGTTGAGAAGCGCATTGAGATCTACCGGCGATCAGTGGGTGTGGCCGACAAACTCAGAGGGCACTATCAGAGACTGGAGGGTGTCAACACCAAGGACAAACGATATCTAAAGAGCCAGATCGAATCATTGGCTGGAGCGGAGCTTCAGGGAATATTGAAACGAGTGGTCAAGTCTCATGGAGCTGAGGTATTCAGTACGCAGGTATTGCCTTCTGAACAGCATGAACAGTTTTCGAATGTCTCTATCAGGGTTCGCATGAAGGGAACAATGGAGTCGATGGTCGGGGTGATTTATGCGTTGGAAAGCAGGAAGCCCTTTCTCTTCGTTTCCGAGTTGCAGATACGTGGTAAGAGAGGGTCTCATCGGCGATCCAGGACTTTTGACCGGAAACAGAAGATCCAGAAACGACAACTTGATCTCGACTTTGTGCTGTCTGGATATATGAGGAGCCAATCTTGAGTTTAATGGCTGGTCGGATCACTGCACTGACAATCCTGCTGACGCTTACGACGGTAGGACTCGCTGTGTTGTTGCACTATCAATGGAATGGCAGTCAAGTAGGCAAGGCGGAATTCTCTGAGCGCTTGCTATCGAACGGAGGCGAAAATAGCGATACCAATCGCACAAACCATGCCCCTTATGCCGCTCTGCCAAAGAGTGCCTATCGGGAAGTGCTGGAACGCCCCCTGTTCACTGAAGGACGTATTCCGCCAGTGGTAGAGAAGGCACAGATTGTTCCGGTTCAGGAGAATCTGGCCCTTAAGCTTGAAGGCGTCGTCTTTGTAAGCGAGCGGCACATCGCCATTGTGCGTGATATCAAGAGCAATGAGTTATTAAGACTTCCTGCTGGTGGAGATTACAAGGGATGGCAAGTTGCTGAGGTAGGCAAGGGGGAAGTCGTTTTGCGTAAAGGAAAAAGAAGTATCAACCTGATATTGGAAGCAGGTACCAGCATGCCTGTGAGAGCAAGCCGTATCTCTCCCAAGCAACTCTTGAAAAAACAGAAGATGCCGATCCTTGTTCCCAGGTGACCCAGTGAAGGATTGGATTTTAACAGAGGCGGAAACCGCCTGGAGTAAACACCATGGCCTCAATCTATAGGGACTATTTCAGGATTGACGAGGATCCGTTCTCGATCACGCCGGATCCAAAATTCCTCTTTCTAAGCAGGAATCATCGTGAAGCTTTAGCCCATCTGCGGTTCGGCATGGAGGAGGGTGGCGGTTTCGTGCTGCTGACCGGTGGCGTGGGAACCGGAAAGACGTTGCTCTGTAGAAATCTGTTGGAGAGCCTGCCGAATGAAGTCGATGTCGCATTAATCCTCAATCCCCGGCTGCAGCCGTTTGAACTGGTGGCCTCTATCTGTGATGAGCTGCATGTCGAATATCCTGCTGCAACTGAAAGCATCAAGGTGCTGGTCGACCAACTCAACACCAATCTACTAAGTTCCCACGCGGCTGGCCGGAGGACGGTGGTCATTATCGACGAGGCGCAGAATCTTAGCTATGAAGCCCTTGAACAGGTCAGGCTGTTAACCAATCTTGAAACCAAAACTGAAAAGCTGATGCAGATATTCCTCATCGGCCAATCCGAACTGAAAGAGATTCTGGATCAACCAAATCTGCGGCAGCTGACCCAGAGGATCACCGCCCGGTATCATTTAGAATCGATGGGTCGGCCTGAGACCAAAGAGTACATCAGGCATCGCCTCGAAGTGGTTGGGATTTCGCAACATCTCTTCACAAATAGCGCGTTGGAGGCGGTGTATCAACTTACCAAGGGTATCCCCCGCCGGATTAATATCTTTTGTGAACGTGCAATGGTGGCTGCTTATGCGGAACGCAAAAATGAGGTTGACTACTTCTTGCTGAAGCGTGCGGCAGAAGAAGTGGGGGGCAACCGACGGAAGGGTAGATGGCACAGCCTGCTCACGGTTTCCGCTGTGGCAGCGGTATTGGTTGTTTTGAGTACCACCCTGTCGCTCAACGACAGCACAAATTTTGGAAACAATGTAGAGCATCAGATGCGGTTGCTTTTGGCGGATCTGAAAGGGCATAAAAAAGGTGCTCCTGTTATTCCAAAAGAGACCGTTATTGCCACCACCATCCCAAATAACAAGGTGGATTTCTCTCCAATTAAGATTGCACAGGCCGGTTATTCTGATTCAGAGGTGGCTGTGCCTGAAAAAGAGGAGCATCCGCTGGTCGATGGAAAAGAGTTCGAGGCAATGACTGCTGGGGAGGCGTTTTCAGAAGATCGGGCCTTCAGCGCGCTGCTCCGCTATTGGAATGTTGATATTTCCGCCGTATTAGATGGCTCTGTATTCTGTCAGACTGCGGATGCCCATAAATTAAAATGTGTCTACGGCAAAGGCACTTGGACAAGTCTGGAGTATTTCAACAGACCGGTGATCATTGAGCTGGAAACATCCGATGGCCGTTTGGTCAACATGATGGTGACCGAATTGCACGGCAATAGAGTCGTGATTGATCATAACGGAGAACGCATGCAACTTGAACGGGCCACAATTGATCATCTGTGGTCCGGGAGCTATGTATTACTGTGGAAGCCACCGCAACTCAGCGAGACTGTTCTGGCTGTAGGTGCGCGCGGTCAGGATGTTATATGGCTTAATGACATACTTGACCGGGACGAAGGGATTTACGGGATCCAGACACAGGGCAAACGAAACGATAGATTTGATCAGACTCTGGTTGAACGGGTGGTCAGGTTTCAACAAAAACACGGTTTGACGCCAGATGGAATCGTAGGTGAGCAGACCCTTATTCAATTACAGTCCGCATCCGGCGATCCTGACGTGCCACTTCTGATGCAGTCGAAGGGATAGGGTGGGCGATATGTCATATATCTTAAACGCATTGGATCAGGCAGACAGAGAGAGGAACAAAGGTGGTGACGCTGAACGACCGCCAGTGTCCGGCAGCCCAAAGGCAAACTACAAGCCGACATGGCTTATTGCGGCGATGGGGCTACTGTTACTGAGCGGGATTGCCGCGTTGCTTGCGCTTAACGGTATCAATGCCCCTGTCCCTGCTGAACAAACGAGTGAAACGCAGACGGTCAGGCATCTGCCGCCTAAAAAGGAATTGCCGAAGAAACACCTTTCCACACAACAGCGGGGTACCCCTTTGCTGGCCTCGATAAAAAAGGGGGGGCAGCAACAAGAGGCTCCAAGGAAACCTAATGCAATGAGCAGCCCTGAAATAGGCATGCTGGATTTCAACAAGGCTAAGGCGGCGAATAATAGTAATGTTCTGACAACAAGTGTTCCGTCGCCGGTAACAGTTGATCGACAGAACAATCCGCCCGATACCTCTACTGATCGGAAAACAGTGGAAGTCAGCGATGCTGTTGAAGGTGTTGAGTCGACCGATCAGCAGATCCCCGTAACCCTACCTTTCGTACAGCCACCGCCGACGATGGTAGTGAATGCTGAGCCTCCCTCATCTGAGATCGTGGCAAATAAGTCAGACAGTGAAATTCCTTTGATCTTTGAATTGCCCTATACAAAAAGGCTGCCGATACCTGATATCACAATCAACGTGCATGTCTACAATTCCAATGCGGACAAACGCTTTGCCATTATCAATATGCGTAAGTATCGGGAGGGGGACCAGTTGCAGGGCAGCAGCGTAAAGCTGTCCCAGGTAACGCCGCATGGCATCGTTATTGATTATGGGAATGGCTTGGTGCGGATTGATAAGGATGTGGTCTATCGGAAGTCTACTTAGTTTGGTTGATATTTCATCTTTTTACGCTTAAGGGATTCTGATTAATTGTCATTTCGAGCATAGTGGGAAATCTCAATCCACATAGCCTATTGACAGCAATGTAGTTTGAGATCTCTCCCTGTGGTCGAGATGACAGTAACCCAATTATTCATGAGTTTCTTAATGCTTCTTCATGAAACGGGAAATATTTATCCCCTTAAAGCCAGAGGTTTCAGCGCGCTGACAACTTGATCCCGGAAGTCTGACGGACTGCCATTTCTTGCCTAAATCAGGATTTGGGTCCATGTTAAATTCACTGTTCTCTGAATATTGGGTAACTAATGCCATGACGCGACTTCTTTTAGTGGAAGATGATGAGCTCCTTGGTGACGGTATTTGTAAGGTCCTCTCTCGAAGGGGGGATCAGTTGGAATGGGTTCGTGATGGACGCTCTGCGCTCACTGCGATAATTGAGGGGGACCCGGATCTGGTACTGCTCGATATCAATCTTCCTGATATCTCAGGCTTCGATATTCTGAAAACTGTTCGGTCAGCGGACAATGATGTGCCGATACTGGTCCTTACCGCTCGTAGTAGCGTCTCCAACCGGGTGTTTGCACTCGATAACGGTGCAGATGACTACCTGGTAAAACCCTTTGATACCGATGAGTTATGTGCCCGTGTCCGTGCATTGCGACGTCGCTCTGCCAGTCAAAACGAGGGTCGGCTGCGTTGTGGTGAGCTGGTGATGGATACATTGGCGTTGACTTTGACGTTGGCAGGAGACCCCGTCAATTTATCGATACGGGAGTTTGCCTTGTTGCGGACGCTTATGGAGAACCGGGGGAGAGTCATGTCGCGTCATCAGCTGGAAGAGGAGCTCTACGGATGGGATGTAGAAGTGGCGAGTAACACCATCGAAGTCCATATTCACAACCTGCGCAAGAAATTGACCGGCTGCATTATTCGTACGGTACGTGGTGTCGGCTACATTATAGAAAAATGAAACACTCTCTACGGTTTCGTCTGCTCTTCTTTGTCCTGACCAGTTTTATTGTCGGTTGGTTGACGATTTCCGGGTTTACCTGGTGGCGTGCCGCGGCCGAGGCTGATGCCCTGTTTGATGAACAGCTTTTTCAACTCGCCACCTTGCTGGCTGTCGTGACGTCACATGAGGCTGAAGAGCAGGATCTCGACGAGTTTGCGGAGGAAGCCACCCGCCAGTGTTCCAGGTGTGGTCCTCCAATGGCCAACTGCTGGTACATGGTCCAAATGCTCCCAGGAAACCCTTATCACTCAATTTCGAAACCGGGTACAGCGATGAGATGATGATAGGGCGTCAATGGCGTGTCTATACCCGTTATACGAGTGATAAACAGCATCGAATCCAGGTGGCGCAGGAGAGCATCAGCCGGGAAGTCAGAATGCTTGGTTTTGTGGTAAATATCCTATCCCCTTTATTGCTGGCTCTACCGATGATCGGGGTACTTTGGTGGGTTGTCGTGCGGGCATTGAATCCACTGAGAAGGCTGGTTCATCAAATTGGTGCGCGCAGTGCCAGCAATCTTGAAGCAATCGACACTGCAATAGTGCCGGTTGAAGCGAAGGTGTTGGTGGATGCCATCAACGATCTGTTCCAGAAGCTGCAATTTTCCATCGAACGCTACAACAGGTTTACCGCCGATGCCGCCCATGAACTGCGAACCCCACTCGCGGGTTCAGTGGTTCAAATCCAAGCGGCACTTGAAAGCAGTGATGAAGGTGAACGGAAACATTCGTTAACTCAGGCATTGAAAGGCCTGTCAAGACTCAATCGCCTGGTGGAACAGTTGCTGGTGTTTTCGCGTATGGAGCCGGAAGTGGCGAAGTTGGAGTTTGCCACTCTGGATTTGAAGGAGCTGTCGGTTGAGGTGGTATCGGAATATGCTCCCGGTTATCTCGAAAAGGGTGTTGCCCTGGAACTGGAGGCTCCGAATCCGGTAAAGCTCAAGGGTAATAGAGAACTGCTCGTGATTGCCTTGGGAAATCTGTTGGATAACGCTGCCCGGGTTACCCCAGCCGGCGGAGTGATTAAGGTTAGTCTCCTGGCCGATGATGACTCTGTCTCCCTTGTGGTAATAGATACCGGGCCAGGTATAGCCGATCACAACAAGGCGTTGGTTTTCGGCCGGTTTTACCGCCTCATCGGCACTACTGGTCAGGGTAGTGGCCTTGGTCTGTCGATCGTTCATAGCGCGGTGAGACTGCATGGAGGGGTGGTCACATTGGAAGATGGTGAAGAGGGAAGAGGACTCCAGGTCGTGATTAAAATTCCTATTAGGAAATCCATTCCGCCCCAGGCTGAATAATTGTGAAATAATTCCCAAAAACTTAAGCAATTCTTAAGATTCACTGGCTACCTTGGTATACAGAGTCAGCGGTCGATCTCAGCGACCGAAGGCACATACATATACCAGGGGGAATAGCCAATATGTTTACAGACTACGTGCGATTTCTAGTTAGCGCCGGAGTTGTCTTGTGTATTTCACTACCGGGGATCTCCTCAGCAGGTAGTGACAGATTCAAAATTGAAGAAGCCAAATGGGATAGTGAGATATCCCGTCTGAATGTAAAAGGCAAGGGAATGGGGGACAAAACAGTCACCCTGATGTATGCATCTGACCAGACCGTGATCAACAGCATGGCTGTCGTTTCCGGTGAATGGAAATTCAAAGAGTACGATCTGGCTGTGGTTCCCTGCAGTGTGCGGGCAGTTCAATCAGATGGGATGGTTGCCGAGAAGCGAGTCAAGCATGCCCCCCATGATTGCGATTCAGGTGATACCGGTGGCGGAACGCCTCCCCCGGTTGTGATACCTCCACCGGTTGGGACCGAGGTCTCGATCAACTCCACAAGCCAGAATGGAACACCCGGCATTCCGGTAGCCGAGCAACCCCTGGTCAACCAGAATGGCTACAAGATCTTCGCCATCAACGATCTGGGAATGCACTGCGGCGACCTGGATACCCGTGTATCCAGTATTCTGCCCCCCTTCAATGTACTGCATGCCACAGTTATCCAACAAGGCAATGACCCAAAGGTCATGTTGCCTGCTGATGGCGTTAGTGTTGTCTATTCGGCGGCCTCAAACCCGCTTGATCCTATCCTTAGCGGTGAGAACTCGGCCGGTTCAGGTCCTGTTGCCTCCAGCATGCTGCCCGATGGCAGTGTATATAAAACCAACTTCTGGGAAGGCGCGCTAGCGGCTTACGATGCCTTCTACCCACAGGGAATCCTGCCAGCCTTCTATCCGCCAGGCGCCAATATCCTGGATCTGGGCCTGCCCATGCCGAATGTGGAGCAGCTCTATCTGGGAGATGGCAACCTGGCTGCGGATCAACAGTCCATGCCAGGTCGCCATGGCGCGTATGCGGACAATCTCACCGAGCTGTTCGAAGCCTTTGTGATGGATCAGCCCTTCTTTACCAACCCAGCCTTTAAATTCGGTTATGTAAAGGAAGGGGTGAACTGGTATGAAGCGCCAGGCATACCTTTGACCGCCTATGATGACTTCGGCCTTGAAAACCCCTGGCCACTGTTTCGGGTTCAGGCTATCGATGCAGGTGGAACTGTTCTGGCATCCAACGATACGGTTGTTCCGATCTCCGGTGAGGCCAATTGCGGTTCCTGTCACAACGCGCCGGTTGACGGCGGTAACGGTGAAGCGACTAGAAGTCTCGTTGGCGAACCGGCCACTGTGCTCGACGACCCACAACTGGATGCAGTGCCCCTTGATGTCAGCCTGGAGTATGCCGCGGACCTCAACCTGGTCCGTCTGCATGACCAGAAGCACGGCACCGACCTGGAGAACTCCCAGCCGGTGGTCTGCCAGACCTGCCACTACACGCCGGCGCTTGATCTGGCGCAGTTGGGTCCGCTGGGGCCCGAGAATGACGGACCGCTCGTACTCAACGGTGTGACCGTATCGGACTCTCTCGCCAACGGACGTGATCAGATCAAACACAAATCCATGTCCAATGTGATGCACAGTCATCACGGCACCGTAACCGATGCCAATGGCGAGAAGCTCTTTCCCGACATGCCGCCAGCCATCAAGAACGATCTTGGCATAGTTGAGAACTTTCAGGAGCGCCGGGATGCCTTGGAAGCAACCTGTTACCAGTGCCACCCCGGCAGACGTACCGACTGTCTGCGTGGTGCCATGTCCAATGGCGGCATGCTCTGTCAGGACTGCCACGGCAACATGGAACAGGTGGGTAACGATTTTACCCGTAATGTTGCACCGACCCCACCTTCAGCCGTGGGTGCCTTCGAGTTGGGTGGCGGATTCTATAAAACGCCGGAGCTGGTTGCAGAGGATGTAGGCAAAAGCCAGCCACGTGTTCCCTGGGCCAACGAACCCGGTTGCGGTTCCTGCCATACCGGTGATGCCATGGATAGTCTGTCAGGTACTGTCGGCACGGTGGTCAACAATGTTGATGCCGATGCAAATGTGGACGGTATCCGTCTGTTCCAGGCCTTCCGCAGCGACGATGCCAAGGCCACCCCGATTGTTCCCAGCAACAAGCGTTTTGCTGAGAATGTGATCGAGGCGAACAATCCCGCAGTGTCCGGTCCTGATGATTCTCGTATCGGTAACCCAATGCTTTACCGGGTCAGCACCGGACACGAAGGTATCTTCTGCGAGGCTTGCCACGGCGCCACTCATGGTATCTGGCCGAACAAGAACCCAGATGCCAACGATAATGTCGCCGCCGTTCAGTTGCAGGGGCACACCGGCACGGTCTCCGAGTGCAGCACCTGCCACACGGGTGACTTGGGCAACACCTTGGAAGGTCCTCATGGCATGCACCCGGTTGGAGACACTTCGTTCTCTGATGGCGGGCACGAAGACCTGGCCGAGAAAAATCCCGACGCCTGTCGTGCCTGTCATGGTGTGAACGGCGAGGGAACGGTACTTGCCCGTGCGGCGACAGACCGCACCCTGTCCAACGAGGGCGAGTCGATCACTCTTGCCAGAGGAGAGCCGGTGACCTGCACGCATTGTCATGAAAATGAACTGTAATAAATAAACAGTCTCTTCAACCCAATCCCCTTTACCCGCGTTGCTTTGCACGCGGGTTTTTCTTTGGGCGCTGTTTTTTTGTTAAAGTTTTCAGCCCTCCTGCCGTTATGGAAGTACGGCACGTCTGCTCAACCCTCCCTTCTATCGACTCAACCCTACCACTCAAAGCTACTGTTTTTCTTTGTGTTTTGATTGGAAGACTGTATTTCCTTTCGTCGATACCCTAGCTACAGGGTAGGGGTTCACCTGCCCACTGACTGCATTTTTTCCTGCTTTTAACTGGGGAGTCGTGCAGTCAATCATTCTTAGTTCTGCCGGTAGTCTCCGGGACTTGTTCGGCCTAAATTTGTCACCGTAGTCCAACAAATTTCTTTTTTTACGGGAGATGCGCCGTTATGGCGTGGGGAATGATCCTGATTTCAGGGTCTTTCATAGCTCGGAGAGTGAAAGTTATGAACAATAAGATGAGAAAAGGCAAAACAGGGGTTTTTAACTTCGCCATTGCCTTGTCTATGTTGGCCGTTTCGGCGGCCCATTCAGGGCAAGTCACACTAAATGTGCAGGATCCAAGCGGAGCTCCTGTGAATGGCTTCCGCTGGCTGATTCAAGAAGATACAACCTACGCGGTAACGCCTGATGTCAGCACTGGCGATATGCTTTCGCTAGGCTTTCATCGCAGTAACCATCCACCAGCGATCAATTCGGTTACTGGTGCCGGGTTGAGCGGTTATTCTGATACCGCCCAGGCCGTGGTTGCGGATGTTGAGGATAATAAGAACTATTATATCTCTGTCCTGCCGTTCTCCGGATACAGTCTCTCCGGTGGTTCAGTCGCTATTGATGCCACAGGCACGGATCAGCAGACCGTCACTGTTACGGTTCAGCAGCAGCCGATTCCCACCGCGCAGATTTCGTTCTATCTTTTCCACGATCACTACCCGGTCAACGGCAATCCCGATCTGCCCCAGGAGATTAATCCTCCGGTAGGGAATGCGGGCCATGTGGACTGGAGCGGCTTCTCGCTCTTCCTGGAAGAGCCAGCTGGTAAGTATGGTCATAATGGTGGTCAGGTCATCCAGGATGCTTTCGCCAACCCGTTGGGTACGACCTATGATCGGACCTGTGATATCAACGGGAATCCGGATCTCAATCCGCTGACCAACTTTGTCTGCATGACTGCTGGCGCACCCGTGGTAGCTACGCTGGGTGACGGTACCCTGCACCCCGATCAGGACGGCTTCCTCACGGTGAAGAATCTGGCGCCGGGCAAGTACGGCACCATCATGATTCCGCCAACTGGTTCTAATTGGCAGCAGACCACCACCATTGAGGGTACCAAGGTTATCGACGCCTGGGTCAAGGCCAACGAGCCACCGGTGTTCGTTGAATTTGGTCTGCCTGGTCCGCACGTCTTCGTGGGTTTTACCAAGGCGAGCAGTGAGTACGTCGCGGGGCAAGCGGGTGGGTTCCCACCCCTGCAGCCGCCGCTACCTGGTGAACAGACTGCAAATATCCTAGGTAAGGTGACTGATCAGCACATGTCACGTCCGCCTAATTTCACCTTTTTCAGTGGGCGCGATTTTCCGGCCTGCTGGGTGGCTTTGAACAGCATGGTCAACGGCGCTTTGGGCAAAGGTCTTTATGCTGCCCCCTGTGCTGCGGATTCAACCTTTTCGATTCCAAATCTCGCGCCGGGCAGCTACCAGCTTGCAATATGGGACGCCAATCTGACGGTGGTATTTGCCCAGACAGCGTTTTCTGTCGACACGACCGGTGGTACCTGTAACGGTGGTCTATCCTGTGATTTTGGTGACGTCTCTGTCTTCAACTGGTTTGGCCGTCTTAACACTGCTGTCTTCAGCGATACCGATCAGGATGGTTTCTGGGATCCGACTGAAGCGGGCATCGGCCCTGAGAGTCAGGATGTCACCATCCGCTGGCGCGACGGCACCGTCTATCAGAACTTCGCCACAGACAACGGCGGCGAGGCGCCTTTCGATACGGTCTTCCCCTTCTTCCACTGGTTGGTGGCGGAAGCGAGTTTCGCAAACAAAAAGGCGACCGGTGCAACCTTCGTTGTCGACGCCGGCGGCCCGGTCCTGCCCGATAATGGCTGGACCTACCCCTCCTTCGATCAACTCACTCCACAGACACAGTGTGCGGCCGGCGTAAGCTATGATCCTGTCACCGGAACCTGTCCTGCAGGGAGCGAAGAAAATAATCCGAATACCGGTAACAACCTTTCCCGTACTGAGACGGGTGTGGTGCTGACCCAGGCCTTCCAGCAATTTCTGGGTCAGACCAGCGTGATGCAGTTCGGCAAGGCCGACTACAAAACTTTTGAGTTCCCGAGCATTGCGAACGGCTTCACCACGACTTTCGTGGGTGAGAACGGTGGCATCTCCGGTATGGTCCACTACGCGATTACCCGTGCAGAGGATGATCCTCGGTTTACCGCTGTTGAGACCTGGGAGCCTGGTATTCCCCGGGTTCAGTTGAACCTCTACGCTGATGGTGACATCGACTGTTTTCCGCTGAATAATTTTCCGGCTGATTCCTGCGATATCGACTGGGATGGTGATGGCGTATTCGATGCAGACGACAACTTGATCGATGACGTCAATATGAATGGCCTGGTCGATCTGGCGGATGCAGACAACTATCCCCAGGGTAACTTCCCCGGTCCCGAGGACATCGACCGGAATGGCAATTCCACATTCGACCTGGGCGATGCGCTCAATGTAGGCTACTCCGACAGTTGGGATGACAGCCTGCCTACAGGTTGCCAGGGTGAGTCGTTCACTTTCTTTACTGACCCGGCAGACCCGGCCACAGGTACGACCCCCGACTGCTACGATGGTCTGCGCAATTTTAACCAGATCCGTCCCGGCGTGTTTGACGGTGGTTGGGCCTTCGAAGGATATGACAGGGTCTCTTTACCGGTTGCAATCCAGACCAAGCTCTCCGCTTTCTATGCCACTCCGGCTGTTGCCTCGGTTGGCTTCGAAGGCATGCTGCCCGGTGACTATATCGTGGAGGCGAATACCCCTGCAGGTTATAAGATCGTGAAGGAGGAGGACCGCAACGTCGACTTTGGCGAAGTGTTCGTGCCTTCTGCACAGGCATTGGCAGTTACCTGCGTGGGTGACGATCATCAGGTACCGCCTCACTTCTCCATGCTGACCAAGGATGGCAGTGGTGATACGGCAATGCTGATCGATCCCGCAGTGAACGATCCGGCACCGTTTGCGGGTACGACGCGTCCGCTCTGCGATCGCAAGAAGATAGCGCTCTCGTCCGGTCAGAATGCCGCTACCGAGTTTCACCTGTATACCGATGTGCCGATCGCGGCCAACGTAACCGGTATGATTCTCAACGATTTGGCCAATGAGTTCGATCCGAATTCACCGACCTTCGGTGAGAAGTTTGCACCACCGTGGACGCCTGTCGCCTTCTACGACTGGAACGGTGTTCAGGTTAGCCGGGTCTATGCCGATCAGTTTGGTCGCTATGACACGGTGGTTCCCTCCACCTTCAGCGCCAATCTGCCACAGCCTAGTGGTATGTCGCCCAATATGCTGGTCGCATGCATGAACGATGCGGGGCCGGTTTCGAATCCGCTTATCGGCACGGTAGATGTCAGCGGTGATATCACTGGTGTTCCAGGGCAGATCATCACTGCGGGCGACGTACCTGCAGAGGTGATAGATCCCTTCTTTGATTCCCAGTACAGCCAGTTCTGTTACACCTTCCAGTACATGCCGGGTTCCACTACCTATCTGGATACACCGGTATTGCCTGTAGCCGCATTTGCCGGCCCCGGCAAGTTCCCGCTGGATTGCAAGAGTCCTGATTTCACACCGACAATCGCGTCGGTCAGGCGGCATCTGGGTGATGGTGGTGGTGGTCCCTTTGCACTGGCGAATCAGACGATCATCATCAAATCGATGGGCAAGATGTTGGTGCCAAATCCCGATTGGGACGGTACTGGCAACATTCCGAAAAACATCGAGCGTGACTACAGGTTTGGTGCAGGCCAGGGCAGAGTCTTCCTGGAAGATGACGCTGGCATCCGTACCGAACTGACGGTTGGCCTCTGGAGACAAAACCGGATCGAAGCTGATGTCACAGCGACAGATCCACTGGTCGCAATCCCACACGGTGCCTACCAGGTGGTTGTGGTCGGCATGGACGGTACTGAGTCGCCTATCGGTGTAAGCCTTACAGTTGGCATCGAAGAGGGCTGGGGTGCACGGAACAACTGGACCCTGGGTAAATGGACTGATGCAGGTACCAACTACACCAAGCGGCTCAAATACGCCTACGAGGTGCGCTCAGTTGATCCCTTGGCTGTAGCCGGTCCGTTGGTTCATAACACCATTCAGGATGCAATCGATGCAGCTAACCTCGGAGATCTGATCCTGGTTACTCCTGGTGTCTACGACGAGATGGTGATGATGTGGAAGCCCGTCAAACTCCAGGGTTGGGGTGCTGGAGACGTGGCTATCAACGCCCGCCAAGTGCCGACCGAGAAGATCATCGATTGGCGCACCCGGGCCAAGGCCTTGGTCGACAACGGTTTTATCGATCCATTGCCTGGGCAGATCGTTGCCAACGTTCCATTCGCAGCACTGGCGGAGAATATCTTCCCCACCAGTGAGGGCGCAGGCATATTCGTTGCCGGCCTGGCGTCTTCGGCTACTTGCCTGGAGGATACTGACAGGCTGGCCTTCTGCCATAACCGCAATAAAGGCTCTCGCGTCGATGGCTTCACCATCGTTGGCGCCAGCAGCGGTGGTTCCATTGTGGTCAACGGTAATGCCAGTTTCATGGATGTGAGCAACAACCGGATCACCGCCAACTCTGGTTTCTTCGGCGGCGGTATCCGCATCGGTCATCCTCAACTGAGTCACGAGATCGTCAGTGTGAACGACCCTGCCTATACAGGTTTGGCCAACGCTGATATTGGTGACTTCGTCTACGATGATGCTCACAACGATGATATCCGTGTCCACCACAACCAGATCTCTACCAATGGTGGGTTTGGCGGCGCTGGTGGCGGTGTCTCCCTGAATACAGGTGCCGATAACTATCGGGTCCAGAAGAACTGGATCTGCGGTAACTTCACGCAGGGTGACGGCGGCGGTATCGCCCACTTGGGTTTTTCTGAAAATGGTTTGATCGAAGATAACGATATTCTCTTCAATGAGTCGTTCGCCCAGGCCGGTCCCAGGACTGGTGGCGGCATCGCCATCCTCGGCCAGGCGGCACTTGTGCCTGAGACCTTTACCGGTGAGCTTCTCACCCCCGGTACCGGCAATGTTACTGTGGATTCCAACCGGATTCGCGGCAACCTGGCTGGCGCGGGTGACGGCGGTGGTATCAGTCTGGCCCTGGTCAATGGTCATGATGTGGCGCGCTTCCCAGACCGTAAAGGCAAGTGGAGTCAGGTGCGGATCTACAACAACATGATCGCCAACAACGTGGCTGGCGCCGCCGGTGGTGGCATCTCTCTGCAGGACGTGTTGAAGGCCGATATTCGTGCCAACACCGTTGCCAACAACGACAGTACAGCGACTGCGGCGATCCTGACCTTTGCGCCTGGAAACGTCAATGAGTCCATTCCGATGCCGGCAGGTATCGTTTCGCGGACCCACAGCGCCGAATTGTCCAATGTAATGAGTGGCCATGTGGACCCGCTGGTACTTCCCGGTGGTGCAACCAGTGACTGGATTACCTTTTCAGACGCTAAGTTGAAAAACAACATCGTCCATCACAACCGCTCGTTCTACTGGCTGAACCAGGATCCTGTAGCAACCCCGCTGACGAACTTCGGAATCTTCCCCGCATCCTGCGCTGATCCTGTAGCAGGGGGGGCTGGTTGCGACGTGGCCAACGTGGATCTCTACAGCGTTGATCTGGGAGTGCTCGATGGTCTGGTTACCAGTCTCGATCTGCAGTTGGAGCCTAAGAACTCACTGCTGACCGATACCGCGGGTTATGCCACCACCAATGTCATGGGTGATCCTGCCTTCGTGATGGGGTATGTCAACATTGCCCGAGACCAAACCCTGGTGTTTCAGGAGAGGACGGTTCTCCAGACAGCAGGTGCCTTCGATGAGGGTGGCAACTGGCTGCAGGTGAGCTACGGGCCACTGACGATATCTGCGGGTGACTACCACGTCACCCCGGCGTCGGTGGGTATCGACAACGGTGCCAATGTACCGCTCCAGCTGGAGCTCGACTTCGATAATGAGCCTCGACCAGATGGAGGAAACAACGATATAGGTGCGGACGAACTGCAGTAGTTAAGCGCTTCCGTGGCCCTCGCATGAGGGTCACGGATACGTGAAAAAGCAATTCGAAATAACAATGGCAGTTACATATTCATAAGGAGTAACGCCGATGAAAATCTTCAAAATAAAATTGCTGCCCGCGGCCCTATTGTTGGCTTTGTCAGGTGGCGTGGGAACAGTTAACGCAGCAGTCTTCGTGCAGTGTCCTGGAGACGATAATGGAAACGCGATATGGGACGAGGAGGAGGTCCAGCCTGCAGCGAACACCAAGTGTATGCATCTGATCGCCGGTGACAGCTTTGCCGTAATGTCGGATGACAATCCTCTTTATATCTTCGGTTATGGAGATCAGACCGGTACCCTGGCGTCGGAAGTGATCAAGGAAGGTATCCTTGATGCGGAGTGGCCAGGTCCTACCGTAGAACTTGAGCAGAATGACGAGTTCTATCTATCATTGACCAATGTCGGCACGGTGATTCGTCCCGACCTGTTTGATCCCCATACCATCCACTTCCACGGCTTTCCCAATGCCTCGGCAGTGTTCGACGGTGTGCCGGAGGTCTCTATTTCCATCAATATGGGCGCCACACTGACCTACTACTATAACGTGGTGGAGCCTGGCACCTATATCTATCACTGCCATGTGGAGGCGACCGAGCACATGGAGATGGGCATGTTGGCCAACCTCTATGTGCATCCTCTTCAGGATGTGACGGGCTGTGTGGATGCCCTGGGTGCGCCCAACGGCAACTGCTCGGTAGCCACTCGCAAGGGCGGTACCGATCCGGGTGCGCCCACGGGTTATACATACAATGACGGTGATGGTACTACCGCCTGGGACGTAGAACAGCCACTCCAGGTGTCCGCCTTCGACAGCGAGTTCCACGATGCCAGTCTCTTTGTTCAGCCGCTGCCTTTTGCAGCGCTCAAGGGCGACTATCCGCAGATCAACGGCCGCGGTTATCCCGATACGATTAATCCTGGGATTATGCCGCCACCAGCGGACAACTGGGCCTCGATAGTCGGTGCGGATGGTGAGATTCATCCTGCAGGTAAGGTCACCGGCAACCCGGGTGAGACACTCAATAACGATACCCCAACCCAGTTGTTGGACTCCAACGCGACCGTAACCGCAGGTCAGACTCTGCTGCTACGGCTCTCCAATGTGGGTCTCGACCGCTTCTATACCCTGACCGCACCCGGATTGACGATGAAGATTGTCGGTACCGGTGCGCGGCATATGCGTAACGCAGCGGGAGATAAGAACCTCTACCGTGAGGTTGCCTCGGTCAATTTTGGTGGTGGTGAGACTCATGATGTGTTGGTCGATACCACTGGCGTAGCGCCGGGCACCTACTTTCTTCATGCCACAGAACTGCATCAGATGAGCAATCTGACGCAGTTGGACGGCGGAATGATGACTGAGATTGTCGTGCAATAGCGTCAAGCCGGAAGACGATCAAAGGAGATAAGCAAAATGATAAAGATAAGACAAAAAACCGTCCGCCTGCTCAGCATGCTATTGCTGGGTATGGCGATGACGACGATCGTGTCCCAATCCATGGCGGCGGGTCACGACATTCGGGGAATTAAACCTCAGGGGGGGACTACCTTCAATCTCTATGCCTTTCCCTTCAACATGAATCTGCCGGATGGCTCCAGCATGCATATGTGGGGCTTCGGAGACATGAATGGAGGGGCCAATGCCAGCCACCCGGAGGGGAACGGCTACAGCTTGCCACAATATCCGGCGCCGACCTTGATCGTAAATGAAGGCGACACCATCACTATCAATGTGACCAATTTCGGTGTTCCGGAGCCGGTCTCGATGGTGATTGCCGGACATAAAGCCAATGCGGTGGGTGGTACCCCTGGACTGGTGACCCGTCAGGCCGGGCTCAATGATACGGTCGCCTATACCTTTACAGCGAGTAACCCAGGCACCTATCTCTATCACAGTATGGGCGGTGTAAATCCCGGTCTGCACTCTGAGATGGGCTTGGTGGGTGCGCTGATCGTCCGGCCGACTGGTTTCGATTCTGCCGGCAACCGGATCGCTTATGGTGCCACGACAGAGTATGAGCAGGAGTTTCTTTACCTGCTGAGCGAGATGGACCCTGATATTCATGTGCAGATGGAACGGGGTCACTATAGCCACTTCACTAACTCTGATCGGCACGCCGCGATCTGGTTTGTCAATGGCCGGGTCTTTCCTGACCTGTTCCAGGGTGACTACAATCCACTCTTCCCCCATCAACCCTACCAGTCATTGTCCCTCTCCCATGCAGGCGACAGGGTGCTGGTGCGTACGGTCAATACGGGGCACGACAGCCATCCGTTTCACTTCCACGGCGAGAATCTTCGTTTCATCGCCAGAGATGGACGACTGCTGTCTTCGGATGGTGGTGTAACACCGGATCTGGGGCGCTCTGATAACACCCTCAATTCCGCGCCGAAACAGACCGTTGACATGATCTGGACCTGGACGGGCAAGGATCTCAACTGGGATATCTACGGCCCTGTCGCCACCAATGGATGTACTGACAGCGATCACAACATGCTAGATGACGCCACCGGCGCGGCTTGCCATGACAATATCTGTATCGATGTCAATCCTGTCGACGGTTTTGACGATGTCAATCACGAGTATTGCGCCGATCACGGCAAGGCTATCCCGGTATCGCTTCCCGGCGTGCAGGATCTGACCTTGGGCGGTTGGTGGAGCGGTAGTCCATTCCTCGGTGATACCGGCGACTTGCCTCCGGGTGAGGGTGGTCTCAATCCCTTTGGTGGCTACTTTCTGGTTTGGCACTCACATGCCGAGAAGGAGTTGACCACATGGGATATTTTTCCTGGTGGCAGCTTGAGCACGATGGTGGTTGTACCGCCTTACGTGCCGATCCAGTGACGGGGAGGGATAACAATGAAAAGGTCAATAAAAATGAAGACGTATTTCAAGATGGGGGCTCTGGCCAGTGCCATGGTCCTCGCCACTGGGAATGTCTACGCACTGGATGTCTATCTGGCAGCCAAGGTCTATACAAGGATCATGCCGGGTGAGACAACGCCTATTACCATGTGGGGCTATACCGCTGATCCAGGTGGAACCTGCTATAACCTAACCTTTGATGCGGATCGTCTGGTATGCGTGAATGGCTTGGCGGATCCTTCCAACGACCCGACGTCGGCTGACCGGAGAATAGATCTCCCTGCTGCCGACAGTACCCTGAATATCTATCTCTCCAATGGTTTGCCGGATCCGACATCCATTATGATTCAGGGACAGAAACTGCCGGTCTCCACTGGAGGCATGGGGCCGACCTGGAACGATAACACCACGGGCGGAAGAGCGGGTAACCTGACCAAACGGGTGCGCTCATTCGGCCTGGAAGCCGGGTCTGCTGGCGGCAAACAGCTCTATTCCTGGAGCGGCGCCACCGCCAACGCTATTGCCCGCACCGGCACCAACATCTATCACAGTGGCACTCATCCTCAAGAGCAGGTCTACATGGGGCTTTACGGTGCGATGACCCGTGATAATCTGGCGGGAGAAGCCTATGACGGTGTTGCTTATGACAATGAGGTGATGCTCTTCTATAGTGATATCGATCCAGAGCACAATGCTGCTGTTACTGCCGGGACTCATCTGACATCGATCGCTTATCATCCACGCTGGTTTCTCATCAACGGTGAACCCTACGAGAGCGGCGTGACGCCAGATATTGCTGCCGGCTTCGAAGGTGATCGAATATTGCTACGCATGTTGAGTGCGGCCGCCGAGACTCACGTACCGACTCTGCAGGGTCTCCATGCCAATATCCATGCGGAGGATGGCCTGCAGTACAACTACCAGGATGTGGCAACCGGCGCACCCGGTTATGCTCCCCGTGAGCAATACTCTGTGCAGGTGCCACCCCTCAAGACTAAGGACGCCATTATCACCCCCGGTGCTGGACGTTACGCCGTCTATGACGGCAACGGATACATGACCAATCCCAGTGATCCCCTCGACGATACTGTAGGTGACGGTCTTGGTGGCATGCTGCGTTTCCTCGCCGTGAGCGGTCCGGCGGTGAACAATCCGCCGACTGCTAATGTAGATTCGGCCTCCACGACTGTTGATGTTCCGGTGGTTATTACGGTGCTGGATAACGATATCGATCCTGATGGGGATGCACTGAGTATTCTCGGAGTTTCTCCGCCAGCCAATGGTTCAGTCGCGATCGTCTCCAGCACGTTCGGAGGCGCCACGGTGCCCAACTCGGCTGTTGAATATACGCCAGGTCCTGGTTATATAGGCCCGGATGGTTTTACCTATACTGTGACTGACGGCGTCAATATTGTTGCTGGTGTACAGGTTTCGGTGGATGTACTCCCACCTAATGCCGCACCGGTAGTCACCGGTAAAATGTTACCGCTGTCATGGGTACGCCGCTGATCATCGATGTACTGGCAAATGACACTGATGCTGATGGAGATGTGCTCAGCGTAGCTGCTGTTTCCGTACCGACATCAGGTCAGGCAACCACGTCGACCGATAACACGACTGTAACCTATACTGCGCAAGCTGGCTTTGTTGGCGGCAGCGACAGTTTTACTTATGACGTGGATGACGGCAACGGAAACGTAGTACCTGGTACGGTCACTGTCACCGTTCTGGCGGTGCCACCCAATAGTCCGCCTGTTGGAACGAACGACGCCTATAGCATCGACGAGGATGCAATCCTCAATGTTGCAGCACCAGGCGTACTCGCCAACGATACCGACCCCGATGGTGATGCTTTGACCGCGCAACTGGTAGCCGGGTCTGGACCCGTCAATGGACGCGCCGGTACCTTCATCCTCAATGCAAATGGTTCATTCCATTATGAACCGGATGTGGACTTCTTCGGTACTGACTCCTTCCAGTACGAAGTGGTGGATGCCATAGGTAACGTTACTGGTCCGGTAACCGTGGACATTACTGTCAACTCGATCAACGATGCACCGGTCGCTGCTGATGTCAATATCTACCTGACGGAGATGACTTCATTTGTCGCCGATGCCGAGTCTGTGATAGCACGTACCTACGGGATCACTGCTGCCAACGGCCTTGAGTCCAATGCCCACGACGTTGACTCGCTGCCAAATCCCGGCATCACAGCAGTGCTTGATACGCTCCCCAACCGCGGGTCCGTGTTGAATCTGATAGATGATGGATCATTCGATTATCAGATCATTCAAGGCAATGCCAGAATCGGTACCTTTGCCACCTTCACCTATCATGTGAACGATGGCGCGGCCGACAGCAACGTCGCCAATGCCACTATCATTCGCGAGGTAGCGACCCGGAAGGCGAATTACCTCCAACGTGGTGGCGCCGGATTGGATCGCTGGAGAGTTAAAGGCGTGACGATACCTGCTCATGTTGGCAAAACAGCTGAAGCCAGGCTGAATGGTCCTGGCGGAACGCTGATCGGAACCGCAGTGGTTGGCGGAGACGGTAAGTTCAACATCAACGTCAACAATACCACCCTGGTAGCCAGTCCTGGTGATACTGTTACCTTGAAGGTACTTGGTGCGGGAACCGAAAACGCCGTTCATATCGGTTATCCGGTCTTCTTCCCACTATAAGGAGCATGTCCCCGCCGCAAGGCGGGGGCGGGTATAACCTGAAAGTATGACTGGAACAATAGCCCAATCAATCCATGAGATTTTTATCATGAGTAAGAAAGAGGAGTCGGAAATGCCACAATCTTCTATATCGGCGGAATCCCAGAAGTCGAATGAATTTAAGGATGATGGCGGATCTGCTGCGTTGATTCTTATGGTTCTGGCTCTGGTCATATTCGTCTTGGTTCTTCTGTACAACCTTCCCGGTTTGGCTGAAGCCGGCACGTTGTCCTCCGGGCAACAGACGGGTGATGCCGGACTGGTGAAGGCAAACAACAATGCGGTGGTGATAAAGGAGAGGAAAATTGACTGGAAGCCACCTGTTGCACCGGTAGTTGTACAACCACAGATCATCGATGAAAAGCAGGCGAAAATGCTGGAGGAGCGCTGGGGGGTTCGTCTTATCAGCCTCAACCTGAGTGCGGGGGGATACATGATGGATTTCCGTTTCCGTGTGTTGGATGCGGAGAAGTCAATTCTACTTTTCGATCATCGTATCAAACCTCATATCATCACCGATCGTACCAACATCAAACTGCCGGTTCCGATGGCGGCAAAAGTCGGGGCATTTCGTCCAACAAACCGCGGTAAGAATATCAAGCCTGATCGCAACTACTACATCATGTTCGGCAATCCTGATCGTCATGTTAAATCTGGCGAGACAGTAGCGATCGTGATTGGTGACTTTCGCGTTGATGGAGTTAGCGTCAATTGAAGTACGTTCTCTGTAAATGTGTTGTAAAGAGAAAAAGGAATAGCGACGCCAACGGGAGGCGTGAGTAAGCGTGCGATACAAGTATGCGCAAATGGAATGGGCAACAAATAAATCTTTTTAAAAAAGAGTGTTGCCATTGACTGTACGGCGGGGTTGAAGCTTTTTGCTTCTTCTCCGCGCAGTTTTTTTCGGATAGCCGGAAGTTATTAAGGCACCGGATAAATAACAAGATACCGGCAGAGTACCAGTTGGGACTCTGTAAGAAGCGCACCAAATTGCGGCGGTGCATGAATTTATAATTAAGTATCCATCTCCGTTCAGATACAGTTGCGGAAGGGTGGGGTGAAAAGCGTGAGGGTTCGATCGTGATTGGCCAAAGAATAATTTTCACTCTGCTGGGAGCGGCTCTATTGCTTGGTGCATCCAATGCCCAGGCAGCGGTAACCACCTATACAAACGAAACACTTTACCTCGCGGATCTGGCAACCCTGGGTTACGAAGTTGCCAACGAAGGCTTCGACAGTCCCGACTGGGTGGCGACTGAAACCTTTCCTGTAGTAAGCCTCACAAACAACGGCCTGACCTGGACGGAGAGTAACGGCACCACAAACACCTTTCTGCAGACAACGTCTGTCGGTCATTCCGGGTATGCTTTGCACACCTTAAATAGCACTGCCACCGGTCATACGGATCCGGACGGTTTCTACCTGAAGACAGATGCTGCGACGACTCTCAACAATCTCCATGGGTTTGGTGCTTGGTACAAGGGTAGCCAGAACGGCAGTAAGGTGACTTTCACCACCAACGGCGGGGGAGTTGGTTTTGCGGGTGAAGAGGCGACAGTGCTGACGACCTGGAAGTTTCTGGGTTTTATCGATGATGCTGGGTTCACAACACTTGACGTTCGGGTTATAGACGATCCCAATAATACTGATGTACGTCTTATCTTTGCCGACACGGCATCTATCGGTGCCCCTGTGGGAACCTTCCCGGCAGGTACGCTGGATTTGAGTGCAGCAAACTACGCAGTTAACGAAAATGACGGTACCGTAAACGTAACAGTAAACCGCACAGGGGGTAGTTTTGGTGCGATAACCGTTGACTATGCCACATCAAACGGGACAGCGACCTCAGGTAGTGACTATCAGGCAGTCAATAGTGCTCTGACATTTGCCGAGAACGAATACAGCAAAGTTATTACCATAAACCTGCTTGACGATTTAGTTTACGAAGGCAGCGAGAGTTTCACGATTACCCTCTCCAATCCTGGTGGGGGGGCGGCACTTGGCACCACGACGACGGCTTCCATTGATATCACCGATGACGAACCCCCACCCAGTCCGGGTACTTTGGCATTGAGTACTGCTACGGAGACCGTTGCGGAGAATGCAGCTGGTGGTATCACACTGACAGTAAGTCGCACCGGAGGAAGTTTCGGTACTGTGACCGTGGACTATGCGACGGCTGACGGCAGCGCGCTGCAACCGGGTGACTACACCCAGGCTACCGGCACCCTGATCTTCCTCGACGGTGAACTGAGCAAGCCGATCCCACTGACCCTGACCAACGACACGACCTGGGAGCCGAGTGAGGACTTCACCGTCACCCTGAGTAATGTGGTGGATGCCACCCTGGGTGCCCAGACCAGCACCACGGTCACCATCACCGATGACGATCCGCGCAGTGCGGGCACCCTGGCCCTGAGCACTGCCACCGAGAGTGTTGCGGAGAATGCCGCTGGCGGCATCACCCTGACGGTAAGCCGCACCGGTGGTTCTGATGGCACCGTAACGGTCGACTACGCCACAGCAGATGGCAGCGCACTGCAGCCGGGTGACTACACCCAGGCTACCGGCACCCTGACCTTCCTCGACGGTGAACTGAGCAAGCCGATCCCGCTGACCCTGACCAACGACACGACCTGGGAGCCGAGTGAGGACTTCACCGTCACCCTGAGTAATGTGGTGGATGCCACCCTGGGTGCCCAGACCAGCACCACGGTCACCATCACCGATGACGATCCGCGCAGTGCGGGCACCCTGGCCCTGAGCACTGCCACCGAGAGTGTTGCGGAGAATGCCGCTGGCGGCATCACCCTGACGGTAAGCCGCACCGGCGGTTCTGATGGCACCGTAACGGTTGACTACGCCACAGCAGATGGCAGCGCACTGCAGCCGGGTGACTACACCCAGGCTACCGGCACCCTGACCTTCCTCGACGGTGAACTGAGCAAGCCGATCCCGCTGACCCTGACCAACGACACGACCTGGGAGCCGAGTGAGGACTTCACCGTCACCCTGAGTAATGTGGTGGATGCCACCCTGGGTGCCCAGACCAGCACCACGGTCACCATCACCGATGACGATCCGCGCAGTGCGGGCACCCTGGCCCTGAGCACTGCCACCGAGAGTGTTGCGGAGAATGCCGCTGGCGGCATCACCCTGACGGTAAGCCGCACCGGTGGTTCTGATGGCACCGTAACGGTCGACTACGCCACAGCAGATGGCAGCGCACTGCAGCCGGGTGACTACACCCAGGCTACCGGCACCCTGACCTTCCTCGATGGTGTGACCAGCCAGACGATCCCGCTGACCCTGACCAACGACACGACCTGGGAGCCGAGCGAGGACTTCACCGTCACCCTGAGTAACGTGGTGGACGCCACCCTGGGTGCACAGACCAGCACCACGGTCACCATCACCGATGACGATACCCGCAGTGCGGGCACCCTGGCCCTGAGTACCGCAACCGAGAGCGTTGCGGAGAACGCAGCGGGTGGACTGACCCTGACGGTAAGCCGCACCGGCGGTTCCGATGGTCCGGTCTCTGTTGATTATGCGACGGCGGACGGCAGCGCGTTACAGCCGGGTGACTACACCCAGGCTACCGGCACCCTGACCTTCCTCGATGGTGTGACCAGCCAGACGATCCCGCTGACCCTGACCAACGATACGACCTGGGAACCGAGTGAAGACTTTACCGTAACCCTGAGTAACGTGGTGGATGCCGCCCTGGGCGCCCAGACCAGCACCACGGTCACCATCACCGATGACGATCCGCGCAGTGCGGGCACCCTGGCCCTGAGTACTGCAACCGAGAGTGTTGCGGAGAATGCCGCTGGCGGCATCACCCTGACGGTAAGCCGCACCGGCGGTTCCGATGGTCCGGTCTCTGTTGATTATGCGACGGCGGACGGCAGCGCGTTACAGCCGGGTGACTACACCCAGGCTACCGGCACCCTGACCTTCCTCGATGGTGTGACCAGCCAGACGATCCCGCTGACCCTGATCAACGACACGACCTGGGAACCGAGTGAGGACTTCACCGTAACCCTGAGCAATGTGGTGGATGCCACCCTGGGCGCCCAGACCAGCACCACGGTCACCATCACCGATGACGATCCGCGCAGTGCGGGCACCCTGGCCCTGAGTACTGCAACCGAGAGTGTTGCGGAGAATGCCGCTGGCGGCATCACCCTGACGGTAAGCCGCACCGGCGGTTCCGATGGTCCGGTCTCTGTTGATTATGCGACGGCGGACGGCAGCGCGTTACAGCCGGGTGACTACACCCAGGCTACCGGCACCCTGACCTTCCTCGATGGTGTGACCAGCCAGACGATCCCGCTGACCCTGACCAACGACACGACCTGGGAGCCGAGCGAAGACTTTACCGTAACCCTGAGTAACGTGGTGGATGCCGCCCTGGGACAGGCCACTACGACCGTAACCATCACCGATGACGATACCCGCAATGCGGGCACCCTGGCCCTGAGTACTGCCACCGAGAGTGTTGCGGAGAATGCCGCTGGCGGCATCACCCTGACGGTAAGCCGCACCGGCGGCACCGATGGTCCGGTCTCTGTTGACTATGCGACGGCTGATGGCAGCGCACTGCAGCCGGGTGACTACACCCAGGCTACCGGCACCCTGACCTTCCTCGATGGTGTGACCAGCCAGACGATCCCGCTGACCCTGACCAACGACACGACCTGGGAGCCGAGCGAAGACTTTACCGTAACCCTGAGTAACGTGGTGGATGCCGCCCTGGGACAGGCCACTACGACCGTAACCATCACCGATGACGATACCCGCAGTGCGGGCACCCTGGCCCTGAGTACCGCAACCGAGAGCGTTGCGGAGAACGCAGCGGGTGGACTGAATCTGACGGTAAGCCGCACCGGCGGTTCCGATGGTCCGGTCTCTGTTGATTATGCGACGGCGGACGGCAGCGCGTTACAGCCGGGTGACTACACCCAGGCTACCGGCACCCTGACCTTCCTCGACGGCGAGTTGAGTAAGACGATCCCGCTGACCCTGACCAACGATACGACCTGGGAACCGAGTGAAGACTTCACGGTGACCCTGAGTAACGTGGTGGATGCCACCCTTGGCGCCCAAACCAGCACCACGGTCACCATCACCGATGATGATCCGCGCAGTGCCGGCACCCTGGCCCTGAGTACCGCAACCGAGAGCGTTGCGGAGAACGCAGCGGGTGGACTGACCCTGACGGTAAGCCGCACCGGTGGTTCCGATGGTCCGGTCTCTGTTGATTACGCCACTGCTAACGGTACAGCCGCTTCACCGGGTGACTACACTGCGACCAGTGGCACGCTGGATTTCCTCGACGGCGAGTTGAGTAAGACGATCCCGCTGACCCTGACCAACGACACGACCTGGGAGCCGAGCGAGGACTTCACCGTCACCCTGAGTAACGTGGTGGACGCCACCCTGGGTGCACAGACCAGCACCACGGTCACCATCACCGATGACGATACCCGCAGTGCGGGCACCCTGGCCCTGAGTACTGCGACAGAAAGTGTTGCTGAGAACGCAGCGGGTGGACTGACTCTGACGGTAAGCCGCACCGGCGGTTCCGATGGTCCGGTCTCTGTTGATTATGCGACGGCGGACGGCAGCGCGTTACAGCCGGGTGACTACACCCAGGCTACCGGCACCCTGACCTTCCTCGATGGTGTGACCAGCCAGACGATCCCGCTGACCCTGACCAACGATACGACCTGGGAACCGAGCGAAGACTTTACCGTAACCCTGAGTAACGTGGTGGATGCCGCCCTGGGCGCCCAGACCAGCACCACGGTCACCATCACCGATGACGATCCGCGCAGTGCGGGCACCCTGGCCCTGAGTACTGCAACCGAGAGTGTTGCGGAGAATGCCGCTGGCGGCATCACCCTGACGGTAAGCCGCACCGGCGGTTCCGATGGTCCGGTCTCTGTTGATTATGCGACGGCGGACGGCAGCGCGTTACAGCCGGGTGACTACACCCAGGCTACCGGCACCCTGACCTTCCTCGATGGTGTGACCAGCCAGACGATCCCGCTGACCCTGATCAACGACACGACCTGGGAACCGAGTGAGGACTTCACCGTAACCCTGAGCAATGTGGTGGATGCCACCCTGGGCGCCCAGACCAGCACCACGGTCACCATCACCGATGACGATCCGCGCAGTGCGGGCACCCTGGCCCTGAGTACTGCAACCGAGAGTGTTGCGGAGAATGCCGCTGGCGGCATCACCCTGACGGTAAGCCGCACCGGTGGTTCTGATGGCACCGTAACGGTTGACTACGCCACAGCAGATGGCAGCGCACTGCAGCCGGGTGACTACACCCAGGCTACCGGCACCCTGACATTCCTCGATGGTGAGCTGAGCCAGACGATCCCGCTGACCCTGACCAACGACACGACCTGGGAACCGAGCGAAGATTTTACCGTCACCCTGAGCAATGTGGTGGATGCCACCCTGGGTATCCAGACCAGCACCACGGTCACCATCACCGATGACGACGTCCGTAATGCCGGTACCCTGGCCCTGAGCAGTGCGACTGCGACCCTGTCAGAGGGTGGTCCCGCTATCACAGTGACCGTAGATCGTACGGGTGGCTCTGACGGCACGGTAACGGTTGATTACGCCACGGCAGATGGCACCGCCGCTGCACCGGGAGACTACACCGCGATCAACGGCACGCTGACCTTCCTCAATGGTGAACTGAGCAAGACCCTGACCTTGACCCCGACCAGTGATACGACCTGGGAGCCAAGTGAAGACTTCACCCTGAATCTCTCTAACCCGGTGGATGCCACCCTTGGTCTGGCTACTGCGACAGTGACCATCACCGATGACGATCCGCGCAGTGCCGGCACCCTGGCCCTGAGTACTGCAACCGAGAGCGTTGCGGAGAATGCCGCTGGCGGCATCACCCTGACGGTAAGCCGCACCGGTGGTTCTGATGGCACCGTAACGGTTGACTACGCCACAGCAGATGGCAGCGCACTGCAGCCGGGTGACTACACCCAGGCTACCGGCACCCTGACCTTCCTCGATGGTGTGACCAGCCAGACGATCCCGCTGACCCTGACCAACGACACGACCTGGGAGCCGAGTGAGGACTTCACCGTCACCCTGAGTAATGTGGTGGATGCCACCCTGGGTGCCCAGACCAGCACCACGGTCACCATCACCGATGACGATCCGCGCAGTGCGGGCACCCTGGCCCTGAGCACTGCCACCGAGAGTGTTGCGGAGAATGCCGCTGGCGGCATCACCCTGACGGTAAGCCGCACCGGTGGTTCTGATGGCACCGTAACGGTTGACTACGCCACAGCAGATGGCAGCGCACTGCAGCCGGGTGACTACACCCAGGCTACCGGCACCCTGACCTTCCTCGATGGTGTGACCAGCCAGACGATCCCGCTGACCCTGACCAACGACACGACCTGGGAGCCGAGCGAGGACTTCACCGTCACCCTGAGTAACGTGGTGGACGCCACCCTGGGTGCACAGACCAGCACCACGGTCACCATCACCGATGACGATACCCGCAGTGCGGGCACCCTGGCCCTGAGTACCGCAACCGAGAGCGTTGCGGAGAACGCAGCGGGTGGACTGACCCTGACGGTAAGCCGCACCGGCGGTTCCGATGGTCCGGTCTCTGTTGATTATGCGACGGCGGACGGCAGCGCGTTACAGCCGGGTGACTACACCCAGGCTACCGGCACCCTGACCTTCCTCGATGGTGTGACCAGCCAGACGATCCCGCTGACCCTGACCAACGATACGACCTGGGAACCGAGCGAAGACTTTACCGTAACCCTGAGTAACGTGGTGGATGCCGCCCTGGGCGCCCAGACCAGCACCACGGTCACCATCACCGATGACGATCCGCGCAGTGCGGGCACCCTGGCCCTGAGTACTGCAACCGAGAGTGTTGCGGAGAATGCCGCTGGCGGCATCACCCTGACGGTAAGCCGCACCGGCGGTTCCGATGGTCCGGTCTCTGTTGATTATGCGACGGCGGACGGCAGCGCGTTACAGCCGGGTGACTACACCCAGGCTACCGGCACCCTGACCTTCCTCGATGGTGTGACCAGCCAGACGATCCCGCTGACCCTGACCAACGATACGACCTGGGAACCGAGCGAAGACTTTACCGTAACCCTGAGTAACGTGGTGGATGCCACCCTGGGCGCCCAGACCAGCACCACGGTCACCATCACCGATGACGATCCGCGCAGTGCGGGCACCCTGGCCCTGAGCACTGCCACCGAGAGTGTTGCGGAGAATGCCGCTGGCGGTATCACACTGACGGTAAGCCGCACCGGCGGTTCGGATGGTCCGGTCTCTGTTGATTATGCGACGGCGGACGGCAGCGCACTGCAGCCGGGTGACTACACCCAGGCTACCGGCACCCTGACCTTCCTCGATGGTGTGACCAGCCAGACGATCCCGCTGACCCTGACCAACGATACGACCTGGGAACCGAGCGAAGACTTTACCGTAACCCTGAGTAACGTGGTGGATGCCGCCCTGGGACAGGCCACTACGACCGTAACCATCACCGATGACGATACCCGCAATGCGGGCACCCTGGCCCTGAGCACTGCCACCGAGAGTGTTGCGGAGAATGCCGCTGGCGGTATCACACTGACGGTAAGCCGCACCGGCGGTTCGGATGGTCCGGTCTCTGTTGATTATGCGACGGCGGACGGCAGCGCACTGCAGCCGGGTGACTACACCCAGGCTACCGGCACCCTGACCTTCCTCGACGGCGAGTTGAGTAAGACGATCCCGCTGACCCTGACCAACGATACGACCTGGGAACCGAGCGAAGACTTTACCGTCACCCTGAGTAACGTGGTGGATGCCGCCCTGGGACAGGCCACTACGACCGTAACCATCACCGATGACGATACCCGCAATGCGGGCACCCTGGCCCTGAGTACTGCGACAGAAAGTGTTGCTGAGAACGCAGCGGGTGGACTGACTCTGACGGTAAGCCGCACCGGTGGTTCCGATGGTCCGGTATCTGTTGACTACGCCACTGCAAATGGCACAGCCGCTTCACCGGGTGACTACACTGCGACCAGTGGCACGCTGGATTTCCTCGACGGCGAGTTGAGTAAGACGATCCCGCTGACCCTGACCAACGACACGACCTGGGAGCCGAGTGAGGACTTCACCGTCACCCTGAGTAATGTGGTGGATGCCACCCTGGGTGCCCAGACCAGCACCACGGTCACCATCACCGATGACGATCCGCGCAGTGCGGGCACCCTGGCCCTGAGCACTGCCACCGAGAGTGTTGCGGAGAATGCCGCTGGCGGCATCACCCTGACGGTAAGCCGCACCGGCGGTTCTGATGGCACCGTAACGGTTGACTACGCCACAGCAGATGGCAGCGCACTGCAGCCGGGTGACTACACCCAGGCTACCGGCACCCTGACCTTCCTCGACGGTGAACTGAGCAAGCCGATCCCGCTGACCCTGACCAACGACACGACCTGGGAGCCGAGTGAGGACTTCACCGTCACCCTGAGTAATGTGGTGGATGCCACCCTGGGTGCCCAGACCAGCACCACGGTCACCATCACCGATGACGATCCGCGCAGTGCGGGCACCCTGGCCCTGAGCACTGCCACCGAGAGTGTTGCGGAGAATGCCGCTGGCGGTATCACGCTGACAGTAAGCCGCACCGGTGGCACCGATGGTCCGGTCTCTGTTGACTACGCCACTGCAAATGGCACAGCCGCTGCACCGGGTGACTACACCCAGGCTACCGGCACCCTGACCTTCCTCGATGGTGAGCTGAGCCAGACGATCCCGCTGACCCTGACCAACGACACGACCTGGGAGCCGAGTGAAGATTTTACCGTCACCCTGAGCAATGTGGTGGATGCCACCCTGGGACAGGCCACTACGACCGTAACCATCACCGATGACGATCCGCGCAGTGCCGGTACCCTGGCCCTGAGCAGTGCGACCGCGACCCTGTCAGAGGGTGGTCCCGCTATCACAGTGACCGTAGATCGAACCGGCGGCTCCGATGGCACAGTAACGGTCGACTACGCCACGGCAGATGGCACCGCCGCTGCACCGGGCGACTACACTGCGCTCAACGGCACACTGACCTTCCTCAATGGTGAACTGAGCAAGACCCTGACCTTGACCCCGACCAGTGATACGACCTGGGAGCCAAGTGAAGACTTCACCCTGAATCTCTCTAACCCGGTGGATGCCACCCTTGGTCTGGCTACTGCGACAGTGACCATCACCGATGACGATCCGCGCAGTGCCGGCACCCTGGCCCTGAGTACTGCAACCGAGAGCGTTGCGGAGAATGCCGCTGGCGGTATCACGCTGACAGTAAGCCGCACCGGTGGCACCGATGGTCCGGTCTCTGTTGATTATGCGACGGCGGACGGCAGCGCGCTGCAACCAGGTGACTACACCCAGGCTACCGGCACCCTGACATTCCTCGATGGTGAGCTGAGCCAGACGATCCCGCTGACCCTGACCAACGACACGACCTGGGAGCCGAGTGAAGATTTTACCGTCACCCTGAG
Source organism: Gammaproteobacteria bacterium (ex Lamellibrachia satsuma) (assembly GCA_019623805.1). Classification (NCBI taxonomy): domain Bacteria; kingdom Pseudomonadati; phylum Pseudomonadota; class Gammaproteobacteria; species Gammaproteobacteria bacterium (ex Lamellibrachia satsuma). The sequence goes on from CP053680.1 coordinate 3,518,342, forward strand.
CAATGTGGTGGATGCCACCCTGGGACAGGCCACTACGACCGTAACCATCACCGATGACGATCCGCGCAGTGCCGGTACCCTGGCCCTGAGCAGTGCGACCGCGACCCTGTCAGAGGGTGGTCCCGCTATCACAGTGACCGTAGATCGAACCGGCGGCTCCGATGGCACAGTAACGGTCGACTACGCCACGGCAGATGGCACCGCCGCTGCACCGGGCGACTACACTGCGCTCAACGGCACACTGACCTTCCTCAATGGTGAACTGAGCAAGACCCTGACCTTGACCCCGACCAGTGATACGACCTGGGAGCCAAGTGAAGACTTCACCCTGAATCTCTCTAACCCGGTGGATGCCACCCTTGGTCTGGCTACTGCGACAGTGACCATCACCGATGACGATCCGCGCAGTGCCGGCACCCTGGCCCTGAGTACTGCAACCGAGAGCGTTGCGGAGAATGCCGCTGGCGGTATCACGCTGACAGTAAGCCGCACCGGTGGCACCGATGGTCCGGTCTCTGTTGATTATGCGACGGCGGACGGCAGCGCGCTGCAACCAGGTGACTACACCCAGGCTACCGGCACCCTGACATTCCTCGATGGTGAGCTGAGCCAGACGATCCCGCTGACCCTGACCAACGACACGACCTGGGAGCCGAGTGAAGATTTCACCGTCACCCTGAGCAATGTGGTGGATGCCACCCTGGGTACCCAGACCAGCACCACGGTCACCATCACCGATGATGATCCGCGCAATGCCGGCACCCTGGCCCTGAGTAGCGCTATCGCAACCCTGTCGGAGGGTGGTCCCGCTATCACAGTGACCGTAGATCGAACCGGCGGCTCCGATGGCACCGTAGCGGTTGACTACGCCACAGCAGATGGCACCGCCGCTGCACCGGGCGACTACACTGCGCTCAACGGCACACTGACCTTCCTCAATGGTGAACTGAGCAAGACCCTGACCTTGACCCCAACCAGTGATACGACCTGGGAGCCAAGTGAAGACTTCACCCTGAATCTCTCTAACCCGGTTGATGCCACCCTTGGTCTGGCTACTGCGACAGTGACCATCACCGATGACGATCCGCGCAGTGCGGGCACCCTGGCCCTGAGTACTGCAACCGAGAGCGTTGCGGAGAATGCCGCTGGCGGTATCACACTGACGGTAAGCCGCACCGGCGGTTCGGATGGTACCGTAACGGTTGACTACACCACAGCAGATGGCACAGCCGCTGCACCGGGTGACTACACCCAGGCTACCGGCACCCTGACCTTCCTCGATGGAGAGTTGAGCCAGACGATCCCGCTGACCCTGACCAACGACACGACTTGGGAGCCGAGCGAAGACTTCTCCGTGGCCCTGAGCAATGTGGTGGATGCCACCCTGGGTATCCAGACCAGCACCACGGTCACCATCACCGATGACGACGTCCGTAATGCCGGTACCCTGGCCCTGAGCAGTGCGACTGCGACCCTGTCAGAGGGTGGTCCCGCTATCACAGTGACCGTAGATCGAACCGGCGGCTCCGATGGCACCGTAACGGTTGATTACGCCACAGCAGATGGCACCGCCAATGCGCCGGGCGACTACACGGCTATCAACGGTACTCTTACATTCCTCGAAGGAGAGATCAGCAAGACGATCCTGCTGACTCCAACCAGCGACACCGTTTGGGAGCTGAATGAAGACTTCACCGTAACCCTGACCAATGTGGTGGATGCCACCCTTGGCGCCCAGACCAGCACCACGGTAACCATCACCGATGACGATACACGGACTTCAGGCACCCTGGCCCTTAGCAGTGCTACTGCAACCCTGTCGGAGGGTGGTTCCGCTATCACCTTGACTGTGGATCGTACAGGTGGTTCGGACGGCACAGTAAGGGTCGATTACGCCACGGCAGATGGCACCGCTGCTGCACCGGGAGACTACACCGCGATCAACGGCACACTGACCTTCCTCAATGGTGAACTGAGCAAGACCCTGACGTTGGCTCCGGCCAATGATGCGACCTGGGAGCCGAGTGAGACCTTTACCCTGACTCTGGGTAATGTGGTTGATGCCAGCCTGGGCTTGTCCACCACCACGGTAACCATTACCGATGACGACACCCGCAATGCGGGTACCTTGGCCCTGAGTACTGCCACGGAGAGTGTTGCTGAGAATGCGGCTGGTGGACTGACCCTGACAGTAAGCCGCACTGGCGGCACCGATGGCCCGGTATCTGTTGACTACGCCACGGCAAACGGTACAGCCGCTTCACCTGGTGACTACACTGCGGCCAGTGGCACGTTGAACTTCCTGCACGGTGAGACCAGCAAGACGATCCCGCTGACCCTGACCAATGTGGTGGATGCCGCCCTTGGCGCCCAGACCAGCACCACGGTAACCATCACCGATGACGATCCACGAAATGCCGGCACACTGGCCCTGAACAGCACTACAGTGACCCTGCCGGAGGGCGGTCCTGCGATGATTATGACCGTGAATCGCACCGGCGGATCGGATGGCACGGTAACGGTTGACTACGCTACAGCAGATGGCACCGCCGCTGCACCGGGTGACTACACCGCCCTCAACGGCAAGCTGACCTTTCTCAACGGAGAGACCAGCAAGACGATCCCGCTGACCCCCATCAATGACACGACCTGGGAACCGAGTGAAGACTTCACACTGACCCTCTCCAATCCAGTGGATGCCACCCTGGGCCTGGCCACTGCCACAGTGACCATTACTGATGATGATCCACGCAGTGCCGGTACCCTGGCCCTGAGCAGTGCGATTGCAACCCTGTCAGAGGGTGGTCCCGCTATCACGCTGACTGTGGATCGTACTGGCGGTTCGGACGGCTCGGCTACGGTTGACTACGCCACTGCGGATGGCACTGCCATCGCGGCCGGTGACTACACCGCCCTCAATGGCACTCTGACCTTCCTTGATGGCGAACTGAGTAAGACGCTGACCTTGACCCCGACCAGTGATACGACCTGGGAGCCAAGTGAAGATTTCACCCTGACCCTGAGCAATGTGGTGGATGCCACTCTGGGCCTGGCCACTGCGACAGTGACCATCACCGATGACGACGTTCGCAATGCCGGTACCCTGGCCCTGAACAGCACTACAGTGACCCTGTCGGAAAGTGGTCCTGCGGTGAACATGACCGTGAACCGCACCGGCGGTTCGGACGGTACGGTAATGGTCGACTACGCCACAGCAGATGGCACTGCCGCTGCACCGGGAGACTACACGACCATCAGTGGTACGCTGACCTTCCTCAACGGAGAGACCAGTAAGACAGTCACACTGACCCCCATCGATGATGCGACCTGGGAGCCAAGTGAAGACTTCATCCTGACCCTCTCCAATCCAGTGGACGCCACCCTGGGCGCCCAGAGTAGCACCACGGTAACCATCACCGATGACGATCCGCGCCATGCCGGCACCCTGGCCCTGAGCAGCCCCACTGCAACCCTGTCAGAGAGTGGTCCTGCTGTGATCATGACTGTGAACCGCACTGGCGGTTCGGATGGTACGGTAAGCGTGGACTATGCAACGACGGATGGCACTGCCACCGCGGCCGGTGACTACACCGCCCTCAGCGGCACCCTGACCTTCCTCAACGGAGAAACGAGCAAGACGATCCCGCTGACCCCAATCGATGACACAATCTGGGAGCCAAGTGAAGACTTCATCCTGACCCTCTCCAATCCGGTGGATGCTACCCTGGGCGGGCAGACCAATACCACGGCGACCATTACCGATGACGATCCACGCAATGCCGGCACACTGGCTCTGAACAGCACTACAGTGACCCTGCCAGAGAGTGGTCCTGCGGCGATTCTGACCGTGAACCGCACTGGTGGCTCTGACGGTACGGTAAGTGTGGACTATGCCACGGCGGATGGCACTGCCACCGCGCCTGGTGATTACACTGCTCTCAACGGTACCCTGACCTTCCTCAACGGAGAGACCAGCAAGACAGTCACACTGACTCCAACCGATGATACGACTTGGGAGCCAAGTGAAGACTTCACCCTGACCCTCTTCAATCCAGTGGATGCCACCTTGGGACTGGTCACTGCCACAGTAACCATCAGTGATGACGATACACGGACTTCAGGCACCCTGGCCCTAAGCAGTGCCACTGCGACCCTGTCAGAGAGTGGTCCAGCTGTCACGCTGACTGTAGATCGTACAGGCGGCTCTGACGGTACGGTAACGGTGGACTACGCCACAGCAGATGGCACTGCCGCTGCACCGGGAGACTACACGACCATCAGTGGTACGCTGACCTTCCTCAACGGAGAGACCAGTAAGACAGTTACACTGACCCCCATCGATGATACGACTTGGGAGCCAAGTGAAGACTTCACCCTGACCCTGAGTAATGCTGTGGATGCATCCCTGGGCCTGGCTACTGCCACAGTAACCATCAGTGATGACGATACGCAAAATGCAGGTACCCTGGCCCTGAACAGCACTACAGTGACCCTGCCAGAGGGCGGTCCTGCGGTGATCCTGACCGTGAACCGTACTGGCGGCTCGGACGGTACGGTAAGCGTGGACTACGCAACAGCGGATGGCGCTGCCACCGCGCCTGGTGATTACACTGCTCTCAACGGTACCCTGACCTTCCTCAACGGAGAGACCAGCAAGACGATCCCGCTGACCCCAATCGATGATACGACCTGGGAGCCAAGTGAAGACTTCACCCTGACCCTGAGTAATGCTGTGGATGCATCCCTGGGCCTGGCCACTGCCACAGTAACCATCACCGATGATGATCCACGCAGTGCCGGTACCCTGGACCTGAGCAGCGCCACTGCAACCCTGCCCGAGAGTGGTCCCGCTGTTACGCTGACCGTGGACCGCACCGGTGGTTCGGACGGAACTGTATCCGTTGACTATCCAACAGTGGATGGAACAGCTACAGCACCGGGTGACTATACGGCTATCAACGGTACCTTGACCTTCCTTGATGGTGAACTGAGCAAGACTCTCACACTCACCCCAACCGGCGATACCGTTTGGGAGCCGAGTGAGACCTTTGTGGTGAACCTCTCCAATCCGGTGGATGCCAACCTTGGTCTGGCCTCTGCAACTGTGACCATCACCGATGACGATGACGGGGTAGCACCGGTCATCACGATTCAGGAACCGGTGATTTCCGTTCCCTCAACGGGACCGTTCACTTCGGTTGATCTCGGGGTGGTGACAGCAGAGGATGATGTCGATGGCGCTGTGATTCCAGTGTCCGATCTGACCGGGCCGTTTGCGCCGGGGCGTCATCTGATCACTTGGCGCGCCATTGACAGCAGTTCAAATATGGCCTCTGAAGTACAGACGGTTGATGTGCTGCCCATGGTCAATTTAGGTGTCGACCAGGTGGCAAACCCGGGATCGACAGTTGACATCCCCGTCTTTCTCAACGGCGATGCGCCCGGGTATCCGGTAGTGATCGACTACCAGATCACGGACTTTGACGCAGCTGGCGGGACAGTGACGCAAACGACTGGATCAGTAAACATCGCCGCCGCCGCAGTGCCTTCGAATCAGGCGAATATTCAATATCTGATTCAGAATGCCGGTGTCGCCAGGGTAGAGGTTACGATGCTGAATACAGGTGCCAATGCCACGTTCGGTGCGCAAAATGTGCATACCATCGATGTGAACGTGACAGAGATAAATCTGCCTCCTGTGGTGAGCATTACCGGCTCGCAGAACAACACGACCACAGCGACGGTATTTGCTGATGCAGGCCAAGTGACAGTCACTGCAGTAGTGAGCGATCCTAATCAGGCTGACACCCATACTTACGACTGGAGTCAAAGCGATACCGGACTGGCCCTACAGCCTGGGGCGCAACCCAATACCGTTACCTTTGATCCGTCGGGTTTGATGGATGGAGTCTACAAGGTGGTAGTCAGTGTGACCGATTTCGCCGGCGATGCCACCACGGTGGATAAGTCGGTCAGGGTACGTGCATCTGCCCTGATTTTTGACGACGATGACTCCGACTCCGACGGCGATGGTGCCAGTGACTTTGATGAAGGCGATGAAGATGAGGATGAAGACGGTATCCCGGATTATCTCGATCCCCATGACGACGACTATATCCTCGCCGGTCAGAATGGAGATCCTGATGACTTCCTGCTGATCACAGAGCCTGGTCTTAAGCTGGAGCTCTCAGAGGAGAAGATCAGAGATGAAGACTACTCTGCCGACCTGGATGAGCAGGAGTTCATTGATCGGGTTAACAGTTCCGGTGGTGGTGTGGCGGATCCGCAGGATGCCTACGCTCATGTAGGCGGTATCTTCGAGTTCGAAATCAAAGGGCTTGCCTATGTCGGTCAGTCGGTACGTATCGTCATACCTGTGCATGAGGCGATTCCGGCCAACGCGGTCTACCGTCTCTATAACGATGATGTGGGCTGGCACGACTTCGTGGTTGATGACAGAAACAGCGTCTCCTCAGCACCGGGAGGGTTGGGAATTTGCCCGGCTCCGGGGGATGTGACTTACGTCGCTGGACTGCATGAAGGGCACTACTGTGTACAACTGCTGATAGAGGATGGAGGTGGCAATGACTTTGACGGTAGTGCCAATGGTGAGATCGAGGATCCCGGCGGCGTTGCCATCGTGCCTACTTCGACACCCACAACGCCCCAGACTTCTTCGGGTGGCGGTGGTGGCATCGGAGGCTGGTTATTAGTCTTGCTGCTAGGGGTATGGTTAAGGAACATCAGGAGAGAGTCGATGACAGGAATCAGATTGAGTGCGGTAAAATTGATGGGTGGCGGATTCAGGACGTTACTCTTAGCTGGGCTATTGAGTTCCGGCATGGTTTCCACAGTGTCATCGGCAAACGGTCTGCTGTCTCTATACGAAGCGGGTGCGGATAGTGTCGCAGCAACCCTGAAGCCGGATTGCGCCTTCCACGCCCAAGGGGAGGCGGCTGCCAAAGAGCGTGAGTTTCCCACAATCATTGGTGGTGTCCGGAGCGAGGAAAACCAGCTCCGTTATCGTCAGGTTATCGCCAATTCCAAGGGCTACAGTCGTACAGAGCATAATTACCGGATGCCGGAGCGTGAGCTGGTCTCCATGGATGGTCAGTCCACATCACTTGTCACAGAACTGGAGGGTGACAAGCCGGTGATGCTGAATTTCATCTTCACCACATGCACCACTATCTGTCCCGTGTTGTCTGCAACCTTTAGCCAGGTTCGGGAGTCGTTGGGAGCCGAGAGCCGGAATGTGACAATGGTTTCGATCTCCATCGATCCGGAATATGATACGCCAGAGAAACTGAATGAGTATGCCCGTCTCTATGGAGCGGATGATCAATGGCGGTTTCTGACCGGCCGGGTTGAAGACATCATCGCTATCGAGAAGGCCTTCGATGCCTACCGGGGTACAAAGATGAGTCACGAACCCCTGACCTTCCTGCGGGCTGATGGAGATTCACCCTGGGTCAGGATTGAGGGAATTGCCAGTGCTGACGATATCGTCAAGGAGTATGAGCAACTGGTTTCACGTTGAAGAAGCCGCGAGATAACTTTTCTTGATGTATAAACCAACTCTGTTTTTTTTGCTGGGCCTGCTACCGTTATTACTGCTGATTCAGGCCCAACTTGTTTTGGCTGACGATGTGGATCCGAGAGAACTTGGCCGCAGGATGTTCTTGGAGGGGGTGCTGCCGTCAGGGAAGTCGATGACCGCTTATATTCAGGGTGACGTCAAGGTTACCGGTGAGCAGGTCAGGTGTGGCGCCTGCCACCGGCGTAGCGGCATGGGTTCCAGTGAGGGACAGCAAGTGGTGCCGGCAGTTACCGGTAAACTGCTCTATAACCCGTTACAGATCCCCACCAGCCGACCGCCAGCTGCACCGACATTGCGACCAGCCTACGATGACGAGACGCTGAAGGCAGCCCTCCTCAGAGGGGTCGATGCCAATGGTGCTGCGCTGGATCCCAATATGCCCCGTTATCTGCTGACGGAAGAGGAACTTGATGTTCTGCTCGAATACCTGAAGGGGTTATCCAGTGAACCTTCACCCGGCGTCACCGAAACCGAGGTCCATTTTGCGACCATCGTATCCGACAGGCTACCGAAAGCGGAACGCAAGGCGCTGCTTGATGTCATGCGGGTTTTCTTCCAGCAGAAAAACACCGAAACCCGATACGAGAGTAAACGCTCAGCCAACCCGCCATGGCATAAGAAGTGGATCATGGGTAACTATCGGAAGTGGCGCCACCATGTCTGGGAACTCAAAGGCGATGAGAGCACCTGGCCGGAGCAATTGGCTGCACACTATCGCAGCCAGCCTGTCTTTGCGGTGATCAGCGGTGCAGTCAACGGAGACTGGCGGCCGATTCACGACTATTGCGAAGCCGAACAACTGCCATGTCTCTTTCCGACCACCGATCTTCCTGTAGATTCTGATCAGGACTTCTACTCCCTCTATTTTTCAAGAGGCGTGATCCAGGAAGGGGAGGGCGTGGCTCGTTATCTGCTTAATGCAGAACCGGAAAGGAAAAAGATCGTCCAGCTCTATAATGGCACTGACCGATTGTCGAAGTCGGCTGCTGAAGCCTTCGCTGCGCAGTTGGAAAAGGCGGGTGTCGTTATTACGTCTATCAACGTGGATGCCAAGGGTGGCGATGTGGACGCGCTCTCAGAGAAGGGCAGGCCGGGAAGCGTGGCCGTTCTCTGGCTGTCCCATGAAGCCCTGCAGCCCTACCAGCCTTGGCTGGAAGGTAAAAATGGACCTGAACAGATCTATCTCTCTACCACCCTCTACCGGGACCGGGCCAGCAGCCTGCCTGAGGGGTTGAAAGGGAAGACCCGATTCGTTCATCCTCATGAATTGCCGTCTCGCATGCGGCGGTTGCTTGTCAGATCTACGGGATGGCTGCGGGCAAAGCGGATTTATGCTTCAGACCAGCAGCGGATTCAGGCAAACGCCTTTTTCGCACTCAAGGCAGCGGGTGACGCCATGACACATATCCGTGGTTACTTCTTCAGGGACTACTTCATCGAACGCATCGAACACATGGTCGATAATGCCCCGTATACCTCAGTCTATCCACGTATCAGCCTTGCCCCGGGGCAGCGTTTCCTCTCCAAAGGGTACTACATTGCCAGGGTGGCTGCGGGTGAACGGGGTCGACTTGTACCGGTCATGGAGTGGGGTGCGCGCTGATTTCCCGTGCTTTGTGTGACAGTGTTATTTGTAGGAGCCGCGCCACGCGGCGATGCCATGTCTCGAGTCTGGATCGCGGCGGGGCGCCGCTCCTACCGATTTGCTGAGCTATGTAACTCATCTCGTTGATTGGGTGTCAGGGTGTCGCTCCATCTTCTGCAGGGTCTGAAGATTTGCTTTGACGATCCATTTGCCGCTCTTGCCCTTTGCAGTCTTGGTTGATGCCGTCTCCAGCTGTTTCGATTTCGTCGGGATCAAGGCTCTCAGCTTTGCTGCAATCAGTGTCGGGTAGAGGCTCGCCGTCCCCATCGGCTGGAATGGAACCATCGACATCGACGGAGGCCTGCAGTTCTGTCTCTTCGTCAGGCTTAAACAACTCCTCAACATAGACATCCAATACCCCGAGGAAATTGCCGATGGAGAAGCTGAAAGATCCTGCCTGTCCCTTGCCCCCGTCAGCTTCTTGCGCCGTGCCGCCGGCTGCAATGCGGCTCTGTGTCCCTGCGCTTCCGCTGGTGGAACCGCCGGAAAGACCGCCGCTTACGCTGGCACTGGAGAGCCCGACGCCGGGTTGGGCGTCGTCGTCACCGATTCTGATCAGGGTTGCGGAGGTCTGTCCCAGAGCAGACCCGCTGGAGGGATTATAGAGCGTCAGGGAGAAGGTCTCGGTAGACTCGAAGGTGCCGTCATCCAGAACCTCCACCTCTAAAGTGCGGCTGTTCGTTCCCCCAAGAAAGGTAAGGGAGCCGTCTATCTGGATGAAATCGTTCCCCTCCACGGCGCTGCCGGCCGCACTCTTGTAATACACCGAGTAGGAACCTGAACTGTCCCCCAGGCGCTGTACCGTGACTTCGACTCGCCCGTCAGACTCAGCAACATTGTACTGGGAGGCGGAGAATGTGAAAGTCGGCAAGGTCTCTCCGGCGTCGTCATCCAACAGGCTTACCGTGGACGTAGACGAGACTCCCAGCGTGGCCCCGCCGGTGGCATTCGAAAGGATCAGATCGAACGTCTCGTTACCTTCGTATGTGTCGTCGTCCAGCAGGTCTACCGAGATCGAGGCACTGGTTACGCCCTCTTCGAAGGTCAGGGTGCCTGTCTTTGCTTCAAAATCGCCCCCCGCTGTCGCCGATCCACCTTGGGTGGAGAAATCAACAGTAATCCGGCCTGAACTGCCGCCCAGACGCAGGACGGAGAGAGTGACTTTGGGATGGCTCTCGTTGACAGCATAGGAGATGGCCTCGAATACGAGACTTCCGGGGCCGTCGTCATCCAGGATGGTGACGGGAACGCTACTGCGTCCACCCAACACTGCCCCTCCCTGGGGATTGTAGAGGGTGACCTGGAAACCCTCATCCATCTCGTCTTCGCTATCGTCCAGAATTGTTATGTCAAAAGTGCGGGCGGTCTCTCCGTCGCTGAAAACCAGCGTGTCGACTCTTTCCAGGTAGTCGTGGCCCAGGCCGCCGATGGCGGAGATGTCGTTGGTCTGAAAATCCACGGAGATCTCGCCCACACTGCCACCAATGCGGTATAGGGTCAGGGTCAGGGTTTTCGTCGTTTCGTCGATGCTGTAGGCCTTCTCCCCAAACATCAGGATGCCGGCCCCGCTCAGACCGAGATCGTCGATTAGCCAGTCATAGGCGCCGGCCACATTGAGCAGTCCATAGCCGAAGTCGCCGTCTGCGCCTGCCGGGCCAATATCGATAGAGGATTCCAGCAGCGAAGTTTCGAGTTGGGAGACGGTGGCAGTGGGGAAGGCGCTCTTAAGAAGTGCGATAGCCCCAGCCACATGGGGTGCGGCGAAGGAGGTGCCGGAGGCTACGTTATAGGTAAGCGGCAGTCTGTCGGCGGTGAAGATATTCTCACCGGGGGCAACCAGTTTGGGAAAGGTCCCGCCGTCGCAGGCACCGGGACCCCGGCTGCTGGAAATAGCGATGTCGTTATAACTGTCCACCGAGCCGACGGAGACTACTGTGGGATCGTTGGCCGGGCTGATGCTCGACTCGGCATTGGGTCCGAAGTTGCCCGCCGCGAAGATAACCGAGATGTCCGCTTCTTTCAGTAGCCGTATGTCTTCGGCGAACTCCTGGTAGCACTCGTTGATTGTGTTGGCGAAACCCCAGGAGTTGTTGACCACGTCCGGCGCATCGTCGGTTTCGGGATCGCCATCGGGATCCAGCATCCACTGAAACGCCTGGTGGATTGCGCTCAGTGTTGCCTGATTGGTGTCGTCAAAGATACGGGCGGCGATCCACTCTGCCTCGGGAGCGGCGCCAATCTGGTAACCGCTGACGTCGCCGCCAAGAATCACGCCGGTAGCCTGGGTGCCATGACCGGTAAAGTCCACCGGCAGAATGTGCTGGCCGTAAGGATCAAACCAGCTATTGTCACCACCTCGCCAGTTATCGATCAGGTCTGGGTGATTCATGTCGACGCCGGAGTCCATGACCCCAACCACGATGCCCTGTCCCTCGAGCCCAGTCTCCCAAAGCGATACTGCGCCGATACTCTCCAGGTTCCACATGGGTAGTCCTGAGATGCGGTTGCCCTCGGGGGCGGCCAGGGTATAGACACTATCGATGGCGATGCGCTCCACGCCGGGCAGGGCTGCCATCTCCTCGATCAGGTATGCCGGGATCTCTCCTGCCAAGGCGTTGATGGCCCATAGTGACTTCAACGGCCGTGGCTCTCCCTTCGCCTTGAGAAAACGTTTGAGCAGACGTTTGGCCCGGCGCGCCTTGCGCTTCATGGTATCGACGATCAGCGCTCTTTTTGCATGTTGGCGTTTAACCCGGTGCCCCCGTCTACCTTCTGGGCGATCAGCGCCGACGAGCGCTTTTACCTCTTTTCGAAGCGCCCGGATATTCAGTTTGTCACTGAACTGGATGATTACCGGCAGATCCCCGGTAGCGCGGGCGGCGGTCAAGGTGTTTTGCAAGACCGGGGTGAGCGTGGCTGCAGGAATAGAGGGTGCCGCCAGCCATAAAAGCAGCAGCAGGTTGAGTGGAGGGATGGATGTGATCCGCAAAACCATGGTTTACGACTTTTCGCGCCTATGGGGCCCGAGAGGGGTGATGGGCGGGAATGGTGCTTTCGCCCTTTTGCGACCCCATCTCAAATGGGAAAATAGTGCCTGAGTAGGGATTATAGGCAGCGGTGGGGTGAGTTTTTATACCGCCAACTACTACTTGTCGGTACATGTTTCTACTACTTGGCTCTGGAGGCAGCGCTGTCGCGAACCCAGCCTGAACCGGTCAGCGTGAGAGGCGGAACATATCGAGCCACTCTGCTCCGGATTCTGTCTGCTCCAGCTGTTCGACGATGGCCGTGTGGTTATTGAGCCGGGCCAGATCAACCGCCTGTTCGCGTTTTTTATTCCTCAGATTGGGATTGGCTTTGCCTGCAAGCAGCCGCTTGATGACTGCTGGATGCCCCTCCCGCGCTGCTAGCATCAAGGCTGAGTCGCCGTTGTGGTTTCTCAGATCGGGATTGCTGCCCTTTTGCAGCAGCATACCGACGATCTTTTCGTGTCCGAGATGGGATGCCATCATCAGCGCCGTATTGCCGGTATTCCCTGTCTGGTCGATGTTGCCGTTGTCCTTGATCAGGACATCGACCATGCCTGTCTCGCCCCGGGATGCAGCGAGGATCAACAGAGTCTCTTTCTGCCGATACTGGCGATGGAGGTTGACTTCCTTTGCCGATAACAGTTTCAGGCCTTCCAGGGTTCCCGATTTTGCTGCGAACCAAAGAGCATCGTGCCCTGCGTCGTCGACGCTGCCGGGATTGGCCTTGGCATCCAGTAGTATCCTGATAAAGTCGGCCTTTTCCATGCTGGCGGCGAGCATGAGGGGGGTTGTGCCGTCAAGTTTCCTGCTATCGACTGCTGCACCTTGATCGAGTAGTAACGAAACAATATCCCGATGTGCGTTCGTCACTGCCGCTAGTAGCGGCGAAGTGCCGTCATTCAGCGCCGTATCAACCTTTGCGCCTCGGGAGAGCAACTCCCGTACAATCTTGATCTGTCCTTTTGTTGCCGCATGGAATAGGGGGGTGGCTCCCTCTTCTGTGGCGATTTCGGGACTGGCCCCTGCATTCAGCAGCCGCTGCAAGATTTTTATCTGTCCTTGCCACGCCGCCCGGGCGAGGGCGGTAAGGCCTTCGGGATCCTGGGCGTTGATGTCGGCACCCTTTTCCAGCAGGGCGTCGACCAGGGAGTCGCTGCCGCGCCAGGCCGCGATATTAAGGGTTGGCCAGCCTGCAAAGGGCTGTTCCTCGCCCGCAACCACCAAGCTGTCAGAAAGGGCCGAGAGTTGTGGTGTCCGTTTGCTGACACGCTGTTTGGCAGGTGTTGGGCGTTCTATTCCAGCCTGTTCCAGTTGGATCACCACTTTGTGGTGTTTCCGCTGCCAGGCCAGTTGCATGGCTGACTGCCCTTTTTTATTGTCGGCTCTTGGATTGGCACCTCGCTTGATCAACAGCGCTGTGATTTCAGTCAGTCCCTTGCCGGCGGCAAGGATCAGGGCGGTATTGCCTGCCGGATCCCGTTGCTCGATGTCGGCACCGGCATTGAGCAGCAGACGCGTCTCTTCGAGCCGGTCGAGACGGACGGCGGTATGCAGCGGTGTATTGCCAAGTCTGTCTCCGATGGAGATATCGGCACCCGATTTCAATAGCTCGGCGATAGTTTGTGTATGCCCGTTGAGTACCGCCGAGTAGAGAGCGGTGCGCTGATCTGAGTCAGTGGCGTCGATATCTGCGCCTTGCCGCAAGAGTTCACGCACACGCCCCAGGTCGCCGGAGGCCGATGCGTCGATCATGCTTTCAGAAATACCTTCACCGTTTTTTGCGGCCATGCTTGCGGCGAGTTGTTCAACCTTTCGCTTTGCCTGGCGATGCCCCTGTTCTGCAGCTGCCTGGTACCAGCGCAGGGCCTGTTCCCGGTCAGCAGTGACTCCCCAGCCATACTCATAAAGGTTGCCCAGGTTGTATTGGGCTTTGGCGAAACCCTGCTCCGCTGCTTTGCCGAACCAGAAGAAGGCCTTGGAAAAATCCTTTTTTACCCCTTTTCCTGCCCGGTACATGCCGGCAACGGCGTATTGAGCCTTCGCATCTCCGGCCTCAGCCAGTTGCTCGTAGATCTCAACCGCTTTCTCGAATTGGCGCATCCGCACTGCGGTTCGTGCCTCTTCCAGTGTCTCCGCAACAACCGACAGGGGTGTGATGGAGAGCAAAAGAGAGCAGAGCAGGGTAGCGGTAAAGCCCGTGAAATGCCGGAGACTGCGATCATGCGGTGCCATGTTTTGTGTCGACTTCTATGCCTATCTGTTTCAGGAATCCGGTCGGCAGAATGCCGCCGGCGCAGACGATAGCCGCATCGTTGGGTATTTCGATGAGCGCTTCCTGTTGTTCAATGGTGACTTGTTTCTCGGTGAATGACTTGATGTTCGAGTTCATCAGGACCTGCAGGGTTCCATTCTCATCTGCAGTTTCCACTTTCTGCCGGTTTTTCTTTTTGGCCCGGGAGAAGGAGCCGCTGCGGTAGGAGAGGGTGACCGTAGTCCCCGGCTGTTCCGCGATGGAGGTGGCAGCCTCCAGGGCGCTGTCACCGCCACCCACCACCAGGACGTGTTCTCCACGGTATTGTTCCGGGTCAATCAACCGGTAGACCACCTTGCTCTGTTCCTCCCCTGGAACGCCGAGTTTGCGTGGAGTGCCACGTCGGCCGATGGCGAGCAATACCTTGAGTGTATTGTACTCGCCCTTCGAGGTGGTGATTCGGTATCCAGTCTTGTCGTCTGGCTCGATGTTTTCCACTTTCTCCTGGTAGTTGATGTGGATTCCTGTCTCCTTTTCCACCTGGCTCCAGAATTCTAGGAGTTCCTCCTTAGTGGTTTCGGTAAACTTTACCTTGCCTACTATGGGAAGTTCCACCGGTGCTGTCATCACCAGTTTGCCACGGGGAAACTGAAACACAGTGCCTCCCAGAGAATCCTGCTCCACCACCAGGTATTTCAAGCCCAATTCGTGGGCCCGAAGCGCGGCGGAGAAACCTGCCGGGCCGGCCCCAACGATGACAATGTCGTAGTCATGGGAGTGGTGCTTGTCGTGGTCTTCCATCAGTGCGTCGAGCGCCTTGTATCCCTGTTCGATGGCGTTGCGGATCAAACCCATGCCTCCCAGCTCCCCGGCGATGAAGATGTCGGGCATGGTGGTTTCAAAATTGGGTTTGAGTACCGGGATATCGACTCCCCGCCGTTCGGTACCGAACACCAGGGTGATGGCATCAAAAGGACAGGCGGTTTTGCAAGCGCCATGGCCGATACAGTTGGTGGGGGCGATTAGTTGGGCCTTGCCGCCGATCAGTCCGAGAACTGGGTGGTTGTTCTGTTCGGGGCAGGCGATGACGCAGGTACCGCAACCCATGCATCGTTTGGGATCTATCACCGGATGCAGGGAGGCGGGTTCGGTCAGACCAGCTTCAGATTCCTCTTGCCAGATTGAGTGGCTATGACGGTGTTTAAGCTTCTTCAGACCCAGGTAGATGCCCCAGATCAGAAGTAGCGGGGGCAGGTAGTAGCTGAGAAGCAATGCGAATTCTTTCATATTTTAGCGTAGCTGTAGAGCAGTTACGATGTAATCGGCGGGTTGATGAAAATATTGAATAATCATATACGAGGAGAAGTTGCAGTGAGCGGAACTATGTTGAATTTTGTACAAAAGGGGTCAGGAAATGCATCGCAGTGGATCGCAATGGTGCCGACGGATCACGGTCGGTTTTTCGGCTGGTGACTTACATTGCACGATATTCTGCTGTTTTATGCCGACTGGATCAACTGCGATAAACAGGATTTTTCGGAAACTGTTTAACTGTCCCAAACTTTTGCCGGCAAGTATCAATTTGCGGATGGCGTATTGCATTGGTGAGATGGAGCAGTAAAAAAACCATCTCTGTCCGGGAGAAACGCGGGAACAGCTTCGTTTACACTTTTCTATCGATCCTGCTGTCAAAAAATAACGATTAGTGGGAGACGATGCCTTTATTCAAGGCATAAGTGGTAAGTGCCGATGCATTGTGAAGATCGAGTTTCTTCATCAGATTTGCCCGGTGTTTTTCCACCGTTTTGATACTGATACAGAGGAATTCAGCCATGCTCTTGTTGGTGTGCCCCTCAGCCACCAATTTCAGGATCTGCTTCTCACGCTTGGTGATGGTGTCCCAATCGGTCGCAGGTTCAGAATTTTTTTGACCGACCAGATAACCCTGTACAACTTTGTCAGTAATGTCGGGGCTGAGGTAAGTCTTGCCATTCATTACCCGTTCAACCGCGACCAGGAGTTCAGAATGGGTTGCATCTTTGAGAATGTATCCATTAGCGCCCGCATTCAGGCTTGCCAGGACATACTCCTCCGCATTGTGGACGGTCAAAACCAGGATCTTTGTTTCAGGAAACCTTTTGCGTATCTCCTGCACGGCGTCCATCCCGTTCATGCTGGGCATATTCAGGTCCATGATTGCCAAGTCGGGTTTCTTGTCTGCGACACAGCGAATGGCTTCGCGTCCGTTCTCTGCTTCTCCGACAACATTGTAATCCGTGGTGCCTTCCAATAGCGATTTTAATCCTGCCCTCAGAATTGTATGGTCTTCAGCGATAACGACTCGTAATTGTTTTTCCATGCACCCCCCCCACGCGCTGCAATTAGCGGATTTTAGTACTTGATTCCCCGGACGAAAACGATCCCCTTTTACCTGATCCTCAAGTTAACAGGATTGCTTGTATCCCTTGTGCACTAGGGATTATAGCCAAACTTTCTCTGGATTCATTCGACCTTATTTTACAGTTTGCTGCTGAGTGCAGCCCTGATAAGGGGATGTCAATACGAAATATACATATTCGCAGTTATAACATTGAGATAAGTCATTGTTTATAAATAGTAAACTCGATGTGCTGTTGGCCGCTCCCCTAGAAGTAAACTAGGGTGTTTACCTACCTATTAAATTCATCTTTTCCAACTGGAAAACTAGGAGTTTCTCAGTCTGATCTTGCCCAATATTACCGGCAGTTTTTATTTTTCTATCACCTAAAGTTTCACTAATAAGAAAAGAAAAGCTAGGAGGTGCTTGAAGATGACGGGAATTGGTAGGCCGGAAAAGGTCAACGACGATGCAACAGCGGTGGCGTTCTATACGATTGCCGCGCTTTTTCTCGTATGCACGGTCGTTGTGATCCTTTATCACTATTTTGAAAATACTTCAGCTGTACCTGTTACCACTGCAGAGGCACAAACGGTGATATTCCAGGATTCGGAGTGCACATGATGAGCTTTTTACATCCAAATACAGCTTATCAGTAGGCGTTTTCGCTGTTTGGCCTGGGATTGCGGCGGGAGGGAGCGGGCAATCCTGGCTAAGTGACTCATTCATCCAGCCAGTACCGCGCGGTGTGGCGTTATTTTGCAATTTCAGCTTCAGATAGATGCTGCAGCTCATAAACAATGCGAACTGTTTCATGTTTCAGCACTGCACAGCAATTATGGTGTGATCAACGGCTCATGTTCTGGGGTTTGTTGCCGCTCAGGTGTAGGCAGGAAGATCGGGTCAGTTACAATTCAATCGTAAATTTGGTAAAAAATTCCTAATATTGACGGTGGATTTTTCGGGCAGCCGAATCGGAGTCGCCAAAAAGGCGGTTTCTACACAGAAGCAAGGCGCTATCGATATGGAAACACCAGACAATTATAGACAGGCGAAGTCGCAATGAGTGGAATTGTGTTGAATTCTGTGAAACAGACAGAAAAAAAACGGGCTGCGGCCGATGGTAGTGATGTACTGCCTGAAAATGGCAAGTTCTCAGGCTTTGGGGGCTGGCTGCTTACGCTATTCGTTACGTTAGTGCTCTATTCTGGCTGGATCAACCGCGATGAGCTGATCCTGACACCTGAAGAGGGACTGGGGTATGCGCTCGGCATCGTCGGCGGAAGCATGATGCTGCTGCTGCTGCTCTATTCGTTGCGTAAACGAGTTGGGTGGATGAAGCGGTTTCTCACCGTGAAATTCTGGTTTCGTTTCCATATGTTAATGGGTGTGCTTGGCCCGACTCTGGTGATGCTTCACAGCAATTTTCACCTCGGTTCGCTCAACGGTCGGGTGGCCTTGTTCAGCATGATTACCGTGGCGATCAGCGGCCTGGCGGGCCGTTTTGTCTATTCCAGGATTCACTATGGTCTCCATGGCGGCAAAATAAAATTCGACAGACTGAAGTCGGATTCCGAGTTGTTGACCCGCAAGCTTGGCCGGTTGTTCGAACTGGCGCCAGGGACCAAAGAACGCCTGGCCCGGTTCGAAGGGCGGGTTGTCAACGTGCAGGAAAGCCTGTTCAAGAGCTTCATCAACTGGCTGCGCATCCGTATAGAAGCCCCTTTACTCTACAAGCACATCCAAAGGGAGTTTAACCGACAGCTGAAGCAGTCTGCCCGGGAATTGAATTGGAAGCCACAGCGAACCCGCAGCTATAGAAAAACCGTAAGGTTGCTCATCAGTACGCACAAGCGAGCCTCGGTTCGGATTCTCGAACTGCATTTTTATGAGCGTCTCTTTTCCCTGTGGCATGTCCTGCATCTGCCACTGTTTTTCATGATGTTGGTGACTGGAGTCATCCATATCTATGCAGTCCACACTTACTGAGAGAGAGCCTTGACCGGTTCAGTGACATCGTTTTGCGGCTTCCATATACCTTTATTCTGCTGATGTTTGCTTTCGTGCCAAATACAACCGTCCAGGCCTTTGGGGTTTTCGATCGTCTGTTGATGCCAGGTGACGTGATTGAGGGACATGCAGCGTTCGAGGATGAGTGCGAAAAATGCCACGAAAAGCTTGAACAGAAAAAACAGAGTCAGCTCTGCCTTGGCTGCCATGACCATGCAAATATCGCCAGTGATATTAAGTTGAAGGAGGGTTACCACGGTCGCAAGGCGCAACCCGACAAGGTCGCCTGCAAGCACTGTCATACTGACCATAAGGGGCGCGGCGCACGGGTGGTATTGTTCGACGAGGGCTCCTTTCTGCACGAAGCGGCGGATTTCAAACTGAAAGGGCTGCACAAACAGGTTCCATGTAACTCCAGTCATGAACAGGGCAAAAAGTATTTTGTAGAGTTTTCCTTATGTGTCGACTGCCACAAGGAGGCCGATCCTCATCGCGGCGGTCTGGGTGAGAAGTGCGATAAATGTCATGTGGAGCGTGGTTGGAAGCATTTTGATTTCGATCACAACAAAGACACCGAATACAAGCTCGAAGGCAAGCACCAGGATCTCAAGTGCAAGATCTGCCACCCCAGTGAGCGTTATAAGAAGACACCTAAGGAGTGTCATCTTTGTCATCAGATCAATGACATCCATGGCGGGCAGTTTGGTGAAAAGTGCAAGGAGTGTCACACCACCGAGAAGTGGAACGAAGTCAGGTTCGATCACGACCGCGATACCAAATACAAGCTTCAATACCGGCATCGCAAGCTTGCTTGCAACAGTTGCCACAAGGAGCCTCTATACAAGAAAAAACTGGAAAAGGATTGTTACACCTGCCACCGCCTGGATGATGTGCATCGAGGTGTAAACGGCAAGGAGTGTCAAAACTGCCATTCCACCAAGGGGTGGGCTGAGGTTGGTTT
The DNA here is from genome assembly GCA_019623805.1 of Gammaproteobacteria bacterium (ex Lamellibrachia satsuma). Classification (NCBI taxonomy): domain Bacteria; kingdom Pseudomonadati; phylum Pseudomonadota; class Gammaproteobacteria; species Gammaproteobacteria bacterium (ex Lamellibrachia satsuma). The sequence goes on from CP053680.1 coordinate 3,538,215, forward strand.
CGATCACGCAAAAGATACTAAATTCATCCTTGACGGCCGCCATAAAAAATTGCCCTGCGAGGCCTGTCATACCGCTGCGCAGAAAGAGAAACAGGCGTTGGAAAGCACCTGCATTGCCTGTCATGCCGATGATGACGTGCACAAGGAGCAACAGGGCAAGGCGTGTGTCCGGTGCCACAACACCGATGGCTGGGACGCAAAAGTTTTTTTCGACCACGATCTGACCCGTTTCCCCTTAATCGGCCAGCACAACGCGCTGGCCTGTGAAGAGTGCCATCTCTCCAGCGAATACAAGGATGAGAAGACCGAGTGTGTCGCCTGCCACTTCGGTGATGACTCGCACAAAGGCCGTTTGTCGGAGCGGTGTGAAACGTGCCATTCACCGAACGGATGGACGATCTGGATGTTCGATCATAATGCTCAAACCGAATTTAAGCTCGAAGGCAGCCACGAAGGGCTGAACTGCCATGCCTGTCACCGGGAAAAAATCTCGGATAAAAAGTTGGGCCAGGATTGTTACACCTGTCATCGGCAGCAAGATAAACACCGCGGAGCCTACGGCAGAAAATGCAAACGCTGCCATAACAGCAACTCCTTCAGTGAAGTGAAAATGAAATGATTATTGCGATAAACGCAAATGGTGGGACTAGTCTAATGGCAAAGGTAAAACTGATGAGAAGCAGATCGATCGGCAGAATGGTGACGATGCTGCTCCTTACCCTCTCTCTGACAGCATTTCAGACTGTTTGGAACAGTGCGTCTGCTGCTGAGTCCTTCGATCATTTTATGACCGGTTTTCCCCTGACTGGCGGTCACAAGCGGGTCGAGTGCGAACAGTGCCACACCAATGCCATCTTCAAAGGGACGCCCACCCGCTGCGCGAGCTGCCATAACGGCGCCCGGGCGGAAGGCAAGGGGGCGAACCATATCAAGAGCGAAGATACCTGCGATAACTGCCATACTTCGTCAACGTGGCGGGTAGCCCGTTTCGATCACGGCAGTGTCACAGATGCATGTGAACGTTGCCACGACGGGGGCAAAGCTGCGGGCAAGACGGTTGCCCACATAAGTACTACCAACAACTGCCAGTTCTGTCACTCATCCTTCAGTTGGCGCAAGGTTCGAAGGGTCGACCATGTGGCAGTTCTTGGTGCCTGTAGTAGCTGCCATAACGGAAGTAGTGCGCTGGGCAAGGGCGGCGACCACCCGCAGACCACTGCACAGTGCGATACCTGCCATTCCACCGGTCGGTGGGGGATCGCCAAGCTCGATCACACCCAACTTGACACCGCTTCCTGTACACGTTGCCACAATGGCGCCAAGGCCACCGGCAAACCGGGCAGACACATCAGGACTACCGAACAATGCGATACCTGCCACACGACCCAGACTTGGCGTGGCGGCGTCTTTGATCATGCCAATGTTGCCGGTACCTGCTCCTCCTGCCACAACAGCGTCAATGCAACCGGCAAGGGCGGTAAACATATCAAGACCACTGCCCAGTGCGACACCTGTCATACGACTCAGACATGGCTTGGCGGCAGCTTTGACCATGCTGACGCAGCGGGTAGCTGCAGCTCCTGTCACAATGGGGCGAATGCCACCGGCAAGCATTCCACGCATATAGTAACGGCGGGACAGTGTGACACTTGTCACACGACCCAGACCTGGCGTGGCGGCAGATTTGATCACGCTAATACTACAGGTAGCTGTAGCTCCTGCCATAATGGGGCGAACGCCGCCGGCAAGCACTCCACACACATAACAACGGTGGAACAGTGCGATACCTGCCACACGACGCAAACCTGGCGTACCGGTACCTTTGATCATGCCAATGTCACCGGCACCTGCAGCTCCTGCCATAACGGCAGCAGCGCCACCGGCAAGCACGGCTCTCATGTGACCACGGCTTCCCAGTGCGACACCTGCCATATATCGACCAAGGCCTGGACCTCGATCAACTTCAGGCACGAGAATGCCGCCGGCAGGTGCTCCAGCTGTCATAATGGTATTACTTCAGCCGGTAAGAGTGCCGGCCATGTGAATACCGCTGCCCAGTGTGATGTCTGCCATACTTCGGAGGCGAACTGGAAGAGCGTTCGCTTCGATCATGGGAGTGTGAGCGGTACCTGCTCCAGCTGTCACAATGGTTCCACTGCGACTGGCAAACACTCAGGGCATGTTCAGACCAGTGGCGAATGCAGTCGTTGTCATATCTCCAACTCGAATTGGACCAGCGTGCGTTTCGACCACGGTGCGGCAAATGGCTCCTGCAACACCTGTCACAACGGGACGACGGCCACCGGCAAGAACTCCAGTCATGTGCAGACCACCGCCCAATGCGACTCCTGCCACACTTCCCAGACCTCCTGGAGCAGTGTGCGCTTTGATCACAGCAACGTGACCGGCAGTTGTGCAACGTGTCACAACGGTTCCACCGCTACCGGCAAGCACAGCACTCACATCCAGACAACTGCTGCCTGCGATACCTGTCATACCACCACTACAACCTGGCTCGTGGGCACCTTCCGCCACGATGGCGTGGCAGGAACCTGTAGCAGCTGTCACAACGGCACATCGGCTACGGGTAAACACTCCAGCCATGTCTTAACCACTGGCCAGTGCGATAGCTGCCATATATCGACCAACGCCTGGAATACAGTGCGCTTCGATCACGGCCTGGTCTCCGGCAGCTGTGCGAGTTGTCATAATGGCACCACGGCAACCGGTAAACACAGTGGCCATGTGCAGACCACTGCCGGCTGCGAAACTTGCCACATCTCACAGACGGGCTGGACCGCAGTGCGTTTTGATCACGCCGGAGTTTCGGGCAGCTGTGCGACTTGCCACAACGGCACTACTGCCACCGGCAAACACAGCGCCCATGTGCAGACCACTGCTGGTTGTGAAACCTGCCATATCTCACAGACGGGCTGGACCGCAGTGCGTTTTGACCACGCGGGAGTCACCGGGAGTTGCGCGAGCTGCCACAATGGCACTACCGCCACCGGCAAGCACAGTGGTCATGTGCAGACCACTGCCGGCTGCGATACCTGCCATATCTCGCAGACGGGCTGGACCGCGGTGCGTTTTGATCACGCTGGAGTTACCGGCAGCTGCGCGAGCTGCCACAACGGCACTACTGCCACCGGCAAACACAGCGCCCATGTGCAGACAACCGCAGGCTGCGAAACCTGCCATATCTCGCAGACCGGCTGGACTGCAGTGCGTTTTGACCATGCCGGAGTCACCGGTAGTTGTGCAAGCTGCCATAACGGCACCACTGCCACCGGCAAGCACAGTGGTCATGTGCAGACCACCGCAGGTTGCGATACCTGCCATATCTCACAGACGAGCTGGAGCGCGGTAAGGTTTGACCACGCCGGAGTCACCGGCAGCTGTGCGAGCTGCCATAACGGCACTACTGCCACCGGCAAGCACAGCAGCCATATACAGACGACTGCCGGCTGCGAAACCTGCCATATCTCACAGACGAGCTGGAGCGCGGTAAGGTTTGACCACGCCGGAGTCACCGGCAGCTGTGCGAGCTGCCACAACGGTACTACCGCCACCGGCAAACACAGCAGTCATATCCAGACCACTGCCGGTTGCGATACCTGCCATATCTCTCAGGCGAGCTGGACTGCGGTGCGTTTTGATCACGGAGGAGTTACGGGAACTTGCCAGAGCTGCCACAACGGCACCACCGCCACCGGCAAGCACAGCAGTCACGTCCAGACCACGGCGGCTTGCGATAGCTGTCACCTGTCGCAAACTACCTGGACTTCGGTGCGCTTCGATCACAATACGGTGACCGGCAGCTGTTCCACCTGTCACAACGGCAATCAGGCGGAAGGCAAGCATGCCGGTCATTTCCAGACCACGCAGCAGTGCGATAGTTGTCACCGTACCACCGGTTGGCTGCCGACCCTGGTCTATCGCCATAACTCGGGAAGTTATCCGGGTGATCATCGTTCCAACCTGGCCTGTACAACCTGCCATCAGAGCAACAGTCAGGTGGTGACCTGGCGTAACGCAGGTTATGCTCCCGACTGTGCGGGTTGCCACGCCGGGGATTACGAATCGGGTCCGCACAAGAAGCACGAGAACCCCGACCGCAAGTATACGGTTACCGAACTCCGTAACTGCAGCGGCCCTTGTCATATCTATACTGACAGTTCAATGTCTACGATAAAGGAGTACAGACAGCGTGAGCATAGAGTGAGCGACGGGGATTTCGATTAACGATGAATCTCGGGTGTGGTTTCCAAGGAATGGTCCACGGCCCGTTGCGTTATATTCTACAATTCAGTAATTGGCCGGGAGGCTGGTGAATCTTCGCCAAGTGATTCATCGCCTCCCGAGGTTTGTATTGAACCAACCTGTTTCCAAAACAATAATAGACAAGGTATGTAATGAAAAAAATAGCGGGAAAGTTCTGGGCAGCCACTCTGTTGATGCTGTTGTCGCTATCGATAACCACCGGAGCCATGGCCAAGTCGCGGGTTATGGATCGGATCGATGCAGGGTTCGGGGAGGAGGAGAATCGGATCTCGATCTTTTTCAATGTCCCCGTACGTGTGGTCAGCGATCTGGTGAACAGTGCCAGAAGCGAGATTGCGATTCGCGTGAAACCGGTTGTCACTCCGGGTACGGAAGAGGAATTTCTCACCGGTGACGAGACCCTCTCCTGGAAGCCGAGCGCCGAGATCCCACTGGAGCGGGTCGTCTTCACTGGGCAGCTGATCGGCAACTCCACCATGTTGCTCTCATTTTCTACCTCGGTTGGTGAGTATGAGATCACCCAGGGTAAAGGCTTTTTCTCGATTTCTGTGCTGCTGAAAAAGGAGAAAAAGGTTGAAAGCATAAAGCTTGAGGAGCCGAAGGGGGGGCCGCTGTTCGATGTGCCGCCCACGGAGATTCCGGCAGTTTCCGAACTTCCTGCCGTTGTAGTTCCGCCGGGGGAAAAGCCGCAATTCGTGGACGGAGACTTTGCCCTGAACCTGCACTCACAGCAGCAGCCGATCGATTTTAAAAAGGTAGCGCCTGTGCCTGTGCCAACGAGACGGCGGCTCTATACCACGCAGACGGAGGTCAACGACCAGCAGTGGTACCGGCTGCGTCTGGGTTTCTTCCGATCTGCTGCCGAGGCGGAACGGTTCAAAAAGGAGATCCGTCACTTCTATCCCAGTAGTTGGGTGGACCGGGTATCGGCCGAAGAGAAGGCCCGTATTCACGGGGACACCAGTGCGCCACCGGAAGCGGGGGAGGCACCGTTGATGTTACCGAAACAGGAGGTGAAACCGGTTCCGGAACGGCTTGCCCGGATGATGGAGAAAGCCAGGGAGATCATGACCGCTCAGGATTATCCAAAAGCTATCCGCATGCTGACGGCGGTCCTGGAGGAAGCGGACAATCTATTTGCCAAGGAGGCGCTCGAATTGCTTGGTCTGGCGCGGGAGCGTAATGGTCAGATTGCACATGCCAAGGCAGAGTACCGCCGTTACCTGGAGCAGTATCCCGAGGGTCCGGACTCTGTGCGGGTGAACCAGCGTCTCGTCGGCCTGGTTTCGGCGGCTGAGCAACCCAAGGAGAAGCTGCGCGAGCCCACCCGGGCAGTTGCCGCGGAGCGGGAAGCGGAGTGGGAGATTTTCGGCAGTTTTTTTCAGTCCTATCAGCGGGACGGCATCGAGAGTGAATTCGTTGACGATGACGAGAGTGTCACCCGCTCTCAGGTCAATAACAGCATCGATCTGAGTGTGCGTCGTTCCAGTGCCGACGTCGACATGCGGGTGCAATTGAACGGCTCCTATGACGTCGATCTGTTGGACGGTGGATCGGGCAACGAGGAAGCGCTGACCGATGCTTTTTTCGAGGTGGAACGACGCGCCGAAGGCCTGGTCGGGCGTTTCGGCCGCCAACGCTTCCGTTCGAGCGGTATCCTCAACCGGTTTGACGGGGGCGTCATCGGTTATCAGTTCTCCGAGGACATCAGGCTTAACGTCTATTCGGGTATCCCGGTGGAGAAGTCCAGCGATGTCTTTATCCGCGACGACAAGTGGTTCGTCGGCGGAAATGCAGAGCTGGCCTCACTCTTCTACGATATCGACTTCACCCTGTTCGCCATCGAGCAACGGGTCGATCACCTGGTGGACCGCAGGGCAGTGGGCGGTGAGGCACGCTATTTTGACGATCAACGCTCGTTCTTCGGCCTGGTGGATTACGATATCTTCCATAATCGGCTGTCGACCTTTCTGGCGCAGACCAACTGGACGCTGAACAGTGATACCCAGCTCTACTTCAATTATGACTATCGCACCAGTCCGATCCTGACCACTTTCAATGCCCTGCAGGGGCAGACCCTGGAGACCATCGAGGAACTCGGTCAGACCTATACCGATGACGAGATCTACGCCCTGGCCGAGGATCGCTCTGCCCGCAGCCATGTGGTTTCTCTGGGTGGTACGCACTCACTGGCCGAAGATTTTCAGCTCAGTGGCGATCTCACCATCTCCAATGTGGGTGATACACCGGCATCAGGGGGGGTGGAAGCGACGCCTTCGACCGGGAATGAGTTTTTCTATACCTTACAGGTACTCAAGAATAATCTGTTGAAGGAGGGGGATATCGGTATCCTAAGTCTGCGCTATTCAGATGCCAGTACCTCCAACACCTATTCCATCAGCGCCAACAGCCGTTACCCGATTACCTCTCTCTGGAGAATCAACCCACGGCTCAATCTCTCGTACCGCGACAATAACGATGGTGGAACCCGTATCACTGCCGGCGGCACCCTGCAGGCGGACTACCGCTTCAGAAGCGATCTGGTGTTCGAGATGGAGGGTGGCGGCAACTGGCATAAAGAGGAGACCTTGCTGTCCACCGATTCCTTTCTCGATTACTTTTTCTCTGCTGGATATCGCTGGAGTTTCTAACAGCGATAATTGACTACCCGGCAGCTTGCCGCGAAGAGGCAGTAGGAGCGGCGCCACCGCCGCGATTTATCTATCAACGGAGTCATCGCGGCGGGGCGCCGCTCCTACAATTTAATGTCCCGTCTGCCTGAAGCCGGGTGGTTTAATTGCTCTGTCGGTCTTTCCAAACGAAGAAGGCGGCGGGGACCACCACCAGGGTGAGCAGCGCCGCGCTCAACATGCCGCCTACCATTGGCGCGGCGATCGGCCGCATCACATCTGACCCGGCTCCTCCCGCCAGCAGGATCGGCAACAAACCGAGAATAACGCTGGCCACGGTCATGATCTTTGGTCGCACTCGCAGTACCGCCCCCTTGATCACTGCCTCCCGTAACTCACGCTTTGTCATCTTCCGTCCTTGAGCGGCAGCGCTATTCGCTGCGGCGGCATAGGACTGGTTGAGGTAGACGATCATCACCACCGCGGTCTCCACCGCGATGCCGGAAAGCGCGATGAAACCTATGCCGACAGCGATGGAGAGGTTGAAGTCGAGTAGCCAGAGCATCCAGGCACCGCCGGTGAGGGCGAAGGGAAGGGTGCCGATCACGATTGCCACTTCAGTCATGTTGTGGAAGGCGAGGTAGAGCAGGATCACGATGATGATCAGGGTCAGCGGCACCACCTGCGCAAGCCGCGCATTTGCCCGCTGGTAGTGTTCGTATTGGCCCGACCAGGTGATCGAGTAACCCGGTGGCAGCGTCACTGCCTGGTTAACCCGCTGTTGCGCCTCTGCCACATAAGAGCCCAGGTCCCGCCCCCCGATGTCGACGTAAACCCAGCCGTTGGGACGGGCATTTTCGCTCTTGATCATCGGCGGTCCTTCCTCCACGCTGATCCTCGTCAGCTGACCGAGAGTGATGTGTCGGCCGTCCGGAGTGACGATGGGCAGGTTGCGCAGCTTCTCCTCGCTGTCGCGAATGGTTCGGGGGTAGCGGATGTTCACTGGATAGCGCTCCAGTCCCTCCACTGTCTCAGTGACATTCAAGCCACCGATGGCGGTGGTGACCACCGCCTGAACATCCTTGATACTGAGACCGAAGCGGGCGGCTCGCACCCGGTCGATTTCGACCCGGGAATAGCGCCCCCCGGCGACCCGTTCGGCAAAAGCCGATGCGGTACCCGGTACTTCCCGCAGCACCTCCTCGATCTCGGCGCCGATTCTTTCTATCACTTTTAGGTCAGGTCCGGCCACCTTCACCCCCACCGGTGTTTTGATGCCGGTGGAGAGCATGTCGATACGGGTCTTGATCGGCATTACCCAGGCGTTGGTAACGCCGGGGATATCGACCCGTTGGTCGAGTTCCCGCTTGAGTTCTTCCAGTGTCATGCCCGGCCGCCACTGATCTTTCGGTTTGAGACGTATGGTGGTTTCGATCATGGTCAGGGGTGCCGGGTCGGTGGCTGTCTCGGCGCGCCCGATTTTGCCAAAGACGCGCTCCACCTCTGGGACTTGCCGGATCATGCGGTCCGTCTGTTGCAGTAGTTCCTGGGCCTTGCCGATGGAGAGGCCGGGGAAGGTGGTGGGCATGTACATCAGGTCGCCTTCATCCAGTTCAGGCATGAACTCGGAACCCAGCTGGGAGAGGGGCCAGACCGCCGTGAGCGTCAGCAGGATACTGACCAGGAAGACCGCAAAAGGGTGGCGGAGGGCGATATCGATGAGGGGGCGGTAGCTACGGATGGCCCAGCGGTTGATTGGGTTTTTCTCCTCCGCGGGCAGCGGGCCGCGAATGAGATAACCCATCAAAACCGGCACCAGGGTGATCGACAAACCTGCGGCGGCGGCCATGGCGTAGGTTTTGGTGTAGGCGAGAGGAGAGAAGAGCCGCCCCTCCTGACCTTGCAGGGTAAAGACGGGCAGAAAGCTCAGGGTAAGGATGATGAGAGAGTAGAAGAGCGGTGGACCAACCTCGAGTGCTGCCGCTTGGACCTGTTTCCAGCGATGGTGCCCCGTGATCCCTGCGCCATCCCGCTCGGCATGTTTATGCATGTTTTCCAGCATGACAATGGCGGCGTCCACCATGGTGCCGATGGCAATGGCGATACCGCCCAGGGACATGATATTGGCATTGATACCCTGCCACTGCATGATGCCGAAGGCGGCGAGGATGCCCACCGGCAGACTGAAGATGATGACTAGAGAAGTTCGCAGGTGAAAGAGGAACACCACACAGACCAGGGAGACGATGATGAACTCCTCTATCAGCCTTTGTTGCAGGTTATCCACAGACTGGTCGATCAACCGGGACCGGTCGTAAGTCTCGACGATCTCCACCCCATCAGGCAGACCCGTCTTGAGGGATTCCAGACGGCGTTTCACGCCGTCGATGGTGGTGCGGGCGTTCTCTCCCCAGCGCATGACCACGATGCCTCCGACCACTTCACCGAGTCCGTCAAGCTCAGCGATACCGCGGCGCATCTCAGGGCCGAGCCGGATATCGGACACATCCTTCAGCAGGATGGGGGTACCCTTGGAACTCAATCCCAGAGGGATTTCACGCAGATCCTCCACTCCTTGCAGGTAGCCTGTGGCGTAGACCATGTGCTCCGCCTCGGCGCGCTCGATCACCGACCCGCCGACCTCTTGATTGCCGTCGCGAATGGCCTGCTTCACCTTGGAGAGCGGGATGTTGTATAGGCGCAGCAGGTTGGGATTCAAGACCACCTGATACTGCCGCACCATACCGCCCACGGTGGCGATCTCCGCCACTCCCGGCACGGTCTGCAGTTCATACTTGAGGAACCAGTCCTGGATCGACCGTAACTGGCTCAGGTCGTGTTTGTGGTGTCGGTCTACCAACGCGTATTGATAGACCCAACCCACCCCGGTAGCGTCGGGTCCCAGGGCGGGTGTTACCCCCTCGGGCAAGCGGTCGCTGATCTGGGAAAGGTACTCGAGGACTCTGGAACGGGCCCAATAGAGATCGGTATCGTCCTCGAACACCACATAGACGAAAGAGTCGCCGAAGTAGGAGTAGCCACGAACCGCTACGGTGCCGGGCACCGAGAGCATTGCGGTGGTAAGGGGGTAGGTGACCTGTGACTCCACCACTCCAGGGCTCTGACCTGGAAACTGGGTCTTGATGATCACCTGCGCGTCTGAGAGGTCGGGGATAGCGTCTATCGGTGTGTTGCGCAGGGCGTTGATACCCCAACCGATCAACAGCAGCGTGAGCAGTAGGATCAGCAGACGATTCTGGATCGACCAGCGGATGACTGAGGCGATCATCGGGGAGGTGTCTTCTCGCGGAGGCTAAGGCAGTGTTGGCAGTGCGAGGCGGGAGAGGCTGGCGTGAAGATTGGACTCAGAGTCGATGAGAAACTGGCCTGAAACCACCACCCGCTCGTTTTCTTTAAGTCCATTGGTTATCTCTACCCACTCACCCCGTTCCTCGCCGATTGTGACTTCACGCGGCTGGAAACGACCTTCTCCCAAGGCGACGATAACACGCTGTTGCCTGCCTGTCTCGATGAGCGCCTCACGAGGGATGGCAAGTACGTTGAGCCTGGGAGGAGTATGGATGGAAATCTCGGTATACATGTTGGGTTTAAGCAGTTCGTCCGGGTTGTCGAAGCGCATGCGAACCTTGAGGGTGCGCGTCTCGGGGTCAAGGTTGGGGTAGATGTATTCCACCTTGCCTTCCCACACCCGGTTGGGAACGGAAGGCAGGCGAACTTCCGCTTGCAGACCCTCCGTCACCCTGACGGCATCGTTTTCAAACACATCAGCAAGCACCCATACGGTGGAGAGGCTGGCGAGAGTAAGCACCGGGTTTTCCGCTCTGACAAAATCACCCTCCAGCACATTCAGGACTGAAATGATGCCCGCATCCTGGGCGAAGGTCTTGTCGTAGTAGGCCGAAATCAGCGGTGTCTTGATGCCGAACAGGAGTTGGCCTTTCTTCACCCGCTCCCCTTCGGAACTGACTGACAGATTTTCGATAAAACCCTCGGAAGGTGCATACACTTTGACCAGCCGGTCACGGTCGTACCCCACGTAACCCAGGGTCTCCAGTCGATGTAACAGGGTGCGTTTCTGCACACTTGCAGTACGAACGCCCAGTTGCTGGATGATTTCGGGTCTGATACTCACCGGCGGCAGACTCTCATCGACAGACTGCGCTGCAGCTACCGGCACCAGATCCATACCGCAGATCGGGCAGCTCCCGGGTTTAGCGGACACAATCTGCGGATGCATGGGGCAGACGTAGTTCGGATCAAGATGTTTCCGGGCATGCTCCTCCTCAGTCTCCACTTGGGTCTGTTCCGGCTTGTCGGGAGTTATCCCGCTTTTCATCGCCATGCCCTCGTGTTCCGGTGCCGGCTGCACTTTGGGTTGTTCGTTCATCATCATCTTGTGATCGGACATGGCCGGTGCGGATTCCGGCACACTGGTCTCTTCTTTTGCCTTCACCAAAAACATACCGCAGATATCGCAGCGACCCGGTTGATCGCTGGTCTGTTCGGGATGCATTGGGCAGACATAGCTTGGATCACTATGCTTGTGGACATGCTCTTCTGCCGTCTCTGCAGCAGCTGGCATCGTTGCCGCGCCGGTAGTCTCCGTCTCCGCTTTCACCAGAAACATTCCACAGATTGCGCAACTACCCGGCTTATGGCTCGTTTCCTGAGGATGCATTGGGCATGCATAAGCAGGGGTAGAGTGCATTTGAGTATGTTTCAACCCATGCTCATCCACAGCATCTGCCAGTGCACCGCCCGCCATTACCATGATCAGTAAAAGCGCAAGAAGCTGTTGGAATTGCTTAAGGATGCGGCAATTGTCCGCCTCCCCCTGTAGGGGAGGGGAAAGGGTAAAACAGGGCGTAGACGGACGTTGACTAGCCATTGTGCTGATGCTTCATGTGCTCATTCGGCATGTTCTGGTCAGCCTTCAGAGTCTTTCTTTTATAGGTGAAGGAAGTGGGTTCGGTTCGGTTTTTTCGGCCCTGTACAACATATTCGACGCTGACCTGGTATTCACCTTCCATATCGAAACGGGCAAAGGCGCGATGGTGCGATTCGTGGGAACGCAGGGCGACGCGCTGTGGCTCGCCATGGCCCTCGATGACCAGTGCGCCCAGCGCCTCCTTGATGAGCCCTCCACTATTATCTTCCGAGAAGGTGATGTTGAAGAGGTGGGTGGGCCCCCTGGCTCCTGGTTGATGCCGTGCCGGCGATTCGGCCCTGAGTACGAACAGGCGAACATCGACTCCATCGACCTTGCTTTGGTTTACAGGTGCCCCAAGTGGAACCGCCAAGTCGGAGATCATGCCCTGGTTCGTGACATAAATCGCGCCGGGATAGAGTTTTTTGTCCGGGTCGTCAACTTTCTGCTCCTCTGCCAGCAGGGGACTCTGCATGCCCACGCAGAGGCCGAGACCCAGCAGGCAGTAAGCTGTTTTCTTTATCGTATCCATGTCTAATTCTCCAAAATCAAAATATTGTCCTGGCGTGCACCGGCAACGACGATGCTGACTTTCTGTCCCGCTTTTATCTCATTGTTCCGGTTGTGGATCACCATGAAAGAGGAACCGAGCTGGTTTAGATCTTTAGGTGCCATGAGGCCGAGCCTGGGTACCCGAAGTACGGAGTAGCGGTTGCCCGTTGTCGGGTCGAGTACGTAAGTATTCTTGCCAGCTGTATCCATCGATTTGATGCCCTTGGAGCGGAACTGGACATTCAACAGGCCTCCGTTGCCGCTTAGCTTCGCATCGATGACCTGCAGCGATGCCCCCGCCGGTGGTTTTTCCCTTTCAGCCTTGAGCCGCTCTGCTTCCAATGCGCCGCTAGGGATATACCCGGCTCCCTTTTTTGGCACTATGTCATGTTGTTCCAATCCAGCCACGGCCACCACTACCGGTTTGCCTGGCGTTACCAGTCCCTTTTTGTCCCAAAAAGTGAGTTTGGACGCCGGTATCTCGGCCGCTTTTTCCAGGGACACGCTCATGGCGATCATCTGCAGACGGTCAAGTTTCACGAATTCTGTAATCTCTTTCTTTTCAGTCTCTCTGTTTTCGTTCTGTTCGAGGTGCTTTTCGTTTTCGGCCTCTCTCTCCTCAGTGATAATAAAGGTTGCCATGGGATGTGCCGGCAGCTCTTCCACCTCCACGATCCGATAGCTCAACTCGATCTCCACCCCTTTGGCGGTCGGTTGCTTTATCAGCAGGCGTTCCACGTTGAGTCCCCTGTGGAACTTCGTCTCTGTTTCGCTGCCGCTCTTGTTTGCGGCATGTTCATCGGCATGTGATGCGTGATGATGAACGGATTGTGCCGGAACTGTCACAGGCAGCAGGGCGAGGCTGCCGGCAATCAGGATTGAAGGCCACTTGTTGTAATTCATGGGATACCTCACTTGCATTTCTACGAAATCCCGGTTTAAGAATAGATCCGTGTAGGACGATCGCCTGAAAAAAGAGAGCAGCTCGCGCTGCTCTCTTCATGTTGACGATAACGGCTTAAGGCTATTGAATCGTGTTGCTGATGTGAATCAACTGAGCCTGACCGCCGGGGTAGAGCCCGTTATTGGTCACCGTGTAGTCGTTGTGGCTATGCGCCGGATACCATTGGTCGAGCAGGTTTTGGTCGACATTGTTAGGATCGATTGCGCCCCAATCAAAGCCGAATTCGTTGGCTCCGCCACCTTGGCCATTGGTGAATGACTGGGTGGCGTTCATGCCCACCCGGGCCAGGCTGCTGGTTGGCAGGATCACGTCGTAGGTCTCGCCAGAGCCGACGTGCACGGTGTACATCTCCCGTTTCTGATCGTCAGAGTTAAAGGGATTTGCATCCTTACCGACGATTGAGAAGTGGGCGCCGTGGATATGCCAGGGAACCTCCTGGTAACCCATGTTGATGATGCGCATCAGCACCCGTTCGTTCCAGTTGGCCTCGATGGTAGCGGCATAGTTGGAGCGCTTACCCCTGAATGGGATCGCAGGATCGTTGTTGCTTCCGGTGAGCATGCCGGTGGGTGGTCCTTCAGCACGGCCGTTACAGCCTTCGAAGTCACCGGTTGCCGGGTCGGCGGTTCGGCTGGCCGCATTACAGGCGGCCATATCCTTCAACGGCAGCAGAACATCAGGGAAGGCACGGCCGTTCACCATCCACCAATCGGCTTGGTGGTCGGCAAAATTGTAGCTCTCGACTTCAGCGATCTCTGCCGGTGTCTTGGGACCATAAGGCAGACCGGCGAAGGCAGCTCCATCGAAGTCGGTCTGGATGGCATCGTGACCCGCTGTGTCGATGTCGGAGAGCAGCACGATGAATTCACGATCGTAGCGATCCTTGTCGAAACCGTAGACACGCTTGCCTTGGTTCTTTTTACCGCGGGGGCGGATGACCATCGCACCGTACATGCCCATGGTGATGTGCTCGGAGGCTTCCACATGACAGTGCCACATGTAAGTGCCGGGTTTCTGGGCCTTGAAGTAGTAGGTGCCGACGTCATTCCCAGCATCCAGGCAGGCTTGTTGCGCGACTGGATCAGCATTCAAGACCGGATCATTACAGGTAGGCACTTCCCAGGAGGTCTCGTTAAAACCGTCGTTCTGGGTGGAGACGTGCAGACCATGCAAGTGGATGGTGTGTGGATCTACCGGGGCCAGTGGATTGGCGTTGCCGATGTTGCGCAGATGGACGAAGACATCGTCGCCCTGATTCACGTCGATGATCGGTGCCGGCATGTTGGCACAGCCCGGTTGGGCCGCAGTGCCATCCACGTCATCGCAGAAGCCGCGAATATAGACCTTGCGGTAGTCTCCTGCAGCTTGGTAGACACCCCCTGTGGCCGGCGTATTTGGCGCATACCCGTTGTGGTTAGGCAGATACATCATGCCGTCAGTGGCAGCGAGATGCAGGTGCCTTACCGCTGCCGATGCCTGGCTGCTAAACAGCGGCATCGCGACTGCGAGTCCTAATAATAAGATCCTCTTCTTCATTTTTCTCTCCTCCGAGATTAACAGGACCAGCGGGGCAGTCCCGTATTCTGCTTCATGCGATTGATTTTAATTCCTGGCTGACCATTCCCCATCACACATGCCGACCAAAGTCATAAAATCGCCAATTTAAAGTTAAATAATGGCTAAATCATGAAGCAGCGCATTGAAATTACCTTTTAATCGTGCTTGCCCGCTGCCGATATATTTAAATATTGTTTCAGGTATTGATCAATTTGGTGAAACCCTACTATGATGGGTAGGGTGAACCTTAATTTTATCTTAAGAAACAGGGCGAACCGCTTGCGGATAGGCTATTGGTTTAAAATAAAATCTATAAAAAACAATAAGATATAAATATCAAGATGGGGTGATGTCGGTATTCTTTACAGATATTTGTCGTGGCACCAGAAGTAATGAAGTAAAAAACCCTGAAAAAACAATAAGTTATTAAAAGACCTTAGGGTATTTACGGTGTCGGGATACTTTCCACTGGGTATTTTTCCGCTGGATGGGTCTCAGGAAATGTGACATATATCAAGCTGGTGGTGCTGGTTTTTTGTTGTGGCACAGGGTTTGCATGCTATTTCATCAAATAACAGCCTGGCGTAGCGGACGGCAAACGGGCGTGAAATAGAAAACATAGCACTTGGCCATAAATTACGGGGGATATAACGGATGGAAAGACTGAAAGTCGTTAAGGAGTCTGTTGGTGGGCGGCAGGTACGTCTGGGCTCCAACAGCATGCCTGAAATGGTCAAGCGGTATGAGAGCCTCGACTTCAGTCCGGTGGAATTGGCCGATGCCCGCACTGCTGGTTGTGACAGAAGTCATTCCGGTTCGGGTTCGGAGAATCTTCCACTCTCCCTGCTCAATGCCCAGGAGGCGGAACGAAAGCGGATCTCGCGGGAACTGCACGATTCCGTCTGCCAGTCGCTGACCGAAATCAGCCTGCGCGTACAGCGCTGCGTTACCCATATCGAACGGGAAACTGCCGAGGAGCATCTGGGTGATGAGTGGGAGAATCTTTCCTCATTGCCCCTGTTGGTTAGGGAGTCGCTTGCCGAAGTTCGTAATATTTGCATGGCGCTTCGTCCCTCTGTGCTGGATGACCTTGGCGTTATTCTGGCCATTCAATGCCACTGTAGGCGCCTGCGTGAGACGAAGCCGGGATTTACCATCGACACGTCGTTTACAGTGTCGGAGGATCAGATTCCAGACAAGTACAAAACCGCGATTTTTCGTGTGGTGCAGGAGGCGTTGAACAATGCCGTCAAATACTCCGATGCCACGAGAATACTGGTCACTCTGCACAGAGAGGGTGACGAGTTACTGCTGTCGATCGAGGACGATGGGCGGGGCTTTGATCTCACTGAGGTCTACGCGAAAAGTTTTCCCGATCAAAACGGCGGGCTGGGTTTGTATAGCATGCCTGAGTGGGTTGAAGGACTGGGCGGCAGATTTTTCATTGAGACCGATCAAGATCGTGGCACTGTGGTCAGCGCAAATTGGCTGTTGGCTGGCTGAAGCCTCTTCCTGTTCTCATTCAATCTCTTTGGGTTTGATTCCCCGCAGCTTGCTGCAATCCATTATGCCTACAATTTAATACCCCGTCTGCTTGCAGCGGGGTAGAACGTAGGGTGCACCGTGCGCACCAGGGTTTCTGCAATCGAGTGCTATTTGAGGCGAGGAGAGAAGCGCTGTCCTACCGTTTTACGCCTGCTGCTGAATGCGGTGAGTAAAAACAGTCCGGCGAAGAATAGAAACAGGCTTGAAGGTTCCGGCACGACACTGACTCGTTTGATGCGAAATTTGTCGTCGGTCTGGCCAATGGCGGGCGCGATGATCATCTGGTCGACCCCGCTAAGTCCTGAGAGGCTGAAAGGATTACTGAGGCTGATCTGTCCAGTGGTTTTGGTGAACCCGGCGATGCTCTCCAGGGTGACGAAGTTGAGATCCGTAAAACTGTCGATGCCGTTACCCGCGTCGGCATAGAGGGCGTCCAGGCCACTGCCAAGCCAAAGGGAGAAGTGATCGCTGCTGGAGACGCTGCCGAATTCAATGGTCAGATCCTCCAGGAAAAAATCGAAATCGAAGAGTATCAGGTCGATGTTGTCCTGATTATCGATCTGGGCGCTGCTATCGCTCACTTCCTTGTTAACGCCGAGACCATTGTCGCTATTGCGGGTCAGTTTGGCATTATTGAAGGTCGGGGAGAAACTGCCGTCGGGATTTTTTACCTGGGCAAAAGCATTGAGGATCAGCGTCTCACCAGAGGTGGTGCAGTTCACAGCGTCGGTGCTGACCCCTCCTGTGCTCAACGACTCATCACATGCGGAGGTTCCGGTGAAATCCCAGGTGACCGCCCCTGCGTAGGCCCCTCCCTGTAATCCGAGAGTCAACACGATTCCGTACATTGCTTGTGATAGTTTCATGTCTTGTTCCCGCCCCGGCGTATGTTAGTCGTTGGTAATGTGGAGAGTGCACGCTACTTGTAAATAGTGAAATGCACTTCTTTCTTGTTGATTTACAGGGATATAAGCAAGTCATATGCCAGAATTTAAATTTCAGTCTAACTACTTGAATATTATGAAAAAATAGGATGTGTTTACGAGCGGCAGCCAGCAGATGCTGTCTGCATGTAAAGGATTCCGACATAAAAAGGAAGTGTGTTCATTAATGTCGGGTGTTTGTTACGCGGAATTTACAATTATATGGGAAATATATTCCTCTATTCTCGAAAAAAAGCAGACAACATATTGATTATACAGAAATTATTTTTATATGCAGTTGGTGGATTATGCTGCTGTAAAATATCCCGACATCCTGTTTGAGTACTATCCCGGAGAATTATTCTCTGTCCCACAGATCTTTATTCGTAACCGAGCACGCGTTGTGTCTCTTCAAACGGACTGCGTAGCACGGCTGCTAATTCAAACGGTTGGCGGGCTGGTACGGGACGCAGGGTATCTTTCCCATATTCGAGAAATTTTTCGTCCGCAGGTAATTCGCAGAAGCTGAGTATGTCCGAGAGCCAGGTGTCCGGATCTGCCGTCAATTTCTCGTAGTCGATTCGCATGACATGATCAGGGTTATTCTCACACAGGCGCTGTCCCTCCCTCATACTGATGATCCATTCAACGGCTGCCCTGTCGGTATGCTTGTCGAAGGCCATAATCTCGTCCTGATGGCTGGCAAGATCCCGATGCTCCGGCAGCAGCTGTTCCACCAACAGTCGCCATTTACGGTCATCTCTTCCCCACCAGTCATGGGTCTCATCGCCCTTGTGAACCCCCAGTCGTTGCGACCAACGGTTTATGGAGGTGCAGGTATCCCACCCATTGCGTGCAAGGAATAGAAAACGGGCGTCTGGGAACAGTGCCTTGATAAACGGGGTGCGGAAGATTATTTCCGGATACTTGTCGACCACCCTGCGTGACCCTGTCATACGCAGGTAGGCACCGTAGAGTCTTTGCAGGGTGATCCTGAGTTCATCACTCGCGTGTGTCTCGTTCATGCGGTAGTCTGCTGGCAGGCTGCTGTAGTTTCCTATCAGGTCCTCATTCGGGTACGCCGAATGCCAGAGGGCCTTGGGTTCGTTCAGAAAGCCCACCTCCCTGTGCATCGATAACAGCACTCCGAGGATGGTTGTGCCGCTGCGCCCTGTGCCGATGATATAGATGGGTTTTTCAACCGGCTTCAACTGCGGAAGCCTTTTCGCTACACCATGGATGCCAAAGACCAGTGGATTGATCCAGCGTCCCTTTGTCGTCAGTGGCCGTCCCTCGAAGAGCAGATAGCTGATCAGACGCGGCAGCAATCGTCCCGGCCTTGTCTTTACATAGTGTTTGTCAATCTGTGCGATCATTGTGTTTGCCTCCGCCCAGCAACGCCCTCAACTGGATAAGTGTACGTTTCGGGTTGGCGATAACTGCCCCGAGAACATGGAGTGGGAAGCGCAGTAACGGCAGCACCAGCCAGGGATACCATCCGGAGCGGGCAACGGGTTCGTAACCAAGCTCCTGCATCAGTCCGGCGGCGGCTTTTTCTGCGATCAGGATGTCGCCTTTTGGAAGATGGCCGCGCCAGTCTGCTGAATACGATGCTGAGATGCCCCGTTTCTCGATATTATGTTCTGAGTGGGAGGAACCGACTTGGGGTACGTCGAGCATACGCTCGTCAAACGGGATACCCAGGAAGGAACAGAGTGACGTGAGTTGCTCCTCCGGTTCCTGGGTGAGAGACTCGAATTTCAGTTCGTGATATCTCGGGTGATCCTTCAGATTGTGTCCCTGCCGTACCGCCTTGCTCCACAGTTTGATCATGGTGAGGGGGTGATAGTTCACCAGCACACGCAGGACGTTTTTCCAAGGCATGCTTGCGGCGCCTCGCCATTTTTTCGTCCAGCGTTTTCTCTGTGAAAAGAGCACCGCACGGGGATCGCGCATGATCTGTACCACGCGTGATTCCGGGAACTGCTCAAGCAGCTCTGCCGCATAGAAGATGTTGCGTGGTGTTTGATCAGTAATCAGCATTTCGCCATCCCGCTCCGGGAGATGGCTCAACACATGGCGGAACAGGGCTGCTGCTGGAAAGTTATCAGTGGACTGCTGCTGGTATAAGTCTGCGATCAGTCTCCCGGCTTGTTCCCGTGCATCTGCATCCGGCACTCCGGAGAAGATACCATGCCTGACACGCTGCAGCAGAACGGCGGCGGCATCTTCAGCGCTAACGCGATTCCAGTTTAGATCCGGTAGACGGGGATCCCAGAGCTCACCGAAAAAGTGTAGTTCGTTCAGTGCAAGAATCGCAGGGTGTTGTCCCAGAATGCGGTTGAGCATGGTGGTTCCGCTGCGTGAGGCACCGACAATGAATAGTAATTGGCACTCCTCGTCTCTCATTGCCTATGCACGCTTGTCTGGGTTCTGTTCAAGCCAGGCGGGGAGATTTGTGTATCCCCGTTCGGTAAGAATGTTGTTGAGCTGACGATTGGACTCCAGGAAGAGGTCCTTCGCGCGGGCTTTCTGTTCATCGCTTATGATCTCGCGCCGCTGCGCGGTATTCATAGACTGATACCATCGTCGCAGCACCCGCTTTACTCCAGGGTTGCCGCGGAAGAATTGCTCGCCCTTGTCGTTTACCCAGAGTGCGATTCGCTGTAGCGTCCGGTTGCGAAACTGCACTGTCTTGTTCTCCACGCCGAGACTGATTTCATCATATGGCGATTCGTCGATTTTCAGCCACCTGCAGATCTCATGCAGAAGTTTTGGTGCATCTGTGCAGAGATCATCGAAAAAAACCACTTTCAGACGTTCTCCGAACACTTCAAACCAGGGTTCCAGGTAGTTGGCATAACGTCCTCCCTCAATACCGAACCATATGTTGTTTTCCCGTTGGGAGAGTTCTTCTTCCGTCATTTTACGGCAGTGCTTCAGGTAGGACTCCAGCGAAAGATCGGCAGACAGTTCGAGCATAGTCTTCTTGAAGCGGTAGAAGGAGAGCAAGCGCCCGACAGGTTCGCGCAGCATCAGGATTATATGCGCATCGCCGAGGGTCTTTTTGATCGCCTGCGCCACGGGTTTGCCGCCGTAGAAATAACCCGGTGTCGACTCCATGATGTAGCGTTCACCCAAAGTGTCACTGAACTGCGCCTCGTACTCTTCAAGCGGTGCCATCGGTTCAGCATAGCGCAGAGGCAGGAAGTAACAAGTCTCCTTGATCCTCGATGCACCTATCTCCGGGTGGAGAGCAAGATAGGAGAAGAGCGAGGTGGTCCCCGCCTTGTTTACGCCTGCAATGATCAGATTGGGCAATGCCATATTTTTTCCCCCGAAACCCTGAAGGACCAGTGCCCTTACAGGAACTTTCCGTAGACCGCCTCGATTTGTGCCAGATGCCGTTGCGGTGAGAACTGTTCGATAACTTTTTTCCTGCCTTTGCGACCCATTTCGATCGCCTCGGACGGATGCTCTGACATCCACTTTATCCACTTTGCCAGCGCCTGGTGGTCGCCTGCTTCGATGAGGAAACCATCTTCACCTTCTGTTACGACTTCAGGCATACCGCCCATGCGACTGGCCACCACGGGCCGCCCGTGGGCGAAGGACTCGATCAATGCCAGGCCGAAGGTTTCGTAGCATTCTGACACGGTAATGGTACAGATGCTGCCGCGGATCAGTTTGCTGAGTTCTTCTCCCTGCTTGAAGCCAACATAATGTACATGTTCCATTCCCGGTTTGGACAGGTGCTGCTTGAGTGCCTCATGTTCGCTGCCGTCACCTGCAATGTACAGCGGTACTTCTGGACACTGTTCCGCCGCACGGAGCAGTGTCCAGAGACCTTTGCTTTTCTCCAGGCGCCCAAAGTAGAGACAATAACTGCCTCGTTCGAAGTTGGGTTGAACCAACTCGGCATCGATGAAATTGTGTACGGTGGAAATTCTGTCGGCCGGTGCGCCGAGATCGATTAACTTTCTGCGCTGAAAATCACTAACAGTGATGAAGTGGTCTATCTTATCTCTGGCGCCAAACCAACGGGAGACGTACGATTCTGCGGCGCTCAGACAGGAGCGTGCCAGTGAACCCCGATTGCAGCGGTTTTGTACCGCTCGCCAGAAATGCCGACCGGCACAGGCTTCGCAGGGGCCGTCAGCCGTCACCAGTCCGTAAGTCGGACACACAAGCTTGAACTCGTGCAGCGTCTGTACGATTGGGATACCCCGTCTCTTCAGCGGTGCAAGAATGGAGGCGGTAAGCTGTCCGTAATAGATATGAAGATGGGCAAGGTCGATTCGGTTTTCCTGCAACAGTCTGGCGATGGCCATGGCCGCAGGTCTTGAGTAGATATATCGCAGAAGATCCGCCGCTGAAGGGTTGTCGAAGTTGACGCCATGTGGAAAATATCGGCTCCAGGCACTTGCCTGGTTGTTCAGATGCTGTGCCGAAAACGGGATAATCTCATAACCGTTATCAGAGAGTAGCTTGTTTAGTTCGCACCGGTATTTATCCGATCCGCCACGGATAAAATTGATTTGCGAGATGCTCAGAATAGTGCTCATGATGTTTCGATGGGGGGCTTGGCGTTATCTTTGTTCCACCCATATCCGGAAGCTGACAGCAATCCGACGAGAAACCAGAAATAAAACGCGTACGCACGGATGACGAGCGTCCGCTCGACAAATGTGTAGATGAAAGTGACAACAATAAGAATCAGCACGGTGACGGCGAGCTTTCGCATTGTCGGTGTTACGGGCAGCTGCGATCTGCGAATACGGTTTGCATTGCGTCCCAGTCGCCAGAGCAGGAACATCCAGATGCTGAAACCCAGGATTCCGAAATAAACCAGCAGCGCCATCCAGTAGACGTCTCTGTAGGAGTTGTAGGTGAGCAGTTGGCTGAGTCCGGAACGGTCTGCAACAAACAACTGGATGGCGTGACCGGGATCAGGCCCGAATCCCAGCAGGTTGATTGATCCGAATATACTAACGAGCGCTTCTCTGAAGAACCAGAGTCGGGAAGCGGATGCGGACCTGGCCCAATACTCTTCCGACATGAGGTGGCGCATCAGTTCAAACACCGCAACCTGGTGCTCCCGTGCTTCACGCCCGGAGACGATGTTTCCACTCTCCATCGCACTGTCTACAGCGATCATCAGGGCACCCCCAATCATCAGCAATAACATACCCGGTACTATTCGGCGCCTGTCGCCGGAGAGCAGCAGTGCCAATATGGGGATGATGGCCCCCAGCATTATCGCTGCCCGTTTGTAGGTGGTGAGTATGCCCAGAATCAGCAAAGCTATCGCCACGACGAGAAAAATCGTCTCCCGCAGCGGGCGTGATCTCTCCATGAAAAAATCGCTTGCAGCAACCGACAGGGAAACAAGTAGAAACATCGCCAGGATACCCGGTTGCCCGAGGGTGCCGATGCCGGCGCCGACTCGATCCGTTGTTGGATCTCTGCTAAGCAGGGTTTTGCCGGCGATTTCGGTATCCATCAGGCGTAGATAGAAGAACTGCTTGATACCCTCTCCGCCGAGGAACTGTACGATTGCGATGGTGGCCTGAATAAGACCCAGAATGATGATCAGCCGAAAGACGATTCTGATCTGCTCTGGTTTATACCTCAGGTTGGCCAGGATATAAAAGAGCACCACATAGCGAAGTAGTGAGCGAAGATTGGTAACAGCCGGGACGGGGTCGGAGCCGTTTTTTACCAACGATACAAATGCAATCATTATGAACAACAACAGCGGGAGATCGACCAGGGTGCGCCTGAAAGGCCGTCCGTCTCCAAGGCGAGTGGTCAGCAGCAGAACGAACAGCAGATAGATCGACGCCTCCACCGCTACGAACAGAATGGACTGCAGGGACTCAGCGCCCGGCAGGTAACGCATCATCAACGATTCGAAGGGCAGATAGGCGCCGAGAATCAGTACAACGTTAAATATCAGGCGGTCCACACGACGATCCAATTCCCAGTCAGTTGATCAGCGCATCATCAAAGATAGCTGAACAGAATGAATTGCCCGGTAACAGGAGTTTGTCCCATTCTCCTGCCTGGTGCGAAATCGCCACTTCAGGCGGAGCAGTCGAGGGGGCCGTTTTGCTCCCACCGTTGGTGGCGGCGAGATCTCTGTTGGCAACACAATCCAGCTGCCACTGCCCCGCGAGTCTTGTGCCGTTGATCTGCACCTTCAGCATCTGTTCGGTGCTGCTCCGGTTGAGAAGCAGGAAATACCATTGCGACCCCGCACCACTCAGGACCGAAGCATTGACTGCAGAAAATCCTGCCGGGTATTCCTGGTTTCCCTTGATCATCGGGTTGTTGCCGATAGTAAAATCGTAACGGCTGTCTGTTTTGGCGAGTACTTCACCGATTAGCTGAAAAGGAAAGTACGCAGCCCGCTTTACCGTTTCACCTTTTGGCGCCATGTCCTCTTTCTTCGCTTTGGAAAAGAGTGAAGGCCATTTGCCCCTGGCTGCTATCTGATGATAGTTGGCGAGTGTAATGGTGTCGCTGTTGAGGATGCGGATAAAATGGTCGCCTATGAACATGGCATGCAACTGCGTATTGTTCATGGCGCGATTACCGAATCCGCGGATGTTCCATTCCGTCAGCCACAGTGGCAGGTCGCCGTATAGATCCCGATAGTATTTCATCGCCGGATCCCATTGCTGTTCAAGCCGGGAAAAGAGGTCATGGTAGAGGGTGTCAAGGTTGTCCGAATCCGGGATTCGCCAATAGGCGTGCACGGCTATGGCATCGGCAAAGTCAGCCTTCGTCATGGCCTGGTCCCATTCTTGTCGATAATCTCCTTTGGATCCTGAATCGGCAAAGAAGCCGGTCCCTGATACCGGGACGGCCAGTTGGATCTCGGGATCCTCCCAGCGCATGGCATCCGCATGTCTACGTGCTATTTCCAGGTAGTCCTCGGGACCGCCAATCAGGTCACGGTATATACGGATATAGAACTCGTTACCCAGCTCCCAGCGTTTTATTTTGTATCCCTTCTGTTTAGCGTAGCGCACCCAAGCCGCGCTCTCTTCCGGTGTGCCGGTAGATAGGTTCACAACTACCAGCGGCTCGATGCCAAAGCGTTCGCAAAGCAGCATGAAGTCATCGAACGAGAGGCGTCCCTTTCTCAAATTCTGCAGCGACCAGTATCTGTCGAGATTCTCCTGATTGAGACTCGCCGCGCGTGTAATATCCATCTCTTCAAGGCGGAATCCCTCTTCTGCCCAGTGGTAGAAATTACCTACGGTGCCTCCAGGAAATCTCAACATTAGCGGTTGCAGAGGCCCGATATGCTTGATGAATTCGTCATCGAGAAATCCGAAATGACCTGGCGCAAGGTTGGTGTTGAATCCGTAGACACTGTGATTTAATGGCGCTTGTGTCCGGCTGTCCACTTCGATTATGACCCCAGCCTGCACTTTGGCAAATGATCCCAAAAACAGTGCGGAAGCCAGCACAGCAGATCCCACTGACTTTACCCTTGCCCTGAATCCTGTGCCTCGCTGCTCCAAAATCAATTCATCACGGTGTTTGGGCACTTGCTTTGGTTTCTATTCACGACTGCCCGCAGTGCTCATGCCAGGGGTATCCACTATCGCCGAATACCAGAAAATAGGGATTTAACATCGATTCCTTTTTACCGTACCGCAACATGTTGCCTGCGGTGTCAGTCACCCTTCCTCCAGCTGCTTCGACTACCGCTTGGGAAGCAGCTGTATCCCATTCAGAGGTGGGCCCCAATCTGGGATAGATGTCCGCCTCACCGGAAGCGACCAGGCAGAGCTTCAGGGAACTGCCCATGCTGATCAGTTCGTGGGGGCCGAGTTCGTTGAGAAAGTGTTTTAAACTCTCTCCAGCGTGGGAACGGCTGCCCACTACCCGCACGGGACTCTGTCTGGTTCGGGTGGCGGAAATCGCATGAGCTTCCCCCGAACCGTTGCGCCGGAATGCGCCTGTTTCCAGGCTGCCGTAAAACAGCAGATCCAGCGCTGGTGCATAGACCACACCCAACACCGGTTGGTTGTTCTCGATGAGTGCGATGTTTACCGTGAACTCACCATTTCGCTTGATAAACTCCTTCGTGCCGTCCAATGGGTCTATCAGCCAGAAACGGGTCCAGGTACGGCGCACCTCGAAGGGGATGCTATCTGACTCCTCTGACAGCACCGGGATATCCGGGTCAAGCTTGTGCAGCGATTCTACGATGATGTTATGCGATGCAAGATCTGCTTCGGTGAGCGGGGAGTTGTCCGATTTCGTCTGTACGTCGATCTCTTTGGCGTAGACATCCATGATGGCCCGGCCCGCTTCGATCGCTATTGGAATGATTTCATTCAGATACATGTTACAAACCTTTATTGTTGGAAAAATGCCAATGTTCGATGAGCGTGCGACTATCCTCCCGTCCGATTGGCAATGGGCAATACAAGCCCTGTTTCTTGCTGATCATCGGTCTGGAATCACCAGTCAAACGGGCGACCGGTCAACGTTTCCAACCGTCTGTTGTGCGGGTTGAAATAGGCTTCGAGTCTGCGTCTTGTTGCCGCTTTCATGGCCGGAGTCTGCAGCGGTTTCTCGTTCCAGGCTACAAGACGCTGTTTCAGTCTGTCGGATACCCTGCGAGGCAGCAGACGACGGATGATTTTCTTAATCTTGCCGCGATATGAGAGCACTTTGGCCAGCTGCGGTGACCTGGCTTGGGCTGCCTTGTTGAAGCGTACTGAGACATCAGGTTCAAACGCTTCATCCACGCCGATCACTGAAAACAGCACACGACAGATGCTCAGCGGATCCTCCTTTAATTCGTCAAACGTAAATACATGCACCTGCCGGGGGCTGAAAATCATCTGTAATGCCGCTATCTGATCAGCGTAGATCCCTTTTCTAAGGTAGGTTGTGCCACCATCGCCGTCTTTGGATTCATCACAATCCGCCGACAGTTCCCGAGCGATGGCGGTCTCAAAATCTGCTGCATCCTCCCAGCCTCGACGTTTGGCATGCCAATAGGCGGAATAGGCCCTGTCGATTGAGTTGCGCAACACCATTACCAAATGCATGTCGGGATTGTGTGCATGAAGGCGCTGCACGGCGGTTGGGTTTCCGCTGACTGCGACGCTCTTGGCGATAATCCTGATCCCGGTATCTGTACAGGGGGAAAAATAGCGGGCATGGGCAGCCGGATATCCCTCTTCGAACTCCTCGTCATTGACGAAGTAGTTCATCTCCCGTTTGTCATGGGTGCAGACCTGGGGATGGCTTCCGACATATCGAACAAGCGAGGTGGTGCCCGATTTCTCGGCTCCGATTATCATTACATCGATCGGTTTCACAGAGCGTGAGTTCACTTGCTGTGATCCATTACACTTGTGACTCCCGTTTACCCATTCGTGCTGTAAAGGGCAGGGTGACAATGCCCAGATTTCGCCATACCAGGATTGCGGCAACGAGATTCTGGCTTGCCATGGTGACGGAGGTTGCCACCGCCGCCCCCATAATCCCGTATCGCGGCACCAGTATCAGGTTCAATACCAGATTGATTGCTACGCAGAAAATAATATTATTTCTCATCAGCTTCTCGTGGCCGGTCATCATCAGCAGATAGGCGACGGAACCTGTGGCCACGTTGACGAACTGGCCCAGGGCAAGGACGGAGAGAATCGTGCCGCCCTCTGCGAACTCGGCGCCGAACAATCGCAGTACCCAGTCAGGGAAAAGCAGAAATAGAGCCAGAACCGGCAGTGCGAGCAGGGTCATGAGCCGCGCCGCGCCCACTGCAGTGGCCTCCAGTGCCTGCATGTCGCCACGTTGATGCAGCTCCGCGAATTTTGGTGCGGAGATGCTGTTTACCGCAATCAGGATGAAGCTTGTAAGCAGGGCCGTGCGCTGGGCGATGTTGAAAATGCCGACATCGCTCGCTGTCCCCCACAATCCGAGAAAAAAAGTTGATGACCATTTGATCGCGAGGGCCAGCAGGGCAATCACCAGTAATGGTCGGGCGCTGTTGAGCAGGGCAGGGGGCAGCGACTTTCCACCTGAGACAGGGGATTTCTGCAGAGCACCCTTCCAGAATAATATGGCGATGGCTGTAGTGAGGAGTGCAGCTCCTACATGGGCCCAGGCGGCTCCCACAACGCCGAAAGCCGGGGTCAGGATCAGGACTCCGGGGATGGCGAGCGCCGGTAGCCAGACGCTCTGCACAGACACTGCCGCTTTGATTCGTTTGAGTCCCTTCAGTGAGTGTGCATAGAGGTTGAACACAGCCAGGGGGATGATGCCGAGAGACATCCATAGTAGAGGCTCTGCCAGTTGTGGCTTGCCGAAAAGATCCGACGCAATGGTGTCGGACAGGAGGGCTGTCAGCAGGGCTACCGGCAGTGCCGCCGTCAGGAGGATGCGCAGACAGTGGCGGTGCAGCACCGATATCATCGACCAGTCGCCCCTTGCAGCCTGTCGGGCGACCTCCCGCATGGCCAGAATGTCGGTGCCGAACTTACCCAGGGTACTGCCGAAAGTGATGATAGCCAGGGCGAGAAAATAGATACCCACGCCCTCGCTGCCGAGTTGACGTGCAAGCAGAATATTCAGTACGAAGGCCAGCCCTGCGGCTATGACCTTTAATACGAAGGCGGTCGTCGCGCCACGGATGATCTCCATCAGGTGTTCATTGATATGATGGAAATTCATGTGCAAATTACCCATCATCCCCGGGGATGGTGTTTGTCACGCTGATCGCTGTTAGTCCCGTTGACTACAATTCCGCGCAGCTCAACCCCGCCCTGCCACAGGCGTTTGGCCGAGTGCTCAAGTTCCGACAGGTTATGCTCACCGGCCTTCACTACCAGCAGGGCAGCGCCGGCGTGCTGGCCTAATATCACCGCGTCGGCAACTTCAAGCAAAGGTGGGGAATCCAGGATCACGCGGTCGTAATGAGTCTGCATGGTATCCAACACTTTCGCAAAGCGCTTCTTCATCAGAAGCTCCGCAGGGTTTTCAGCTGATCCGCCAGCGGGAAGGAGATGCAGGTGATCGAGACTGGTTTTCTGCAATGCATCGTTCAGTGTCAGATTCCCGAGCAGGATTTCTGTTAAGCCCGGCTCGTTCTTTTTTCCGAAGTGGTGGCTGAGCCTTCCATTGCGCAAATCCGCATCGATGATGCAGACGCGATCCCCCCCACTGGCCAGCACTACGCCCAGATTCGCTGCCACAAAACTTGTGCCGACGTCGCTCTTGGGTCCCGTTACCAGGAGCAGCCGGTTCGGTACCTGTGCGAGCGCGTGATTCAGGGTCGAACGCAGGCTTCGCAATCCCTCCACAGTTGGGTCGTCAGGCTGTATTACCGCAAGGAGTGATATAGCATTACTGCTTTTCTTTTGCAGTCTCTTCAGGTGTCTTTGTGCTTTGCTGTTGGGCAGTGCCACAAATACTGGAATACCGAGCCTGGCCTCGATCTGGTTCGGATCATATAAGCTCAGTTCCAGTGCACGGCGTATGAAGGCGCTCAGTATTGCGATGAATAACCCTGCCAGCAGGGCGATGAGAAGAATCTGGGCTTTGCGGGGTTTGACCGCTTCGCTCGACGTCAATGCCGGATCGATGATCTGTACATTGCTGACACTGCTTGCCTTAGCAACGCGCAGTTCCTGGGCACTTTTGAGCAGCTCCGTGTAGAGTTTGGTTGTAACCTCAACGTCGCGGGACAGTCGCAACATCTGTTGCTGTGTTTCAGGCAGATCCTTGATTTTTGATATCAGGTTGCGTTTCTCCCGGCGCAGACGCGTCAGTTGGGCATCCAGCGCCACTATGCTGGGATGAGCCTCAGTGAATTTTTGTCGCAGCTCATCCCGATTCTGGCGCAGTTCCGTGGTCTGTGCGTCAACTGCCACGGTGCTTTTCAGGACGGATTGTGTCTCCAGCGGCAGATCTACAGACCCCTGTTTCAGGCGAAAGTCATTGAGAGCGGACTCAGCCCGTTCCATAGCGGCGCGTAGCTCGGGAAGCTGGTCCTTCAGGAAATCGAGGGTCCTTTCCGCTTCCACGGAGAGGAATCTTGACTTCTGTTCCACGAATATACGGATGATCTCATTCAGGATCACTGCGGTTTCCTGACGATTCGACCCCGACAGCGTCAACCGAATCAATTCCGACTGACGGCTTGTTTCCTTCGCGGAGAAACGACCCTTTAGCGCCTTGATTGCTGTTAGCCGTGCCTGTCGAACCAGGTTGAACCGGCTTCCCGGATGCGCCTGCAGCCCGCTGATCCTGAGCCGCAGGTCGGCCGTCCCCGGGAGTGGCTGCGGGCTCTCGCCCACCTGTCCCTCAAGCAGCAGTTCACCGTCCGGATCGAATAGTCGATAACGCTGGGAATCCAGTATCATCAGTGTCAGGGTGGCATCGAGCAGGTTCGCCGGCACATTCAGTTCCGCGACTTCGATCCATTCACCACCCCAGGAGTAGCCCTCAAGGCCGAGCAGCGGTTTGGCTAGATCCCCTTCGCTCCCCTGGAAACGGCGGGCCAGAAACTCACCGACCAGTGGGAAATAGAGGGGAGTCGCTTTTACGTCGAGGCGTAGATTGTCAACCGTTCTGCCGAGTACTCGCCGGGAGTTGAGAAATTCGATCTCTGCGTTGACCGGGGACTGGTTTGCAAACAGGGAGTTGACTTGATCCAGGGCGGATAGGGTGTTCGCCTCCTCTTCTGCCTTGACTAATGCGTCGGCCTCGAACACTGGAGATGACAAAAAAGCCACGGCAGCGCCAATTAAAAGCGAGATCGCAACAATCGCAGTTATCATGCCGCGCGCACCGATCAGGATGCCGATGTAATCGTGCAGGCTCAATTCCGGTTCTGTGGGGAGGTAGGGCAGGGCGTGACGCGTCCCTGACTGCGGTGGCCACGGATCTCTACTCAATGTCTACCGCTCCAGGATTCGTTCAATTGCCATTACCCTGAAACAGAGGGAAAGCTGTCCTGCTGGCCATCTCCAGAATCTTTATCGTCGGTAGGATCTGGGACATTACGCGATTCCAGCGCACCACCTCGGCAGTGTCCACATAGACAACATCGTGTGGAAACAATGGAAACCTGTCCGCCAGGATGAGCGCGTCAGGCGAACTCGCGTTGAGATGAAAAACCTTCGGAGTGTCACTGCCGCGAATGACATAGACCCGCGCGGGATTTGAAGAGTTCTGGTCGACGCCACCTGCATCGGCAAGTGCCTCGGCCAGTGTCTTGCGGCCCTTGTTCATCAGATAGGAGGATGGGTTGCGTACTTCACCGAGAACAAAGATCTTGTTGTTGATCCGATCGGGAACGTAGAGCACATTACCGTGCTGCAGAAGGAGATTGCGCGAAGCATCTCCATTCTCGTACAGGGCCAACATGTCGACACGGTAGGTCTCGCCCTGGCGCGTCAACGTTAGTTGACGACGGTCGGAATCCAACGTAAAACCACCGGCCCGGTTGATCGCTTCCAGTGCGGTCATCGGCACATCGGTCACCGGATAGATACCTGGGTTGTTGACCTCGCCGACCACGTAGACGCGCTGGCTTCGGTAGTCAGCAACCCTCACGTCGAGTTGAATATTCTCGATGAAGTGGGATAGTTTCCTGGTCAACGCATCCCGGATCTCTTCGACGGTCAGGCCCTTGACGTCGATTTTTCCTGCGTAGGGATAAAAGATCGTCCCGTCCGGTCCGACTAATGTGCCGGCTGTCTTCGCATCGCGAAACTGTCCGGCAGGAATGGTTAGCTCCGGGTGGTCCCACACAGTGATATTGAGGACATCGCCAGGCCCGATGTGGTACTGGTATTCCGGTTGTTCGGGTGACGCTGAACCTGTCAGCTGCGGATAGAGAAGCGTTTCCTGTTCGACTATCAGTTCGCCGGTGATTTCATGTATGTTCAGCTTTTCCTGGGTGTATTCTCCATCAGAGGAAAGAACGGGCACACTGACAGTGCTCCCCCCCGTCGAATCCTGCATATGCATACCTGGCGCTATTGCGCATCCGCCAATGTGTAGAATGACTGCCAGTAATCCGAATGTCTGAATGTTTCGCATTTCAGTGATCCAAATGCCCACAAGTTATTATTGATGCCCTATTGCGAGCCGGCCTGTTGTCTCAATCTTTTCTGGCCGACGTTAAGGTCAGCGTAACAAATCCATATCACAAGTACTATTATCGATCCGGATTTTAGATCTTATGATTTCAAGCGCAATTTTGGTATATGCAGACATTTCTGATCGGCCGGGATTCCCTTATCACTCTCGTTGAGTTTACTGTCTTTGGTAAGATTGACTGGAGTGCTTGTGGGTAGTGCAGGTTTTTCCCGCACAGACGGGTTGCGGGAAGGGAAGAATGGCAGTCATGGAGTCAAATTTGCCTGTTAAATTACACTTAAAACCCATAGGACAGGCAAATTTGACTCTAACCCCAGTCTACGATTCTTCATGCTTCGGCAAAGGTTCCACCCATTGGGCCGTGGATGGTACTGAAGACGATTTGGATGCCGGACCATACGCCCAGGATCGAAGTAGACTCTCGTAGGCGCCGAGGACCGAAGGCCAGGTGAATGCCTCCTGATGGCGCAGACGGCTCGATGTTGCCATCTCTTTCAGTTTCTCCTGGTCACCGACCAGACCTGTAATATGGTCGCGGCATTCCGCCTCGTTACGGAAATAGACTGCTCCATCCCCTGCTACCCAACGATTGAACTGGTTATCATGGGCCAGTACCGGGGATTTGGCCCCCAGCGCCTCCACCAGTGAGGGATTGGTTCCGCCAACAGTGTGGCCATGGATATAGAATCCGCAGTAGAAGCGCAACGCATTAATCACTTCCGGCTCGTAGACGGCCCCCGGAAAGATAACCTGGTCGCCGGCCGCATCCAGGACGGCTTTATGAT
The DNA here is from genome assembly GCA_019623805.1 of Gammaproteobacteria bacterium (ex Lamellibrachia satsuma). NCBI lineage: Bacteria > Pseudomonadati > Pseudomonadota > Gammaproteobacteria > Gammaproteobacteria bacterium (ex Lamellibrachia satsuma). The sequence continues at coordinate 3,570,545 of CP053680.1, forward strand.
AGGGAATGCCATCCGGATAGTAGTTTCCAAGCACTACCAGTTTCATACCCGACGCCGATGCGGAAAAGGCGCGTACCGTTTCCAGGATCGAGTTTTCCGGTTCCGGCCGGGCGACCAGAAGGGCATACTTTCCCGGTTCGACCCCAAACCGGTCCAGCATCTCCCTGGAGGCATTTTTAAGCGCGTCGCTACCGTAGAGTAGTACCGAGATCTTCTCACTGGAGACCCGGGTTTCGAGGTGACGTTTGATACCAGGATGATCCGCGATCAGGTGGTTACCCAGATAGCAGCCGCACACCTCGTTCATCATCAGCCAAATCTTTTCAGGCAGCGACCATTTCGGGCGCTTCCATTCGATTCCGTCCATATTGAACAGATTTGTTCTCCCTCTCAGGCGGTAGAGGAGAGAAAATACAGCAGTGTTGTAACCCAGTGTCAGTTTGAGAGAATCCTCGCCGGAAGCATGCAGTGTTGACTTCCAGTCGAACAATATTGTGCCGACCGCGCCATTCAGCTTGACGGGGATATTCACCCGTCTAACGCCTTTCCATGTATCTTCGTAGGTCGGGCCGGCACCATCCAACTGGCAATAGACCGTTACTTCCCACCCACGTTCGGTGAGATAGAGTGCGAGCCTCTCGGCAAAGGTTTCAAAGCCGCCGTGATTGGCTGGGATGCCGCGTGTGCCCAATATGGATAACTTCATCTTTTTATGTGATCGCATAGTGATCTTGGCCTTGGCAGTTGGTGTTGCAGGCGCAAATCCAAGAAGTTCCGGTACTTGGAACACTCTACCGATCAGACCTGGTGTCTTACGATCACGGCAGAGTATATTGAGCTTCGACTGATGGGAGCAGATTAATCCCAATCTCCGTATCCCATCAGCTTTCTCCAACATGCCTGAACATTGGAGCCATCGTTAAACACAAACTTTTCAGCAGGTGATAACGCTTAATTCTACTTTGTCAGATTCCATCACCCGGCAACCGACTGTTCCAGCGTCTGTTTTCGATATTGGGAGTCGATAGCCGCTTGTCGTTTACGATGCCGTTTCGTCATTTGCCGTAGTATTTCATCGCGTTCAATATCTCGCCGTGGCAGGAAGGCACGCAATAGCGATTCGATGTCTGAACAACTGAGTAAGGGGTGATCATCTTTTTGCACAATTCGCTCTTCGAGCATGAATAACATCGCCATCATGACCAAGGCCATATGGTGATGCCAGGATTTCCATTTACGGGCCTGATAATCAGCAAGACCTGATTCACTCTTACCATCCTGGAACGAACGCTCAACCCAGAACCGCTGCGCCTGCATCTTTGCAAGACAATGGGATGGCGTTTCTTCCGGTGCATTCGACAAGGTGTATTTAATCGTCTCCGGTGAATTGACCTCTCGTCGTACAATCAGGTGCCATTGATGTGCCTGGGCTTCTTTTCCATCCCAAAGCCAAACCCGATGATGCAGGATCTCGACGCGCAGTTTGCCCTTGCTGCTATCCCGTAATACCACTTGCTGCCACTCGCTGTCCCGTTGCTCATTGAGCCACTGGTCAACGCGCAGACGGGCTGCCTGGGCTTGCAGACGACTTCGACGACGACCGCGCGTTGTCGTGCTCTCCGGTATGAACGGCTGTGGATCTTCCAGGTAGACCTGTTGGTCTTTGTGGATGTCCACCACAAAGGTTTCACCCATCGCCTCCAAACCCCTCAGAAAAGCCGGATCCTTCCCGTATCCCCCATCTGCACCCACCCAGGCAAAACGCAGGCCAAGCGTCCTCTGATGACGCACCATCTCCAGCGCCAACTCTGACTTGCTTTGATGTTTCCGTTCAACTTCCGGGATACCCGCCTTGCGACAGCGAGCCGGGTTCGATACCCACTCTTTGGGTAGATAGAGACGTTCATCTATCAGCGTGGACAAGTGCCCTTTACCCAGTGCTGCGAATACACCAACCTGGCAGTTATCCACCTTGCCCTGGCGGCCATTCCATTGGCGTTTAACCCCCACTGAATGTTTACCCTTCTTGGCAAGGCCACTCTCATCGAGCAACAGACAGGTATCCGCGGTTCCACCCAGCCATTGATCGGCTTCCAGCGCCACTTGGTCTAACACCGCACGATGATCCCACGGGGACTCGGTGAGCATATGCTGGAGACGCTGATCATCTGCGCCTGCAACCACCTCTTCCATGCGTTCCATGTTCTTTCTCTGCGCTTGCATCAGGCCTTTGAGATAGTGTGTGACCGGTTGAAACACCGACCTCGTCTTGCTTCGAAAATGGGATTCAAAGCGGTACTGGAAACGTTGGAATCGCTCCGCTATGCGATCGATTCTACTTATGCGCGTATCAGGTAATTCAAATGACCTTGGTGCTTGTCATTTGATGCTCTTCCTTACGATGATTGCCAAGAAATTCACAGCATATATTTTATATTATTCAGTGAGTTACTTATAGATCTAATCTGACAAAGTAGAATTAATAGGAAGGTTATGTAATTAACTGCGATAGGCCCATATACCAACCAATGTAGATGCTTTGGCAAAAGCACTACTGCCAGGGTGAGGGTTATGCGGTATAAGCGAGTAGGGTGGAGACAGTAGGGTTAAAATCGCGAACGTTGTAATTCTAGCCACAAAGAAAACAAAAGTGACAAGGTAAGGTAATGATTAATATTGAAACTTCTTATTATGCTTCGTTGTTGAAACAGTGTTTTCGGACGAGCAGTCGCTAAGTAGTGCAGTATTGGGAATCACAATCTTTTTGGGTTTGATTCCCCGCCGCGATTTCCCCATCTACAGAGTTTTCGCGGTGAGAGCGCCGCTACAATTTAATACTCAGTCCGCTGGCGGCGGGGATCAATATTTGAGAATTCACTGAGCAAGAAGCTCCAGAATGCGCTGGAAGCCATTCTCGTGGGTCTGAATCAGCGTCGTAACCGGGTTATCCTCTTCAGTTGAATAGATGCCTGACGGCGTCGCGCTCTGCTTGAAGCTCGGCCAGTGACCGATCCATCATCTGGCGGGAAAAGGGATCGATGTCGAGACCCTTAACCACCTTCCATTTACCTTGGTCGCAAGTGCAGGGCATACCGTAAAACAGGCCTTCTGGGATGCCGTAAGAACCATCAGAGGCGACTCCCATGGACACCCAGCGTCCAGATGAACCCAGCGCCCAGTCACGATTGTGGGCGATGATGGCGTTAGCGGCCGATGCGGCAGAGGAGAGGCCGCGAGCCGCGATGACGGCGGCTCCCCGCTTGCCGACATTGGGAATAAACTCGTCTCTGTACCATGTCTCGTCGATTCGCGCCGATGCTTTCTGACCCGCGATGGTAGCGAAGCGGATGTCGGGATACATTGCTGGAGAGTGGTTGCCCCAAAGCGCCATTCGCTCCACGGAGTCCACCGGCTCGCCGGTCTTTCCAGCGAGCATGGAGATAGCCCGATGGAGGTCCAGGCGCATCATCGAACTGAAATTTTCCCGCTGCAGGCTCTTTGCTGCGTTCATGGTGATCAGGCCGTTGGTGTTGGCGGGATTACCGACGATGGTCACATGGATGTCACGGGACGCCACCTCATCCAAAGCTCTGCCCTGCCCAAGAAAGATCGTGGCGTTTTTCAGCAACAGATCCTTGCGCTCCATGCCGGGGCCACGTGGCATGGCGCCAACCAGCAAGGCATAGTCGGCGTCCTTGAAGGCTGTTTTGGGGTCATCAGTGCCGAACATATCCGCCAGTAAGGGGAACGCGCAGTCCTCCAGTTCCATCATGACGCCCTTAAGGGCCTGCTGTGCACGCTCGTGCGGTACTTCCAGCAATTGCAGAATGACAGGCTGATCCTTGCCCAGCATCTCACCGGCGGCGATACGGAACAGCAGTGCGTAACCGATCTGGCCTCCGGCGCCGGTAACGGCAACTCGAACAGGGGCTTTGGCCATGAGATTCTCCTTAATTAGAGCAGAGTGGATTCTTTGAGAAGATTCAATTTCTGAAACAGTCGTCTATCCGGCGCACTGATGTGCCGCTTTATCCCTTTATACCCACGGGCATAAGTTTCGTTTGAGCAGGCAAGCTGCTCAACTCAGCTTTATAAAGCCCTCTCCCTGAAAATTTTGAGGAGAGGGCTAAAGGGATATCCATAGGCTTAGGAGGCTATCGGGTTTTCGACAGCCTCCTAGATATTGCCCATGATGGCATCGACACTTGCCTTGGCGTCACCATAGAGCATGCGGGTGTTGTCCCTGAAGAACAGCGGGTTGTCCACGCCGGCATAACCGACGCCCCTGCCTCGCTTCATCACCACCACGGAGCTTGCATTCCAGACCTCCAGTACCGGCATGCCGGCGATGGGGCTGTTGGGGTCGTCCAGGGCGCTGGGGTTGACGATGTCGTTGGCACCGATCACCAGCACCACATCTACCTTCGGAAGATCCTCGTTGATTTCATCCATCTCCAGTACTATGTCGTAGGGTACTTTGGCCTCAGCCAACAACACGTTCATGTGGCCCGGCATGCGGCCTGCAACCGGATGGATGGCGAAACGCACGTTGATATCCTTGGCGCGCAGTTTGCGGGTGATATCGTTGATGGTGTGCTGAGCCTGAGCCACTGCCATGCCGTAGCCGGGTACTATGACCACCTCCTTGGCATTGTTCAGCATCTCGGCCGTTTCATCGGCGGAAGTCTCCGGGGAGTACTCCTGCTGTTCGCCATCGCCAGACGAAGCCACCGTACCACCTGCTGTACCGAAGCCTCCGGCAATTACCGCCAGGAACTTGCGGTTCATGGCGCGACACATAATGTAGGAGAGGATGGCGCCGCTGGAACCCACCAATGCTCCGGTGACGATCAGCAGGTCATTGTTCAGCATGAAACCTGTGGCCGCCGCCGCCCAACCCGAGTAGCTGTTGAGCATGGAGACAACTACCGGCATGTCTGCGCCGCCGATGGCCATCACCATATGCACGCCGAAGACAAAGGCGATAAAGGTCATGATGACCAGTGCGGTAATCGCCGCATTACTGTGCTCGCCACCGACAAAAATCGTCGCCAGATAGATACTGACAAGACCCAGACTAAGATTGAGCCAGTGACGCGCCGGCAGCATCAGTGGTTTACTGGTGATAATCCCCTTGAGCTTGCCAAAGGCGACCACGGAACCTGTGAAGGTGATCGCGCCGATCAGAACGCCGATGTAGATCTCAATTTCGTGAATGATCGATGCCGCGCCGGTGAGGGCGTGAGCCGGGTCTTCCGACGGACCGAAATAGCCGGCGAAACCTACCAGTACCGCAGCCATACCGACAAAGCTGTGGAGCATGGCCACAAGTTCCGGCATCTCGGTCATCTGCACCTTAATGGCGAGGAAGAGACCGACGCCGGCGCCGATGATCATGGCCGCTGCCAGCCAGGTGTAACCATCGCCGTGAACCTGATCACCCATGAAGATGGTGGCGATCAAGGCCAAGGCCATGCCGGTAATACCGTAGGCGTTGCCACGCCGGGCTGTTTCCGGGTTACTCAAACCACCCAGAGCCAGAATGAAAAGGATGGCGGAAACGACGTAAAAAGCTGTTTGCATACCTGAAGTCATCTATCAAACCTCTACTTCTGGAACATCTTCAACATACGCTGGGTGACCCAGAAGCCGCCGGCGATGTTGATGGTTGCGATCAGGATGGCGATGAATGCCAGTATTACCACCAGCCCGCTCGAACTGGAGATCTGCAGCAAAGCGCCAATGACGATAATGCCGCTGATGGCGTTTGTCACGGACATCAGGGGTGTATGCAGGGCGGGGGTGACGTTCCAGATCACCATATAGCCGATGAAACAGGCCAAAACGAACACGGTGAGGTGTGACAGGAATTCCGGTGGAGACACTTGGCCCAGAGCGGCCAGCAATACCCCACCGACGGCAAGGCCGATGGCACCGGCCCAGCCACTCTTTTTTACCTCTTCTTCCACCGGCTGCGGCGGGGCCGCAGTTGCCGGTTTTGCGGCAGGGGCCGCAGAGACCTTGATCTGTGGTGGTGGCCAGGTGATCTCGCCATCCTTGATTACAGTGGCGCCGCGGATAACATCGTCCTCCATGTCCACCACGATCTCACCGTCCTTTCCGGGGGTCAGATCTGTCAGCAGGTGGCGCAGGTTGGTGCCGTATAGCTGGCTCGACTGCGTAGCCAGACGACTGGGCAAATCTGTGTAGCCTATGATGGTGACACCATGTCTGACGGTTACCCCGCCCGGTTCCGTCAGGGCGCAGTTACCGCCCTGTTCGGCGGCCAGATCGACGATGACGCTACCGTCCTTCATCGATTCGACCATACCGGAAGTGATCAGCTCAGGGGCAGGTCTGCCAGGGATCAGGGCGGTAGTGATGATGATGTCCACATCCATTGCCTGCTCGGCAAACAGCTTCATCTCCGCCTCAATGAACTCCTTGCTCATGGTCTTGGCATAACCTGTGCCCGGAGACCCGTCCTCCTCCTCCTTGAATTCCAGCATCAGGAACTCGGCGCCCATGCTCTCCACCTGCTCCTTGACCTCAGGGCGGGTATCGAAGGCGCGTACCACGGCGCCCATGGAGCCGGCTGCGCCAATGGCCGCCAGACCCGCGACACCGGCACCGATGACCAGGATCTTGGCTGGTGGCACCTTGCCAGCAGCGGTCACCTGACCGGTGAAGAAGCGGCCAAACTGATTGGCTGCCTCCACCACTGCACGGTAGCCGGCGATGTTGGCCATGGAGCTGAGTGCGTCCAGCTTCTGTGCACGGGAGATGCGGGGAACACTGTCCATGGCCAGTACTGTGGCTTTTCGTGCGGCCAGCTTCTGCATCAGCTCCTCGTTCTGGGCCGGCCAGATGAAGCTGATGAGGGTGCCGCCTTCGCGCAACAGTTCGGTCTCGTCCCGGCAGACTTGGCAGTCGACATCCGGGGCGCGCACCTTGAGCACGATATCGGACTCGGCCCATAGGGTCTTGGCCTCCTCCACGATCTCAACACCCGCCTCACGGAAGGCATCGTCGCTGAAGTTTGCCTCAGCCCCGGCACCCGCTTGGATGGCCACCGAGAAGCCCAGCTTCTGCAGCCGCTCAGCAGTCTCGGGGGTTGCAGCAACCCGCTGCTCCCCTTCGTGGCACTCTTTCGGGATACCAATCTTCATTGCCATGATTGCTTAGCCTTTATAGGTTGATTTGAACAGGGGCAGTGAGCCGCCGGCCTTCAGGGGTTCCACGTCACCAGGTTCGAAGGCCGGGTTCAACGGGATCTGCTCGCCGTTGACCTCCAGAAAAAGATCCCCTTCAAGGTTGGAGACATCGATGGAGACTGTGTCACCCTGGTTGATCTTCTCGTAGTCCGCCTCGTTGGCGAAGGTCAGGGGCACGATACCGAAGTTGACCAGGTTGGCCACATGAATACGGGCAAACTGGGAGACCACCACGGCGCGAACCCCCAGCCAGCGGGGGCAGAGCGCCGCATGCTCGCGGGAACTGCCCTGACCGTAGTTCTCGCCGCCGACGATAATGCCGTGACCGCCTGCATCGCGGTGTTCGCAGGCACGGGTTGAGAAGCTTGGGTCCACCTGGTTGAAGGTGGCTTGCATGGCGTACTCTTTGACGTTGGAGCGCAACGGTAGAAAGGTGCCGGCGGGCTGGATGTCATCGGTGCTGATGTTGTCCCCCAGCTTCAGTAGAACCTCGCCTTTCAGGGTGTCGGGCAGCGGGTCGAAATTCGGCAGGGCCATGATGTTGGGGCCGCGGGTGACCTCTACCTTCTCCGCCTCTTCCAGGGGCAGGGGCATGATGAAGGATTCCGTATCCAGGATCGCCGGCGTTTGCTTGATCTCTACATCCCCTTGAGGGATCGTGATCTCGCCGGTGATGGCGCTGGCTGCCGCCACCAATGGGCTGACCAGATGAACCTCAGCGTCAGCGGTGCCGGAGCGCTTGGGGAAGTTGCGGTTGAAGGTGCGCAGGGAGATGCCCTTGCTCACCGGGGACCCGCCTTGCCCGATACAGGCGCCGCAGCCGTTATCCTGGATACGTACTCCGGAGTGGAGCAGTGAGGTCATGTAACCGGACTCGGCCAGTTGCATGGCCACGGAACGGGAACCGGGATAGAGCAGGGTGTCCACAGAGACACGCTTGCCTTTCAGTAGCTCGGCGAAGGAGGCGATGTTCTCAAAAGAGCTGTTGGTGCAACTGCCCACGGAGACCTGGTTGATGGTGGTTCCGGCGTGGTCCGATACTTTCTCCACGTTGCCGGGAGAGGGGTAGATGGCGATCAGCGGCTCCAGGGCGGAGAGGTCGATATCGATGACGTGCTCGTATTCCGCGCCTTCATCAGCTGCCAACGGCTGGTAGTCCTGACCGCGTCCACGTTCCACAAGAAATGCCTGGGTGCGTTCGTCGCTGGGGAAGATGGATGTGGTCGCACCCATCTCGGCACCCATATTGGTGATGGTGGCGCGTTCGGTGAGGGAGAGACTGGCAACGCCCGGTCCGGCGTATTCGAAGATGGTGCCCTTACCGCCCTTGACGCCATTGATCTCCAGCATCTTGAGGATGACGTCCATGGCCATTACGCCGGGCTGTATCGAACCGGTGAGGTTGACTTTGACCACTTTGGGCATGGGCATACTGTACTCGCCGGTGGCCATAGCCAGGGCTACGTCATAACCGCCGGCACCCATGAAGATGGCGCCACAGCCGCCGGCGTTCACGGTATGACTGTCTGCGCCAACGCCAGTCATGCCTGGCTTGACGAAGTTCTCTATGTTCAGAAAGTGGCAGATGCCGGTGCCTGCCGGAGAGTAGACTATGCCCAGCTTCTGGGCCACGGTCTTCAGATATTCGTGGTCGTCCGGATTACGAAACCCGACCTGCAACATGCTGTGGTCGACGAAGTTGACGGAGAGCGGCTTGACTCGATTGACGCCCATCGCCTCCAGCTGCAGCATGCACATGGTGCCGGTGGCGTCCTGAGTGAAGGCCTCGTCCACCCTGATCTTGATCACGGTGCCAGGCGCCGGCAGCTCATTTCCATCCACCAAGTGGTCAAGCAGGATTTTTTCCGTCAAATTCAAAGGCTTCATTTAGCTCCTCCTTAGGAGTTCGTTAATTTGATTCACGTTGATTATTTCTGATTCAGCGCCAATGGTGTCGATTCCGATAGATCCCGGTGAGTGGATCCTGGGAATTATCTCGATGAGATGCTCTTCTCACCCGTCTAAACACTGCGTCGTGATGCGCCATGATGGACATTTTTACAACCATCAACATGAGAGGAGAATACCATGAGCAAGATTACGATGGATGGGTTGGATTTGGCAAAAAAAGGATGTGGTGCAACCCCAAGGCCTCCTGAGCCAGGGTACTGGCCACTACCTGACATCACCCCTCCACACTCTACCCAGCGAGTCCACTCCTGCGTGTAATGAGCTCTTGGCTCAGGAGGCGGATATGGCTCATTTCCTCTTGGATGATCTGCTCGATTTTGTCCTTACCGCCTCTCTCCGGGACCATTTCTTTCATTCCCAGGTAGAATGCGATCGAATCCTTCTCGGTCATTATCGCCGCCTTCAGGATCTCCTCCATAGAGGAGGTATCTATCTCTTTCTGGAAAAAAACCCGGGTATCCGCAAGCGAGCGCAAGTAGCCGATGGCCTCGTTATTGAGATCAGCAACGGTCGACTTTCGCTGTTCATCCGTCAGGGACTTCCGTATGTCCGAAAAAACATCCTCATGCTCCTCTTCCATCCGGGCAAGCTCGATGAGAAAGTCTCTGCCTGCAGGGTCACCGATAACGGTCCCGGCAGCCTCACGGTAAAACTCCGCACCGTTTCTCTCGATTTGCTCGGCCATCTCGAAGACTTCATCGGCATTAAATTCGAAGCTCATGATCTCTGTCTCTCATTATGTAGTCGCTCAGTTCCAGTCTTGGCCAATACCCCTTCAGCTCTTTAATTCAGAGGAATAACGGGGCGGAGGAGGGGAGAACTCAACGGTTACAGTTGACGGGTATCCAGGTCAAAATTTGCTATCCATTCTAATATCGGTGGAATCGATCCAGTAACCCATATTCAATACGCTGTCGTGCTGTGTCTGGAGTAGATCATAATGAAACCTCTCCTCATCAGCGAGGGATTCCGCCAACTCACGTACCTTGGGGTTAGCCGCCTTGTTGACCAGATCTTCGAAAAAACGGATCGCCTTTCTTTCCATCTCCATCGCTATCTTGAGCGCTTCGGCGCCGTTGGCGTGTTTGCCATCCTTTCCCCGTTTGGCTATGGCCGCTTCCAGCTGCTCGACAACCGGTGCCGGTCCTTGCTTCTGCATCTCGCTGTCGGCAATTTCCCGCCAATCTTCGCCGCCAGTGATGGAGGTGAAAATTCCCTCCAAAACTGCGAGGTGGCCATCCTCTTCTACGGCAAGCCGTTTGAACATGGCTTTTCCAAGTTCGTCTTCGGTTACAACAGCAGCACGTTCATAAAAACCCTTGCCGCTTATTTCCAGCTTGATGGACTCTTTGATTAACTCAACCATTTGATTATCGATATCGACCATATGCTATCTCCAAAGGATCATTGCACCCGACCACAACACCAAACAGGTAAAAAGTGGGAGTGCGTCTCCGCTCTCCCACTATGGTTCACTCAACCAAGCGCGTCCAATGCAGCGTTGAAGGTTGCGCTGGGCCGCATGGCTTTTAGCGTTTTTTCCGCATCCGGAGCAAAGTAAGCGCCCAAGTCAACGGGCTGGCCCTGTGCAGCAATCAGCTCATCGGCGATCGCAGTCTCATTCTCTTCAAGCTGCTTCGCCAGTGGGGCGAAACGCGCCTTCAGTTCAGCATCTGCGGTCTGTTCTGCCAGTGCCTCAGCCCAATACATGGCAAGGTAGAAATGACTTCCCCGGTTATCCAGTTCATTGACTTTGCGGGAGGGCGACTTGTCGTTGTTCAGGAACTTGCCCGTAGCCTGATCAAGGGTATCCGCCAACACCTTTGCCTTGTCATTGTCGAATGCAATGCTCAGATGCTCCATGGATGCAGCAAGTGCAAGAAACTCGCCTAGGGAATCCCACCGCAGGTGTCCCTCTTGCCTGATCTGCTGAACATGTTTTGGCGCAGATCCACCCGCACCTGTCTCGAACAGTCCACCGCCATTCATCAGCGGTACGATGGAGAGCATCTTTGCGCTGGTGCCCACTTCGAGGATCGGGTAGAGATCGGTGTTGTAGTCGCGCAGTACGTTGCCGGTTACCGAGATGGTGTCTTCACCTGCCCTCATACGCTCAACGGAGAGTTTCGCTGCGTCATAAACGCCCATGATGCGAATATCCAGACCAGTGGTGTCGTGGTCCTGCAGATATCTATCAACCTTTTTCTTCAACTCAATATGATGTGCCCGGTCTTCATCAAGCCAGAAAATTGCAGGCCAACCAGTTGCCCTGGCGCGGGTTACCGCCAACTTCACCCAGTCCTGGATAGGGGCGTCTTTTACCGCGACCATGCGCCAGATATCACCCTCTTCGACATCATGCTCATGGATAGTGCTTCCATCGGCAGCCACGACGCGGATAGTGCCATCGCCTGGTGCCTCGAAGGTTGTGGGGTGCGAACCGTACTCTTCAGCCTTTTTCGCCATCAGACCCACATTGGGGACGGTGCCCATGGTGGCAGGATCCAGCGCGCCATTAGCGATGCAGTTATCAATGGTAGCCTGGTAGAGTGGTGCGTAGCTGTGGTCGGGGATGATGAACTTGGTGTCTTGCAGTTCGCCATCAGCGTTCCACATCCGGCCCGAGGTACGAATTGCGGCGGGCATGGAGGCGTCGATAATCACATCACTGGGTACATGCAGATTGGTGATGCCCTTGTCGGAGTTTACCATTGCTAGCGCGGGACGGTCTGCGTACAGCGCCTGGATATCCGCTTCGATCACGGCTTTTTTGTCTGCCGGCAGATTTTCGATCTTGGCATAAAGGTCGCCGAGACCATTATTGAAATCAACGCCGAGGTCGGCAATAACATCCGCGTGTTTCTCGATGACGTCTTTATAGAAGACCTTTACGCAGTGACCAAAAATAACAGGGTCTGAAACCTTCATCATGGTCGCTTTCATATGCAGCGAGAAGAGTATGCCCTGCTGTTTGGCGTCTTGCACCTGCTCCCCGAGAAATTTGGTCAGGGCATTTTTGCTCATGAAAGTTGCGTCAACCACCTCACCGGCTTCCAGCGGTACGCTCTCCTTCAGAACGGTGGTGCTTCCGTCGTTAGCGACAAACTCGATTTTTATATCGGTTGCCTCGGCCATGGTCACGGATTTCTCGTTGGCGCAGAAATCCCCACTGCTCATGGTGGCGACATGGGATTTCGAGTCCGAACTCCAGGCGCCCATGGAGTGCGGGTTCTGCTTCGCATAATTCTTTACTGCCCCCGGCGCTCTGCGGTCGGAGTTGCCTTCTCGCAAAACAGGGTTGACGGCACTGCCCAGGACCTTGGCGTATCGGGTCTTGATCTCCTTCTCGGCGTCATCCTTCGGATTCTCAGGATAGTCCGGGAGGTTATAGCCCAACTCCTGAAGCTCCTTGAGCGCGGCCTTCAGCTGTGGGATCGAGGCGCTGATATTTGGCAGTTTTATGATATTGGCTTCCGGTTTCTTCGCCAGATCACCCAGTATGGCCAGATCATCGGATTGTTTTTGGTCGTCGGTCAGATTTTCGGGAAAGTTCGCGATAATCCTGCCTGCGAGAGAGATATCCCTCGTTTCGACATTGATGCCGGTCCCTGCTGTGAATGCCTTGACGATAGGCAGAAAAGAGTAGGTCGCCAGCGCGGGTGCTTCATCTGTTTTTGTCCAAACAATCGTTGATGTCTGTTCTGTCATGTTTCTTCCTCAGTAAATTTGCACCTGAATCCTGCAACTGCTTGCAGGATTCAGGTTGAACTGCTTCGTCAAACTGTTAGCTACGATACGTAGGAGCAGCGGGATGCCGCTGTCCGTGTGTCCATATTCCGCCCACGATTGGTGTGGTCATCAATCTCTGCTGCTGAACCGATCATACGACCAAACAGGAAGGTGGTGAAGGCAGCCGATTCCATGGTCGAATCGCTGATCTCCCCATTCGCGTAAGGCTGCCACAGCATCTTCAGCAGAATCACTGCGATCACGGCGTCCACGTTGACGCAGTAGACGTTGCGGCTGACGCCGGTCTTGTACAGGGCGTTGACCAGTTCATGGTAGAACTCGTGGAAGACGTTATAGTTGCCGCGCTCCTTGAACAGATCGTTGACGAACACCTCGCGGGGATCGTAGTTGATATCTTCGCCCTTGAAGACCGGGTGGTTCACGCAGGGAATCTTGGCGTAGGAGAGATTGCCTACCGCCTTGGCCTTGGTCTTGTACGCCTTGTACTCCTTGGCGTAGTCGGTGGCCATGGCGGCCAGATCCATGCCGTGGTCGGAGTCGCCGGGACTGCTCAGACCAGAATCACGGAAGCGGTCCAGCAGGAAGGCGATAGCCTCAAAACCGTTGCCGCCGTGGGCGTAACCTGTGTGAGTCAGAAAGCCGATATAGCTCTTGTTGACCTGAACCCGTTCCGGGGCCTCGGGGCCATCGGCGCTTACCGCGCCCTTTGCCCCCTGGGCGGAGATGGTGCCAGGACCGTTGGTGATGATCAGACCAAGCAGGACGGAAAAGGCGTAGAGCGCCTCTATATCCGGGCGATTACCGAGCAGGGCCAGATGGGCGGTCTCGGTAAAGCTCCAGCTGCTCATAAGCTCTTTGTTGGCTACGCCGCTGAAGCTGTGCCTCTCCTGGTTCTCTGCACTTGCGGCTGAGCCGATCAGGGTGCTGAATACCCGGAAGTGCCAGGGCATATTACTGACGGTGGTAACCGATAGACGCTTGCGCATCAGTGCCTTCCAGGCCAGATGGGTGGTGATGGCAGCGACCAGCACGCTGCAGCTCAGTTTGCCGCCACCCTTCTGTTCCAGGGTCTTGAGGAAGTCGATGAATACTGATTTGGCGCCGCGGGCCTCGATTGCCTCCAACATGGCGACGTTACAGCGACCCGAGTAGTCGGTGAGGAATACCCCGGCGTCCGCAGCTTCCAGTTGGGTGCTGAAATCGAATCCCACGTCTGCCGGATCCTCCAGACCGCTTTTCTTGAACAACTCTACCAGCGCAGTGGTGACAGTGCATGCCTGCTCTACCAGTTTTGGCCCCACCATGGCGACTGCCGCAGAGAGTGCAGTATTGGGACTGTTGCCAGCCTCACGGGAGGCGTCAGCAGCGGCCAGCCCCACCTTGCCGCTCTGGTTGACGAATGTATTCAGGGCGACATTGGCCAAAGCAGCGCCGTTCTCATCCGGGTATTCGCGGATCAGACTCTGAACCAGATTCTCCTCGAAGGAGTGGGTGGAGGCCTCCAGTACGCTGGTGCCGTGGATCTTGGTCACCTGAGTCTTGGGGTCCATCATGGAGGCGCCGGAGGCGTCCTTCATGGTCTGGCGCGGCATGACCGTGCCCACTTGTTCGCCCAATCCACTAATCTGCGCATCGTAGGGGGCCATAGCCTCTACGACCGGCGGATTCAGGTGATCCGGGAGATCGATGCCTTGGGCGTTGCTGAACCAGCACTTGAGGGAAAGGTCACCCACCGAGTCGAAATCGGGCTTGGCGCCCTGTTTCGCCATCACGGCGGTCATGGCTTCCGGGATATGGGATATGTTGACCACCACGGCGCCCTTCTCGGAGCAGACCGGATTTTCCGGGGTGAAGATGGCGTCCACGCCAAACTTCTCCATGAACCACTCTTCCTTGGCGTTGGCGTTATCACCAGTACCGGCGATAGCGCCGGCATGTCCGCATGCCTTGGTCAGCTTCGCCTTCCAGCGGCCCACGATACAGGCAACCACCGGCTTGTCGAATTCGAGATCATGCTCGTAGTAGCCACCTGGCTCGATATACATCACCGCAGACTTGGAACGATCATCGTTGTGGAATGCGTGGGTCCACTCCTGTGCGGCGTAGTGGATATAGACATCCTTACCGGATGAGAAGGAGACCGTAGTGCCCCAACCGCCGGTCGCCAGGTAGACCGCAATGGTGGTGGTGAAGTTGCCGGAGTTGGAGTAGATGGCCACAGATCCGGGGAGTAGTGACTCCTCCGGTGCGCTGCCACCCAAGGCGCCGCCGATACGAACATGGTTGTGGGCGTCAGCCAGACCCAGGCAATTGCCGCCGAAGATATCGATGCCGTGCATCTGACCGATGGCGCGGATGATGCGGGCGTCACGTACCGGCACCTTCTCGGTGAGTATGACGATCTTCGTCAGATTGGGGTTGACCCGCACCGCTTCGAGCACGCCGTCGCGCACACCGGAGGGCGGCAGGTAGACTACCACCACGTTGAATTCCTGGCCGTCATCCACCGCCTCGGCCACATTGTCATAGACCGGGATATCACCGGTGGAGGTATTCATCTTGGAACCGGAGCGCCCGGGCGCGGTGCCACAGACGATATTGCCACCTGAATAGGAGTGGCTCACCGGGGTTACGGTACGGCTCTCGCCGCCGGTGATGTTAAGTACGCAGATCCGGTCATCTTTCGTGGCCAGTTCTGTCAGAGAGTTGACTCCCACATAGTAGTGGGGAAAAGCAGCTACACCTTGCGGATGCATAATTGGGCTCCCTCAATCTTGCATGGCCTGCTCATTGGGCCACGCTAGGAAATTCTTGGTTACAGATATAAATCAGGGCTGCGAAGAGCCGTTATCCTTCGATACCCATCTTCTTGGCCACGATTTCACGGCCACCGTTTTTCATCCACTCATCGGCAGCTTGTGCGAAGTTGACCACCTCGCTCATGGCGGAGTCGAAACCGAACATCTGATAGGGGAGACCCAGGGAGTCCAGGGTATCCTGCATATAGCCCATACCGCGTATCAGGTTGGGACCGCCACGTCCCACCACCACGTAGAGTGGTTGCGGACCATGGGCATTGAAGTGATCCCGCAACGCATCCGCCATGGCGCGGAAGGTCTCGTAAATATCGGTATTGTTGGCTTTACCGCCAATGATGAAGAGCACGTTGGTCTGCTCCAGCCAATATTTGTATACGATACGGCTGATGTCGTGCATCTTGGCGTAGGGGGGGTTACCACCAAAGTCAGATGAGATGGTGGCCGCGTCACCCAGCAACTCAGTCACCAGGGCGTTGGCGCCGCCGCCGAATGTCATGGCGGAGATGGTGCCCGCTTCATTGATCACGAATACGTCGGACTGACCCTGATAGGTGCGCAGTGAGTTTACCTCCTGCTCGAAGTCGGAGTAGCTGGAGGTATCAAGGTCATCCGGCAGACCCAGGCGGGCGACGTTTGGATCATCATCGTCGAAGCCACACTTGAAGTCACAGGCCACTGGAACCAGGCGCCCCTTCTTGTTGGGCATCATGCGTATCGGGTTCAACTCCAGTGTGGTCATGCCGTAGTTGTGGTAGAGATCCCAGAGCTTGGGCAGGTTCTGCACCAGGGGGCTGATCAGTTCACTGGGGGCGCCAAGGCGTTTCAGGGCGTTGGAGATGACAAAACCTTTCAATCCGGTAAGCGGATCGAATGGGATGCTGGTGATCTTTTCCGGGGGCAACTCTTCAATATCGACGCCGCCATGATGGGTAATGGTGATGGTCGGCGCTCGGAATTCGGTATTGTCGGTAATGGAGAAATAGACTTCACAAGCAGCCGGCACCGCGCCCTCAAAGGTAACGCCTTCGGCCTTGCTCAGGGTATTGTTGTGGAAGTGCTCGGCAAAATAGAGCCGCTCCTTCTCCTTCATGGCGCTGCTCAGGTCTTTCGCCCTGCCCAGCAGGCCATGCTTACCCTTCTTGCCGACACCGCCTTTGAAGATTGGCTTGACGAAGACTTCGCCGCATCGTTCGATAAGGCCCTTAATCTCTTGATCGCTTGCCTCCGGACCCAGCACCTCGGACCGAGGAAAACCGACAATATCCAGGAGTTTTGCGCCGTGACGCATCCCAGTGATGTTCATTACATCTGTCCCCTTAACGCTCTAATATATTGTTTCATAAGCATTTAGCTGACCTCGGCACAGAAAGTCGCGGATAAATCCACGATTTCTCAGCGGTGAAAAGCTACGCGATAATTAGTATTCTTGCGGCAGGCTCCTTAGCTCAGACCAGGAATAGACTGGGCCCTTTACACAGACATAGTCCTTACCCACGTTGCAACGTCCGCATTTGCCGACGCCACACTTCATCTTGTTTTCGATGGTGGTGTAGATCTGTTCGTCCGCAAAGCCCAATGCCTGCAGATTCTGGATGACAAACTTTATCATGATCGGTGGGCCACAGGTAATAGCAATGGCGTTATCGGGTGACGGCGCCTTGTCCATCAGGTTGGCTGGAACAAAACCCGTATAACCCTGCCAGTCCTCCTCGGGAGCATCGACTGAGAGTTGCACTTCGGCAGACGCCTTGAGCTTCTCAAAATCGGTCTCGTACATGATGTCGCTGGAGGAGCGGGCACCGTAGAAAACGGTGATCTTACCGAAGTCCTCACGTCGCGCCACTGCTGTCTGGATCACCGGCCAGATCGGGGCCAGGCCGACGCCGCCGCCGATGAAGACCAGATCCCGGCCCTTCCAGTCATCCAGGGGAAACTGGTTGCCGTAGGGGCCGCGGATACCGATGAAGTCGCCGATTTTGGCAGCGTGAAAGGCCGAGGTGACTCGCCCCATCTTCATGATGCTGAACTGCTTGTACTCTTTGACCAGCGGCGAAGAGGCGATTGATATCATCGATTCGCCTTTGCCGAACATCGACAGCATGGCGCACTGACCGCAGTCGTGCTCGAAACCGTCGTCGTTCGGGAATTCGACCTTGAAGGTCTTGATTGCCCTGGCGCCCTGGGTCTCCTCATCGATACCGACGATGCGTCCAATCTTTGGAAGATAGATGTTGTCCGTCATGATTGGCTTACTCTCTCCAAGACCGCGACAATGTCGATTCCGACCGGGCACTCCGTAATACAGCGACCGCAGCCCGTGCACTGCTGAGTTTTATGGTTTTCGACGAAGTAGAGAAATTTGTGGCTGACCCGTTGCCGCAGACGGGAACCAAGGTCTGCCCTGGGATTATGTCCCGATGTGTGCATGGTGAAGTCTGGGAACTGACAGTTGTCCCAGGTTCTCACCCGCTCGCCCTCCCCAGTAGTCGGGCTAATCACTTCGTCGTTGATGTCGAAGCAGTGACAGGTCGGACAGAGGAAGGTGCAGATGCCGCAACCGATGCAATGCTGTGCCATATCGGCCCACAGCGGAGAGTCGAAGCTCTCGCGGATTGCCTCGGGAATGGCGTCCAGATTACCAAGGGGACGCTGGGGATGACTGCGTGAGGTATCGTGAACCTTCTCGGTCTCGGCCTGGTCACCGTCGCGAACCGCACCGAAGGCGTCGCGGCCCCGTTCCATGGCCTCCACTCCCTTCACCGTGATTCCCTTGACATGGAACCGGTCGCCCAGGTCGGTCATCAGAATGTCGAGACCGTCCTCGGAGTGTGGCGAACCGCCAACCGATTGACAGAAGCAGTTGGGGGAGTGAGGCTGGTTGCAGGCCAGACCGACCAGGGTCAGCTTGTCCCGTCTCGCCCAGTAATAGGGGTCTTCGAACTCTTTATTGAACACCGTGTCATTGCGGGGCATGCCCCTGCCATCGCAGGGTCGTACACCGAACACTACCGTGGGTTTTGGATCGGGCAGGGTCGCGGTCAGCACCGGAACGCCGTCCTTCTTTTCGAAACGGAAGAAGACCTCACGTTGGGGGAAGACGAACTCCTTGACGGAGCCGATGGTGTTGGTGTGAGAGAGGTCGATATCGGTGCCTGCCTCGACCCTGGCGTAATTCCAGACCGAGTCGGCAAAGGCGGGAGCGTATACCTCGCAGTCGTCGAGCATATCGACCCACTCCCTGAGTTTTTCCTGGTTAAGGATCTTTTCCATGGGAGCTACCTGATAAAACTATTGGGATCTTCGTCCCGGAAGGACGACAGCAGTGAGGCCTGTTCGATATCGTGTCCCGCCTGGTACTCGAACATCTCGAATGCCTCTTTTTCAAGTTTGGTATTGAGCAGACGTAGCGGGATATTGACCGGGCAGACCCGCTCGCATTCGCCACAATCGATACAACGGCCGGCCAGGTGAATGGCCCGGGTTAAGTGATAGACAGCGCTCTCAGAGGTGTTTGCCGAACGTTCGCACCAGCGGATGCGGTTGGCCTTCTCCTCGGCGCTGGTTCCCAGCGTGACCACGAATGTGGTGCTGTCGACCACGCACTCAGGGCAGTAGCACATGGGACAAACTGCGCGACAGGCGAAACAGCGCAGACAGCGATCAAAATGGTGCTCCCAGGTCGCCCAGCGCTCGTCCGCAGAGAGGCTCTCCGCTGCCTTGGCCGCGTGGAAGGGCTCGTCAAATTCGCGAGCTCCAACCGCCTCGCCAAAAACGATGTCATTCAGCGTTGGAATGGCCGCTCGGCATTCAAGGCAGCGGTCGGCCAAAACCTCTTGTGCGGGTATGACGGTTTCAGTTTCTTCGCCGTACACCCTGACATTGATACCGTCGGCGCCGTAAAATGAGACCCGGCTCGCCGTCCTGCCTTTCAGCTTGGCGGACAGTTTCCTCGGATCGACGACGCCTGTGCCTTCGCAGGAGACACCGATGACCACCACATCTTCACGTTTGAAATAGTTCTCCTGCAGCAAAACGCCGATGGCGCGGCTGTCGCAACCCTTGGCGACGATACCAACAGGACGGTTGTCGGGGGTTTTGGCTGCCGCCTGCTGTTTGTGGTCTTTGACAAGATAGAGCGTCAGATTATTCAGGCAGGTGGGATCCCAAACCAGGGAAGCAGCCTCTCCGACATCGGTTATAGTGCAGGGTTCGGCAAAGGCGCTTGCTGAGCCACGTCGAAAACCCAACACCGACTTGACCTCTCCCTTCCCCAGCAGATTGGCGGCATAGTCCCGAATCTCTTCTACGTTGACCATCAGCGCTTCGCCTTCAATCGGTTCTGGGGACCCAATACGCGAAGATCCTCAACAAATTCGTCGACCACTTCTGCAAATTTTGCCCCCTCGGCGGCCGAGACCCAAGACATGCGGAAGCGCTCTGACTCAAGGCCGATAAACTGGAGCAACTCCTTTACCAGATAAAGTTTGCGGCGGGCCAGGTAGTTTCCTTCCATGTAGTGACAGTCACCTGGATGGCAACCGGAAATCAGTACGCCGTCCGCCCCTTTGTTGAAGGCGGAGAGGATAAACATGGGCGACACAGATCCCGAACAGGGAATGGTGATGGGTGTGGCGTTTGCCGAATATTGAATACGCGACACACCGGCCAGATCGCTGCCGGCGGACGAACACCATTTACACAGGAAAGCCACAATGCGTGGCTCGAACTCCTCTGCTTTAGTCACTTTCGACGGGTTCGACACCTGAATCTTCCTCCAATTACGCCATGATGGCGCTGATCATTTCGTGAACCTGAAGCTGGGTGACGTTCTTGACGTCGATGGCGGCGCGTACGCAGACGCCCGCGCAGGAGCCACAGCCTTCACACAGAACCTCGTTAACATGGGCCTTACCATCCACGAGGGCAATGGCATCATAGGGGCAGGCGTCGACGCACATCTCGCAGCCGGTGCACCAGGGGTCTCTGACCTTCGCCACCGTCGGGCTGTGCGCCAGCTGATCCTTGGAGAGCAGGGCGATGACCTTGCTGGCGGCAGCGCCCGCCTGACTGACCGTCTCCGGGATATCCTTCGGACCCTGGGCGGCGCCGGCGAGAAAGATGCCTGCTGTCACGCTCTCCACCGGTTTCAGCTTCGGATGTGCCTCGGCCAGGAAGCCGTCCTTGTCGCGTCCTATCTTCAGGATCTTGGCGATCTCGGCAGTCCCCTTGGAAGGCTCCATCGCCTGGGCCAAAACCACCATGTCGGCATTGATCTCGACGTTTCGCCCGGCCAGGGTATCGACGCCCATCACCTTGAGTTTGCCGTCTTTTTCGTAGACCTTGGAGACCCTTCCACGCAGGTAGATTACGCCGTCATTCTCCATCGAGCGCTGCACGAACTCCTCGTAACCCTTGCCGCCGGAGCGGATATCGATGTAGAAAATATAGGCCTGCCCATCGGGGACATGGTGTTTGTAGAGGGTTGCGTGCTTGGCTGTGTACATGCAACAGATCTTTGAACAGTAGGCGCAGTGGTTCTCCGGATCCCGCGAACCGGAACACTGAATGAAGACCACCTCTTTGGGCACCTTATGATCCGATGGCCGCAGAATATCGCCTTCGGTGGCGCCTGAGGCCGAGCAGAGACGCTCGAACTGGAGACCGTCGAGCACATCCGGGTAGCGCCCACCACCGAATTCCCCCATATGTTCCATGCCGTAGAGATCGAATCCGGTGGAAACAACGATCGCCCCGATATCTTCCTCGGTGACAGTCGGCTTCTTGTCGTAATCAATAGCCCCGACTTCGCAGACCTCTTCACACTTGCCGCAGACCACGGGATCGAGGCCGAGGCAGGCCTCTTCATCCAGGGTAAAGGAGGCAGGAATCGCCTGGGCGAAGGGGATATGGATGGCGCGGCGGTTGGTCAGGCCCACGTCGTACTCATTAGGCACGGCGACAGGGCAGACCGGGGTGCAGTCGTCGCAGATCTTACACAGCTCGGGATCGACGAACTGCGCTTTTTTCTTGATCTTGACCTTGAAGTTGCCGACGAAGCCGGAAATACTCTCGACTTCGCTCTCGGTCATCAGCGTGATCTTGGAGTTCTTCGACACCGAGACCATCTTCGGCGACAGAATACACTGGGAGCAGTCGAGTGTCGGGAATGTCTCCGACAGCTTAAGCATGTTACCGCCGATGGTCGACTGTTTTTCCACCAGGATAACGTCGAGGCCGGCATCGGTCATATCGAGCGCCGCCTGAATGCCGGCGATACCGCCACCAACCACCAGGGCGCGGCGGGTCACAGGAACCCCTATGGGTTCGAGTGCCTGATTGTGCTGCACACGACGCACCGATGCGCGGGTGATCTTGAGGGCCTTTTCGGTGGCCACTTCCATGTCGTTATGGACCCAGGCACACTGCTCACGGATATTGGCGATCTCGCACTGGAAGGCATTGAGATCGCCCAGCTCGGAGGCATCGCGAAAGGTCTTCTCGTGCAGGGTCGGCGAACAGCAGGAGATGACCATGCCATTGAGGTCGTTTTCCTTGATGGCGTCGATGACTGCACCCTGGCCAGGATCCGAGCACATGTAGACATAGTCTTCAGAAAAAACAACACCGTCATCCTTGGCCAGCTCCTGCGCGACCTTCTTGACGTCGACAGTGGCGGCAATATTTTTACCGCAGTGGCAAACGAAGACACCGGTGCGTTTTTTCATTGCGCGTCCCCAGTTACGAGTGGCTTCTTCTCCAGCGATTCGAGCCCGTATTCAAAACCCTTGTCGAAAGCTTTTTTGTTGATCTCGAGAAAGCGGTCCGGGATCAGACCCGGCAGGGCTTTCTTCATCGCCTCCGGGGTCACAATCTTGGTAATGGCGGAGAAACAACCCAGGGTCACCAGATTGGCGAACAGACGGTTGCCCAACTCCTCTGCGAAACGGGTGACGGGTGCGGGATACATCTGTACCCGCCCGTCATCTTCCTTGGGCGTGACCAGATCAGCTTCATATATAAGGAGGCCGCCGTCCCTCAGCTTCGGCTCATAAGTGTTGTAGGAATCCTGTGACAGAGCGATCAGTACCCCCGGCAGGGTGACATAAGGATAGAGAACACGACTTTCGGAGACCACTAACTGGGAACTGCAGGCGCCGCCCCTGGCCTCAGGTCCGAAGCTCTGGGTCATGGTCGCGAACTTGTCGTCATACATCGACAGCGCCTTGCCGGTAATCAGGGCGCAACGGACGATGCCCTGGCCACCGAAGCCGGAGAATCTAACCTCATGCATCTACAAACCCTCCTCATCCACGCCCATATCCTCGGCCATCATCTGGGCCTCTTCATCTTCCATCAGGGCCTGCATCTTGGCTCTCTCCTCTGCCTCGCGCTTGGCCTTCTCCTCACGCTCAGGCTTGCTCATACCGTAGAGTTGGTAGTCGTCGCCCAGGACATTGGCATAACGCTCATTGACCGCCTCTTCATAGGTCGGTTTATCCTGCTTGACGAATCTGCCCATGGCGATATCGCTCTGGAAGTCGATACCCACTTCGCGGGTATCGACATCTTTCTCAACCCCAGCTTCCTCTTTGTAGTACTCGAGGGCATCAAGACCATCACCCAAGCGATTACGGCGCTGATAGAGCGTGGTGCAGGGGGCAATCACCTCGATGAAAGAGAAGCCCTTGTGGTTCAGCGCCTCGCGGATCGATTTCGTAATATTGCGCGCATGCAGAGAAGTCCAGCGCGCGACATAGGTTGCCCCACAGGCGTCTGCCAGAAACGGCAGACTGAAGGGGTATTCGTAGTTACCGTAGGGGGTGGTGGAAGCATTGGCCGTCAGCGGTGTAGTCGGCGTCAACTGCCCGCCGGTCATGCCGTAGGTAAAGTTGTTAACACAGATGACCATGATGTCCATGTTGCGGCGGGCGGCGTGGATGAAGTGGTTACCGCCGATACCCGTGAGATCGCCGTCACCGCTGACCACCACCACCTTCATATCGGGGTTGGCCAGTTTGAGACCTGTGGCGACGGGGATGGCGCGCCCATGGGTGGTGTGGATGGAATCAAAGTTCACGTAGCCGGCAACCCGTCCTGTGCAGCCGATGCCGGAGATCACCGCCAGCTTGTCCATGTCGATGCCGCTCTTATTGACGGCTTCGGCGAAGGAGTTGACCACGGTGCCGATCCCGCAACCCGGGCACCAGATGTGCGGCATCCGCTCCATGCGGAGGAAATCCGTCATTGGGCTCTCTGCACGGAATTTATCGATATTCACTTCAATGCTCATTTGCTGGCCTCCTTGATAGCGTCAAGGATGACTTCGGGATCATGCACCGCGCCACCGCAATGGGGGACGCTGACGACTTTGCATCGGCCGGCTACACTGCGTTCGACCTCCCTTACCATCTGACCGTAATTGATTTCCGGAACCACGATAGCCTTCACCTTGCCGGCCAGTTCCTCGATTCTCTTCTCCGCGAAGGGCCAGATGGTGATGAGCCGCATCGACCCCGTCTTGATGCCTTCTTCACGCGCCAACTGCACCGCCCGGGAGACGATTCGTGAGGTGATGCCGTAGGAGACGACAACGACCTCCGCACCATCCATCTCACTCTCATCGAGCTGAATAATCTTATCTGCGTTGGAGTCAATTTTTTCGATCAGGTGGGTAACAACTTTTTCGTTCTGCTCCACGGTAAGGTGTGGATAGCCGCGCTCGTCATGGGTGAGGCCGGTGATGTGGAACCGGTATCCGTCACCTGCTTTGACCATGGGCGCAACATCCTTGCCGGTGAACTTGTAGGGCCGGTAATCTGCCTTGGGACCCTCGTAATAGTTGCGTTCCACAACCTCTATATCTTCGGCGGGCGGTATAACAACCTTTTCGTGCATGTGACCAACTGTCTCGTCAGTCATGATGAAGACTGGAACCCGATAGGTTTCCGACAGGTTGAATGCCTCCACCGTCAGATCGAAACACTCCTGCGGTGAATCCGGACAGAGAGCAATAATCCGGTAGTCACCGTGAGATCCCCATCGTATCTGCATCATATCCTGCTGGGCGGGAAGGGTCGGCAAGCCGGTGGATGGACCGGCACGCTGGACATCGGCGATCACCATGGGGGTTTCTGTCATGACGGCCAGACCAAGATTTTCCATCATCAAAGAGAGGCCAGGGCCTGAGGTCACCGTCATCACCTTCTGCCCACCCCAGGCGCCACCTACAAGGGCCGCGATGGACGCTATCTCATCCTCCATCTGAATGAACATGCCACCGACACCCGGACAGCGCTCGGCAAATCGTTCAGCGGTCTCGGTCGACGGCGTGATTGGATAACCGGCAAAGAAGCGGCATCCGGCCGCCAATGCCCCCTCGGCAATTGCGTGATCGCCGTCGAGGAAGTGAGAACCCTCGAGTACACCTTTCGGATCGGCGGCAGTCTTACGCATTCTCATTCTCCTCTGTCTCCGCCTTGCGGGTGACGTAAATGGCGAATTCCGGACAGATCGTCTGGCAGAAATCGCAATCTCTGCAATCGTCCGGCGATTTGATGTACGGGGGATGATATCCCTTGGCGTTGTATTCGGGTGACATGGCAAGGGCATCGGTCGGGCAATAATTGACGCAGAAGCCGCAACCCTTGCACCAAGCCTTGTTGATGGTGACAACACCGGTGATTTGTTTGATTTTGCCGAATGCCATCCTGTTTCCCTCAGAGCAGACCTTTCCCGGTCAGCAGGGGACCGGGGGGCGTGTGATGGAGATCCAGCCTCAGTACCGACTCGGATCCTCCGAGGGCGATGGCCATCAGTTGCGAGAAATAGACGACCGGCATGCTATGGAAATCAGAATGGATTTTCAGGGTTGCCTCCTGACGATGGTCCAGGTTGAACGCGCACAGGGGGCAGCTTACCGCCACCGTATCCGCACCCTGCGCCTTCGCTGAGCCCAGGATTTCGTAGGTCTTGTCGGCGATGATTTCGGGTTTATCGACGGTCTGGTGGGCGCCGCAACACTCGGTTTTATGGCTGAAATCCACCGGCTCGCCACCCAGGACCGTAATCAGATCCTCAAGCACCCTGGGGTTCTCGGCATCGTCGATTGCCGCCTCGTTGGGCCGCACCAGCATGCAGCCGTAGTAGCAGGCCACGCGCAGGCCTTCGAGGGGTTTGACTACCTGCTCGCGAATGGCGTCGAATCCGATCTGATCGCGCACCACTTCCAGGACATGCAGGACATCGACATCCCCTGCGTAATCGACTGGCTCGTCATACATGAAATCATTCATGCGAGCCAGATCTTCCTCACTGGCGCGGGCGCGATGGTTGGCCCGTTTGAGGGTGTTGAAGCACATGGAGCACCCGGTCATGAGCTGCGAGTCCCCCCTTTCACTGGTGCGCAGTAGGTTGCGGACTGGCGCCACCTGACGCATCAGATCATCTGCTGAGAGGGAGTAGACGGTGCCACAGCAGTTCCAGCGATCCAACTCCACCGCCTCCACCCCAAGCTTATCCATCGCGTACAGGGTGGAGTCCTCGAAATTCCGCGCATGGTTCTTGAGCGTACAACCGGGAAAATAGCTGAGCTTCATGATGTGAACTTTCTCATGCTGCCGATGAGGGCAATGGGCGGGATGGCGCGCAGATCCGCCGCAGAAATCTTCTCCGCTTGCAGGTGATCCTGCCGCGCACGCAGCTGTATCTGGCGCATGGACTCGATCAACTCGGCAATCCGAACCCCTTTGGGACAGCGCGTATTGCAGGTCATACAGGAGACGCATAGCCAGATCGCTTCGGAATCGAGCAATTCATCTTCCATCCCCAGTTGCGCCAGCCGGATCATCTGATTCGGGGGGACATCCATATAGGCGGCCATGGGGCAGCCGGCGGAACACTTGCCACACTGGTAGCAGGCCATCAGGTTCTGGTCAGCGAGTCGTTGAACCTTGGAGGTAAACCCGCTGTTGATCTTGTCTCTTGAGACAAACACGGTCATGAGATAGCTCCTATGTCAGGGAGTAACCATGGGAGAATGTGGAAACCGCTCACTTGCCTTCCTTCCCGTTGCCGCAACCACAACCGATCCGGCTGCGCAGTATGGAGTGGCGGGCTGGGATATTGCCGAGGCGGGCCAACTGGTGGAGCCTGACGTCCTCTGGAGTATAAGAGGGCAGAATCACCGGCGAGATCAGGTCGCTGTCGATGCCCTGCTCTGTCATCTCACCATCATAGGCAATCACATGATCCAGACTAAGCTTGCCGAGCTTCACTGATTTGGAGTACTCACTGGCTTGCTTGCCGACACGGCGACCGAAGACGTTGTAGTCGAGTACCGAGTTGCCCATCAGACGGTTGCGGCCGTGGACGCCGCCCGAAGCCTCACCGGCGATAAACAGGCCGGGAATATTGGTCTCGCAACGCTCGTTGATCTCGATGCCGCCGTTCTGATAGTGGAGAGAGGGATAGATCAGCATCGGCTGTTTGACGATGTCGATGCCGTAATTATCGAATGCCCGGCACATACCGGGGAACTGATGCCTGGTGTAACCCTCGCCGTGGATCATGTCGATGAGTGGGGAGTCGAGCCATACTCCGCTGCGACCGGAGGCGGTGTCGACGCCCATGTTCCGATCGCTGCTGCACTCGCGGATGATGGCGGCGCTCTCCACGTCGCGGGGCTCACGGGGGAAGACGAAGAGTTCACCATCCTTGTTTAAAGGTTGGCCCCCGGCACCACGGATCTTCTCCGTGATCAGGAAGCCGGCAATCTGCTCTGGGTAGATGGCGCCAGTGGGATGGTACTGAACCGAATCCATGAATTTGAGGTTGGCGCCGGCTCGGTAGGCCATTACCAGTCCGTCGCCGGTGGCGCCATAGTGGTTGGTAGTGGCAAAACCGCGGATATGCAGCCGTCCGAATCCGCCGGTAGAAATCACCGTCGACTTGGCCCTGACCACCATGAACTGCTCGGTGTCGAGATTGTAAAGGACGGCGCCGGCACATTGGCCCTTGTCGTCCAGCAGCAGCTCGATGGCCGGCTCGAATTCACGGATGCTGATCTCGTCAGGGTGGTTCTCCACCTCGTCCATCAGGGTACGCATGATGACGGCGCCGATGTAGTCGCGGCAGGAGACCATGCGCTTGCGCGAGGTGCCGCCTCCATGCAGGACCTGGAGCGAACCGTCCTCCATCTTGTCCCACATGACACCCAGATTCTCCAGTTCCCTGACAACCTCCGGGCCATCCTCGGTCAGTGCTCGAACCAGCTCGGGCTTGTTATCGAAATGCCCACCGCCGATGGCGTCCAGATAGTGCCGGGTGGGCGAATCCGGGGGGGCAACGGCGGCCTGCATGCCGCCCTCGGACATCATGGAATTGGCGTCACCCAGGCGGAGCTTGGTGGCGATCATCGGTTTGATGCCGTTCTTTATGGCAGTGATGGCGGCCCAACAGCCAGCGCCGCCTCCGCCGATGATCAGCATATCGGTCTCGTAATCGGGCTTGGCGAGACTTGCCTCCATCCGCTTCGGGTCGAGCATCGAATGGGCTTCGAGGAGATCGGTGATCTCGGTGGTGAGCTGTTCACCCTTGTTGGGTCCGATGCGGATGCGGCTGCGAGCGGCGGTTGCGGAATCGGGGTGATATCTTGAGAGCACGTCTTCCCGTTCCGCCGCATTCATCGGTGGATAGACAGGCTTGTCGATCTTCGCCAGCTCCAGCCTTTTGGATCGAGTCTGATCCACCTTTTCAAGCGAATCTTTTAGATAATCCGGATACATTCATTTCCTCCGAAAGCACGCTCGTTGTCGCTGTGAAACTGCTCTTCAAGCGCCCCGAAAGTGGTGTTGTCATACCTTCCCTAATGCCGCAGGGAGGCCGCGCTACTCCGTATCTCTCGCGTAATAGCGTTCGCTGAGAGCATTCCTGTCCAAGGACATCAATTCGGCATACTCGCCGTCATACTCGCGATCCTTTATCTGCTGGATGCGGATATCGAGTTCTTTACTCTCCTTGCGCAGATAGCGTCCGTAGAGGCGCTTGCCGAGTATGGCGACCTTATGCTGGATGATCTCGGAAGGGCAGCGCAGGGCGCACAGACCACAGCCTACACACTCATAGGAGAGTTCCATGAGTTCAGCAATGTCACCGCGCATGGCGGACTGGATGTAATCCATCACCTGAAGTCCCTGTGGGCAGGCCTTGGTGCAGGTGCCGCAGGCTACGCAACGGAAGACGACTGGATAGAGCTCTTTGATGGTGTCAACGTCAGGAGTGATCGTTTCCAGGTCATAGACCGCTTTCTCCAGGGGTACTGAGGGTATCTGAGAGAGCGCCATTCCCTCCTGGACCAGGGTGGTACAGGCGAGGCCTGTATGAATCCGGTAGTCTCCGGGCAGGCGGTAGATAGTGCCGCAGGCGCCGCAGAAGCCTTCACGGCAGCCTGCTCCGCGGATGATCTGCTGGCCACTGTGCTCGATGGCCCGCATGATCGTGGCATCATCGGGAACCAGGGCGGGCTTGCCCATGATGGAAACTGTCACCATGCGCGCCTGGGGTTGCTCCGGCTTGCCGGTATTGCTCACAGCTTTGTTCTTGTCATCGGTTTCGTTTTGCTGATCGCCACTCATAGGGATTTCTCCGCCTGTGCCTATCATTCAAGCCGTTCGGCCCGATTCCGGATCCCGCTATGGAATATCCGGACACTCACTCATCCAACTTCTGCCTTGCGGTTACCCGAACGGCATGGCCGGCAGGATTTCCACAGTAATCTCCAGGTTTCTTGAAGGTCGATGCTAACACTACAGTTCGTGCAAATACAAAATTTGTTCAAAGGCAGTTACCAGGAATAGGAGAATATGCTTCTATGGCGCGCCTCCGGCCCAATTGCACCGCCCGTAGTCCAGCTCGGGTTCCTTGCCTATTTGCTGCCCCCTCGCGTTGTTCAGAGGCATTATTGGTTTTATTCTCACCAAGTCATCGAGATGCCAGCAGGTGCGTATGATTGCTCATCAATACATAAGGTATGTTTCTTGTACTGTGACGGAGTTGGCAAAAATCCCTTCGAGGAAAAACCTTTAAGCTTCTCTTAAGAAACCTGCACTAACTTGGTAATTAGGATTTTTTTCCCAAAAACATCCTGATGCCGAAAGGCCGCAGCTTTAACTGGTCTCCTAAAGAAAACAGCTATTGGAGGATGTAAGTATGTCCCTGATCAAATATATGTTGCACGTGTGTGCGGCTTCAATTCTGTTGGTATCAACAGGATCAGCTGGTCCTGTGCAACCTGATAAGCAATACAGTATTAGTGATCTCATAAACAATGCCTTACTGAGTAGGGAGGTCACAGTTCTCGTCCAGGTAAGAAAGATCACTGGAATAGATGCCCAGGGCAGACAGCAGGTTTTATATGAGAACAAGGCTGGAAAGCTTGTCCAACTTGATCTCCTTGCTTCTACGGTTCAACGTCTTGATGGCCGTATGATATCTGTCGGAAAGTATGAAGATATTCAGCTGGAACTGTCGAATGATGTCCATCTGCTTGGAAAAAATAGTGTGGTTTTGCGGACACCGTTCTTTGATCAAAAAGGCACAGCTACCATCAAGACAGAAGGTGAGATCCATGTTAGTCCGGCGCGGGTCGTTACATCACAGATAAAAATTGAGATGGGTGAATTCTCCCGCCCGTTGCCACCCGCAATGGTCCGTGCGTTATTTGCAGCGATACCTGCCAGTGGATGCAGCACGGGCGCCATCTGCTAGTAACCATGTTGTATTTTGCAGTACCGGCCAGCAGGTTAGATCTGCTGGTTTGGTGCTGCCACCAACTCTTGCCAGATGCACCAGTTCCAATCCTGGCATAGATTCCCATGACGGTTTCCTTCCAAATCAGGACACTCTGCCAAAGTCACCCGAGTGAGTCTGGTAATCCAGGTTGAATCATCCCAATTAGATGCAACAATAACAGCAGGAAAGCGAATTGAAGCCAAAGGGCCTGTTAACACTATTCGGATACCCATCGCCAGAGCCCCTTTTTTCGCAGGACAAGGCGCACTGAGCGTGGTGTACTTGCGGTACATAAACGAAAGTGCAACGCAGGCCTGCGGAAAAGGGGCCTGTCCCTCCGGGCCAACGCTGGGCATTCGCATAGTGGTAACAGGCCCTAGTAGAATATGCACCATTTTGGTGAGGCAATGGAATGAAAATCCTCCATACATCAGACTGGCATATTGGCCGGGCACTTTATGGACGCAAACGCTACCAGGAGTTCGATGCGTTCCTCTCATGGCTGGCGGAGAAAATCGATCAAGAGCAGGTGGATGTACTGCTCGTGGCTGGCGATGTCTTCGATACAAGTACACCGAGCAATCGTGCTCAGGCGCTCTACTACCGGTTCCTGTGCCGTGTGGCAGCCTCATCCTGTCGCCATGTCATTGTGATTGCGGGTAACCACGACTCTCCCTCATTTCTGAATGCCCCCAAGGAACTCTTGCGCGCGCTTAACGTTCACGTCATCGGCTCGACCGG
This sequence comes from Gammaproteobacteria bacterium (ex Lamellibrachia satsuma), assembly GCA_019623805.1. NCBI lineage: Bacteria > Pseudomonadati > Pseudomonadota > Gammaproteobacteria > Gammaproteobacteria bacterium (ex Lamellibrachia satsuma). The sequence goes on from CP053680.1 coordinate 3,601,827, forward strand.
CGAGAACTGCGAAGATGAGGTTCTGCTACTGCAAAATCGTGAAGGCTCCCCGGAACTTATCGTTTGTGCAGTGCCCTATCTGAGAGATCGCGATATTCGAGTGGCGGAAGCCGGTGAGAGTATTGACGACAAGGAACAGAAACTGATCGAGGGCATACGCACCCACTATGCTGAGGTGTGTGACCTGGCTGAACAGAAACGTAACTTGTTGGGTACCGAGGTTCCCATTATTGCCATGGGGCATCTCTTTGCCGCCGGGGGACAAACGGTTGATGGTGATGGTGTCCGCGAGCTATATGTCGGGTCACTTGCCCATGTGACTTCGGGAATCTTCCCGGAATGTGTCGACTATCTAGCGCTGGGCCACCTCCATGTCCCTCAGAAGGTCAACGCCTCAGAGATCATGCGCTATAGTGGGTCTCCACTGCCGATGGGCTTTGGAGAAGCCGCCCAGGAGAAGAGTGTCTGTCTCATAGTGTTCGCTGGCAGAGAAGCGACAGTGACGCTGATCAAGACACCGGTTTTCCAACGGCTTGAGCGCATACAAGGTGGCTGGGATGAGATATCCGCCCGGATTCTGGCGCTGTCCGCAACACAAAGCCAGGCATGGTTAGAGATCGTCTATGTAGGCGGGGAAGTGATCGGTGACCTGCGTGAACGACTCGAAGCTGCGATAGCAGAGACCAACCTGGAGGTTCTTCGTGTGAAGAATAACCGGATAATAGATCGGGTGCTCAACCGAATTCACGATAACGAAACCCTCGACGATCTGAACGTCAATGATGTCTTTGCTCGTTGTCTTGAGGCCCATGAGGTGCCGGAAGCTCAGCGCCCTGAACTTCTGCTGGCCTATCAGGAGACCATTACCGCTCTCAACCAAGCCGATGCCCAGGCAGAATAGAGACGGAAAATGCGCATACTGCTGGTACGTTTCAAGAACTTGAACTCGCTTGCCGGTGAATGGGAAATTGATCTGGCATACCCCGTTTTTTCATCCGACGGTATCTTTGCCATAACCGGGCCGACCGGTGCGGGCAAGACGACGATCCTCGATGCTGTCTGTCTCGCGCTTTATGGCCGAACGCCTCGTCTCAACAAGGTTACCAAGAGCGGGAACGAGATCATGTCGCGGCAGACTGGTGAGTGTTTTGCCGAAGTGACCTTTGAAACCCAAGCGGGACGATTTCGTTGTCACTGGAGCCAGCACAGGGCACGCAAAAAACCAGGCGGGGAATTGCAGGCGCCGAAACATGAGATTGCGGATGCGGATTCAGGCCGGATACTCGAGGCAAAGCTTCGCGGTGTTGCCGATCAGATTGAAACGGTTACCGGTATGGACTTCGACCGTTTCACCCGCTCCATGCTGCTTGCGCAGGGAGGTTTTGCGGCTTTTCTGCAGGCGGCACCTGACGAACGTGCTCCCATTCTGGAACAGATTACCGGCACAGAGATCTACAGTCAGATCTCCATCCAGGTTCATAAACAACGCGCTGGTGAGCGTGAAAAATTGGATATCCTTCAGGCTGAGCTGGCAGGGATGCAACTGCTGAGTGAAGAGGATGAACGGCAGTTGCAAGCAGGCCTTGAGCAGATGGTTCTTCAGGAAACCGCTCTGAATCAGGATATTGATCAGAACAATCAAGCCATAGACTGGCTGGATGGAATCGAATCTCTTGAAAAAGAGTTGGGCTTGCTTGCTAAACAGAAGCAAGACATGGAGATACGCCTGAAGGACTTTCAGCCTGGACACGAAAAGCTTGAACGGGCAACGCAGGCTTTGGAATTGGCAGGCGATTTTGCCAGTTTGAGTTCGCTGCGTCGTGAGCAGGAAACGGATCAGCAACGCCGCAAAGCGTGTCAGCTGGCTCTGCCAGAACAGGAGGCCGAGGTTAACAGGGCCGAAATTAATATGAAGCTGGCCGACGCACACTTGGCGCAGCAGAAGCATAAACGTGAAGAGGTGCTGATTGTTATTCGCAAGGTTCGGGAACTGGATCTTAAACTGCGGGAGAAAACAGCGCCTGTTAAGACGGCTGAAGATGGCATCTTTGAGATGGAACAAACCCTGGATAATCTGCGTACAGAGTTTCGTGAGGAAAGCCAGGTTCTGAAGGAACAAAAGATAAACTTTGAAGAGGTTCAGAAACTTCTCTCTGCAAGCGAAGCGGATAGAGGACTCGTCGAACAGCTCGCCAGAATCCTGAGTCAGTTCGACAGGCTTCGTGAGCTGGATGGAAATCTTCTCGACAGGGCAGGGGAGCTGGCTGCAGCGGAGGCCCAAAAGCAGGAGGCAAATCGGCTGTGGAATGAACATATCCAAAAGCTGCAGGCACAGAAAGAGGTCTTGGAAACCCATCAGGCGAAACTGCTCCAACAGCAGAGTGACCTGGCAGATATTCTGGCTGAGCGAAAGATTACGCAGTGGCGAGACTCCCTCTCAGAACTCAAAGAGAGAGGGACCCTGCTGAATGAAGTCAGTGCGTCGTTGAAATCGCTGACTGAATTGCGACACACCCTCATAGGACTAACTACCCGGCACGAAAAACTCACTGCAGAAGATGTTTTGCTGGAACAGCAGATTCAGGCATGGCTTGAAAAGCACGCAGCCTTCGAACGTGAGTTGCAGCTGCTTGAAACAGAGCTCTCCCTGCTTAAAAAGATTGAGGATCTTGAGGAAGCCCGGCACCAACTTCAGGATGGTAAACCCTGTCCACTTTGTGGTGCAGAGGAACATCCGTATGCAGAAAGAAATGTCCCTGTCCCGGACGAAACCAGAGCTGCGTTGAGTCGTGTGAGAGCGAATCTTAAGCAGGCAAATGAAACCGTTACAGGGTTGAGAGTCAAACAGGCGAGAAACCTGAAAGATCTTGAGCAGATCTTAATCCGGCAGAAGGAAACCACGGACAAGATTGGTAGTGGGGATGAGCGGATACATGAAGGGCTTGAGATGCTTTCAATTGATGGCCCTGATAAGGATGGAGGTGATGAATTGGGTGCGGTATTACTGCGCTTTCAGCAGGAGAACGAGGATAATCTGCAAAGCACATCAAATGTCGTACAAGCTGTAGAGGTACACGAAAAAGAGATCGGCACTTTGCGCGATTCTCTTGAAAGTTCAAAAGATGCAGTAATCCAATCGGAGCGGGATACACTGGCCGCAGCCCACGCAAAAGAGTCTGCCGAGCAAGCGGATGAGCGTGCGAAAAAGGCTTTGGAAATGCTCTCTACCCAGTTTCAACAGGCACAGGAGGATGCGCTGCGTGATGTTTCATCCTATGGCGTCGACAGTCTGGCTATGAATGCGCTGGACCAGGTGCAGTCTGAGTTAACCTTGCGGCGCGATCGCTGGGTTTCCCGGCAAGCAGAGATGGCCGAGCTTGAGAGGCGTATCTCGACCCTGGAACTCCAGACGCAGCATCAAACCAGCCAGATCAGCCGATCCGAAACTGAACTGAAAAATCTGCGGAGTGGCCTTGATATATTAAGACAAGAGCGGGATTCACTGACCCGCGAGCGGAGGGGGATTTTTGGTGACAAGCGCCCGGATGACGAGGAGTCTCGTCTATCTTCAGCCATCAAAGACAGAGAGAAACACCTCGAAGATTCACGCGGAGTTTTCAATTCTGCGACCCAGGAACTCAGCAACCTGAAAAGCAGAGTTGAGGCGATTGTAAAGGCTATGCTTGCCAGGGCAGAGCAATTAAAAACCGGGGAGGAGAGGTTTCATGTCCGACTTGGGCAATATGGTTTTACCGATGAAACCAGCTACCAGGCTGCCTGTCTACCCGAAGAAGAACGTAACAATCTGATGCAGCAGGCCCAGCGGCTGGCAACTGAGCAAACAGAGTTGAATGCAAGGAGCCGGGATAGATCATCATTGCTGGATATCGAACGAAAAAAACAGACGACGGATCAACCTCGCGACATACTCAAGCAGGAGTTGGAGGCACTTGTAAACCGCCAAAAGAGCCTCCAGCAGGAGGTTGGCGGCATGCGGCAGAAGTTGCACGACAATGAGAGTCTGAGGCGCAAACAACAAGATCGAGCCAAGCTGATCGACGCACAAAAACGTGAATGTTCGCGCTGGGATCTTCTACATGAACTCATCGGCTCGGCAGATGGCAAGAAGTATCGCAACTTCGCCCAAGGCTTGACCTTCGAAATGATGGTCGGGCATGCCAACCGGCAACTGCAGAAAATGACTGATCGCTACCTACTGATCAGGGATGATGGGCAGCCGTTGGAACTCAACGTGGTGGATAACTACCAGGCGGGTGAGATTCGTTCAACCAAGAACCTGTCGGGGGGTGAGAGTTTTATCATCAGTCTCTCCCTGGCGCTTGGTCTCTCCCAGATGGCCAGTAAAAACGTCCGGGTGGACTCACTGTTCCTGGATGAAGGGTTCGGCACCCTGGATGAAGAGGCTCTGGATACAGCTTTGGAGACCCTCGCCGGCTTGCAGCAGGATGGTAAATTGATCGGTGTGATCTCCCATGTCTCAGCCCTCAAGGAGCGCATTGCCACCCAGATAGAGGTAATGCCGCAAGCGGGTGGAAGAAGTACGATCAACGGACCTGGATGTGTCAGAGTGGAATAGCGGTTTGGGTTATATGGGTATCCGCATAGTGTTAACAGGCACCAAGGTGAAGTAACAGAGGAGCATCGTCCAATGCCGCGTTTTTCGCTGGAGAGTCTATGGCCGTTTGTGGCGATAGTGGTGGCGGTCTATGGGGCACTGCTGCTGATACTCTATTTTTCCCAGTCCCGTTTGCTCTACTATCCCAGTTTGCCTTCCAGGGCGATCATGGCTACGCCAGATCAAGTCGGGCTGAGTTTCGAGACGATCAAAGTCACCACCGATGATGGCATAACCCTGCACGGCTGGTTTCTGCCGCTCGAAAAGCCGCGGGCCACACTGCTCTTTTTTCACGGCAATGCCGGCAATATCTCACATCGCCTGGATTCCCTGGAGATTTTTCACCGGCTTGGGCTGGCGGTACTGATCTTCGATTACCGCGGCTTCGGTGAGAGCGAAGGCCGTCCGACAGAAGCGGGAAATTACCGGGATGCAGAGGCCGCATGGCGCCTGCTGACTGAGCAGAAGAAGATACCTCCGGAGGATATACTGCTGTTTGGCCGTTCCCTGGGGGGCGCTGTCGCCGCCCGTCTCGCCTCAAGTTATCCAGTCAGAGGCCTGATTCTGGAGTCTGCCTTTACTTCAGTGCCGGATATGGCAGCAGACCTCTACCCCATGTTTCCGGTGCGTTGGCTGTCACGTTTCCAATTTGATACCAGGGCTTATCTTGAATCTGTCATCTGCCCGGTTCTAGTGGTTCATAGTCCGGACGATGAAATCATCCCTTTTAAGCATGGGCAGCAGCTCTACCAGGCGGCCCGTCAACCGAAACGGTTTCTGGAGATCGGCGGAAGCCACAATATGGGGTTCCTGCAGAGTGGCAACAGTTACCGGGAGGGACTGGAGCGATTCATTACAATGAGTGACCGTAGGTGATTGAAGCATACGTGTCGTCATAGCCCTGGGAGGGAATGCACTGCTACGCCGTGAAGAACCCTCTATAAAAATCGCAATCGAAAAAAACATCTCACACACTGTACCTCCACAAGATTTTGCAGTTTTCAGCCAGGTTTCAGCTTGTCAGTTTAATATTTCCAACAGAAAGGAGTTTTTTGGGATGTAGTCCGGCAAGTATGCCGTTTTTTGGAGAGTCGATATGAAGATGTTATATAAATCAGTTTTTACGATCCTGTTGAGTGGGGCGGCATTGTTTGCCGCGGCTCAGTCGCCCAGTTATCTTCAGCGGGGACCTGTACCGTTTGAGGCCTATGATCGCGATGGCAGTGGAGTTATTACTACAGATGAATTCAATGCCCTTCGCAACGAGCGAAGGGCAGCACGCGCCGCCGAGGGGCTGCCGATGCGCAATGCAGCCAAGGCCCCAACATTCGAACAGTTAGACCTCAATGCAGATGGCGTTCTGGGTTCTGACGAAATGGCCGCATTTCGGCAGCAGCAGATGTCACAACGGCCCTATGGAAAGGGAGCTGCCAAGGGGGCTGAGATGGCTTCCGGGCGTGGTGCAGGCAGGGGGCGGAATATGCCCTCATTCGCTGAATTCGATCTTAATGGTGACGGTGCCATGACCGAGGATGAATTCATCGAGGCTCGTGGTCAGCGAATCAGCGAACGTGCCAAGCAAGGCTACATGATGAGAGGTTTGAAAAACGCACGGCCTTTCAGTGAAGTCGACCTGGATGGCGATGGTGTGGTGAAAGAGTCTGAGTTTCTGCAGATGCAGGCACTGCATCGCCAGTCACATTCTCAATAGGTGTTTTCATGGCGGCCAGGGAAGGCCAGGATGATATCTTTCAGGGAGAAGTGTGAGTGTGCGGCACTTGGTCTATTCATGGTCTGGAGCAGCGGGTTGCACCCTGCGCTCGTCATGCCAGCCATTGACCTCTTCCAGATCAAACGTCAATTTGCTATTGCCTCTGAACGCCTGAGCATCATCTGCCTGAGTTTCTTTACTCAACGTCATGCATCTGGGCATTAAATCAAGATTTCTTACCGCCTTCGCTCAGTTAGTCACAACCCACCGTTCTTCGATTCCGCGAACAACCATTTTTTATCCATGAGTTTTTGCGGGTTGACAACCGGATATTCCTTACTAATTTACTAGGTTATAGCCACTACAATAATAAAGTAGAAATAAGCAAAGGCTATTTCATCACATCATAGACGGCTGGGGTTCACTTTTATTTACGAGAGGTTACTTCTATCCTCCGCCTGTCTTCGGGGATTTGCCAAGGAGCATGCATAATGAAAAAGGTGATAGGATGTTTTGCCGTACAAGTCTAATTGTCCTTCTTATCCAATTTTCCAGCTTCGGAGCACTGGCACAGAATGCCTCAGTAACAGTCGATACCGTACGCTGGAACGATAATAAGGATCGCTTGGTAGTGAAAGGCCGGAGCGATACCCTTAACCTCGTCTTTTTATCGGATGCATTAACGGGGAAGGAACTAGCCACAGCCCAGGCCGATGACGATGGGTAGGAGCTCAAAGCGCTTACAGCTTTCCTGGAAAATCCTACTCATCTTCAACCGTTGGAGACGGTAGATTTCTCCGACCCGGAGCAGTGCAGGATTTGCCATCCGCGTCAGTTTCGTGAGTGGTCCGGCAACATGATGGCCTACAGCGCCCTCAGTCCGACCTTCAGCGCGCTGGAGGCTCTCGGCAATGCCTTCTCGGTATTCCAGGGAGGTTCCGGATTCGCTGCCGGGGATCATCCTACGGCCCTGTTTTGTCAAAGTTGCCATAATCCGGCGGACACTTTACTCGGCAGTTTCCCAACCCTGTCTGACAGCAATGGCCATGCGATGAGGGATTTTGCCACCAAGGCTGGACGGGGAGGCATCTCCTGTGACATCTGCCACCAGATTTCCGGGCCAGATACATCACTTGGGCTTGATCGCCTCGGCGACGGAATCGCTAATACAGCGTTTGTACTGGAACTCGGAGATACGAAGTTTGGGCCGCTGGATAATCCAGAGTACAGCCCTACACATACTTCGGCTCATGGCCAGGACATCAATATGCAAGACGACTACCTGAGGAGCGGTGAGTTCTGCAGTACCTGCCAGGGCTGTCACATGGATCTGGGTCCGCCAGAACCTGCAGGTTCCTACGCTGAAGGAGAGACGACAGTTTATCCGCGTCCCAGATATGTGTTCGAGCGGGAGGAGGTCAGCACCCATTATTTCACGGGCATCGATATCGCATTGGTCGACTTTCCGGGCCAGGACAATGAGGCCCGCGATGAGAACGGGAATGTCTTCGGCCAGGTACAACGGCGCCGGATTCTCATGGAATCGGCGGCCGAGATCGCAGTATCGGCCCCCTGCGGATGCGGTCAGTGGCGGCGCCATCCCGATCATGGTTCATGTTACCAACAGCGGTACCGGGCATAATCTGCCTTCCGGCTTCTCTCAGGAACGACAGATATGGGTCGAACTGATCGTTTCCGATAACAATGGCCAGCCGGTCTACGAGAGCGGTACGTTGCTTGATACAGCACATCCGGAAACCGGTGAAACGGAACCCGACGGCAATCTCGATGATGAAGATCTGCGTAATCTTGTCGGACCGAACGGTGGTTCCGGTGTTATTGATCCGCTCACACTGGAGGCAGATGTGATACATGGTCCGGATTACAACCGACGCCACGAGCATCCGCCTGTCTACCAGGGTCTTGCCAATTTCGGCAACGAGTTCATCCGAATTCCGGTGGATGGAAACGGCGAGCCGATGCGGGACGACCAGGGGCATTTCATCGAAGAGGAGGTGTTCATGCCATTCCTCTCAACCCACACGGACAACAGCTTTTCCATTCCAGCGTTAAAGACCGTGGATGTACGCTACGACGTCGATGTACCAACAGGCATCGAAGGACCGCTGCAGATCAACGTCCGTTTACGGGCCAGAGCCTTCCCACCGCGTTTACTGAGAGCTTTGGCAGCAGGTCGGCCGGATCTGGTTAACGAGAAGATGGTCGATAGAAACAGGATTGTTGACATGGTTTCTGCTGCACCAGTCAACGTGCAGATCCAGTAGCGCCAACCAATAATGAAATTGCCTGACAGACAGGCCCAGCTTCCAGCTGGGTCTGTCTGGGCGTGATTTCACCCACAAGCAGCAGGATCGGCACCCCGACCGCCACTGTCAGCTATAGTGTTGTAAGGCAGAACAACAGGCAGTCGATAATGCTGGCATGGTTACATAAACTCTTTTCCACAGATGAGCCCCGGACATCCCGCCTGTCGGCGGAAGAGATCGCGCAGCACATTGACTTGGCGATCAATGAGTTCGACAGCCGGATCGCTCTGATCCCCGGTTACCGCAAGAAGTTGTTACCGGCGGTGGAGAGCGCTCTGCTGCATGCCGAATCGCTCATCGAGCGCATCCCTGGTCCAGTGGATGTCAACGCCAAGGCCTACGGCGCAGATCCCAGGGTCAACGCCTATTTCGGTTCCCCCGAAAAGCTCGAACATCTTTTTAGCCACAGTACCGAATTTCGCGCTTTTTCAGACCAGCCATCCCAAGCCAACCTTGAGTATATTTACGCCCTGATGGTCATGACCCGGCATAGGAAGACCCGCCCCGGTCACGCCCTGAGGGGGGATATGGTGCAGAGTGATGTGATGCAGGACGTGGTCTACTTCTCCGACCATCATCTGGTTAAACCCGCCGAGTCAGAGGTCGAAGTGCGCCGCGACCTACGGGAACGGGCCTTTCAGCACCTGCTCGCAGAGTCGGTACAGAAGGTGGCCCTCCACAGCAAGGAGAAGGCGGATCTGGAACGGCAAAAGGTCCATCTGAAAATGGAGATCAAGACCCGCCATGCCGAGCGTAGTGGCCTCGATTTTCTGCATGAAAAATCCACTGATGATGCAGCTGGGGGCTTATACTCCCGACAACTTTCCGAGATAGAACAGAAGCTTGCAAAGCTACGCCGGAGACTGGAAACCATCAACGATTACCTCGATCTGCTCATTGATGTACTCAACCACTCGCCCGACTACTGTGGCCTGGAGAGCCATGAAGACTGTCTCAACCGGATCAACGTTGTAGTCGATGAGGGTGCTGGCCATCAGGTGCCCTATGCCAATATCCGCATCGGCAACACCCGCCGCTGTGGCGTCATCGTACGCTATCCCCGCAAAGAGCTGGTGGATACCAGCCGTATTGCCAGCCGCTTGCACTCGCTCTATCGCTAGAGTTATGGGAAGAAATGGCCATCTATTTTGACAAAGGCAACTAATAGGAAGAACATTTACTACAAAATGAATCGTGCAAATCATCATATTCAGACAGGGTTATTCCTGCCGCTTGGGGATAAAGATGGAAAGATTGGAAGACGCTTTCAAATCAGAGGAAATAAGAGAGGTCGACACGATTAAAGGGATTCAGTTCCCCGCTTTTTTAGAGACGAAAAAACTCATTATTACCGGTCCCCCAGGTTGTGGGAAAACAACCATTCTCAACGCGATTGGCGGCTGGCCAGAGGAAGGCTACCTCGATATTTCAAGCAAGGACTGGTGGAAATCTCCTGTTTTGCATCAACGACCGAGAGAACTTCATCTTGGCCTGCCTTTCGTTGGATTTGAAAAAGCCGTACCTGTCTACGACGCATATACGCTTGATGATTCATCCTACTTGGAGATCGATTTTTTTCGCATTCCCTTGCCTCCTCCAAAGACGCATCCGTTGTCTACAAATTTTCGTGAACGATTCGTCTTTGAATTCATTCTATTGCCTGCCGAAAAGACTTATGAACTCAGAAAGACGCGGTCGAAGTCCGGCACACATCATGTTGATGATGACCTCACTCTGAACAAAGTTCGCGAGGAACTGCTGTTTTTTATACGGCTTGCACTCTTTTTTCATCAAAACGGAATGACTGTCTACATCAGGGATGCTTTAAATGGAAAACCCAAGAGAATCTGTGAACCCGTGCTTGGTCAGATGGTTCAATCTGACGAGGAGGGTGAGGCGCTTTATCACCACCTTGATCAAATCAGGTTACGTGAGAGGCTGCTCAATCGTTCATGGAGTATTCGGGGTAACAAGAAGCTGCTCGATCTCTTTGTCGAGGTAATTCCTAATGCCTTGAATGTAGAGCGCTGTAGTATCTTTATCAATGATCCAAAGACAGGAAAGGTCTGGCTGCAAAGCGGCACGGGACTCGATGAAAAGCAGATTGAGATGGACATGCATGATTCATTGGTTGGGCAAGTGATCGCTACCGGTGATTACAATGTGAAGGAAGACATGGATCTGCTGGATGGTCCACATAAAGAGATCGATGCGCAGACGGGGTTTGCGACCCGAAATGAATTGTGCGTTCCAATCAAGAGCCTCTCCGACCAGAAAACTGCGGGAGCCATCCTGGTCCTGAACAAGAAGGGAGGGGAGAGTTTCAAGGAGGAGGATAGGGTGCTTCTGGAGAAAGTAGCCAGCCATCTGCAGTCAGCCATCGAGAGCATTTTTCTCCGGCAGGAGCTTATGGACTTTTCGGAACTCCTGACTAATCGTGTGCGTTTTTCCGAATGGGCCAAGTATTTGATGTGGGTGATACTGGGGGTGGCGCTGGTAGAGGCTGTGCTCATTACTTTTTTATTGGAGAAACAGTAGGCAGGGTGAGATTGTTCACCTTTGGTGTACTCCTAACGGAGATTGTCGGCAGCGGTCTACTGAGTCAGGATGCCACCATTTCAATCGCGCTGACGATCAATTTTCAGGCTGAGGCGTACCGGATTTACTGATCTGTTTTGTGTGATCGCCTGCATCCCGGCAGGCACTTTCTCTAACTGATAGCCTGCTGCAGATTCCTACCGAAAAACAATCAGCCCAAAAAATCGTAATATTCCTGAAGATTTGTGATTCAGGTTCAGTTACAGGCTCTAAATCTTGACATAAGTATAAGCATTGTCTAATATACTTACCATCATAAAGCAATATCAGAAGGTAAATGAAGTGAGTATCTTCACCTGTAAATCGATGAGAGCCGTCGTCATAGCCTCAGTGACAATGTTGCTACTGAGCGTGGTCTTGTTAGCGCCAGTACTACTGTTGTCTGATCCCATTCCCAGCCTGTTTGTATGGCTTGTCTATCCTGGATTTGCTGCACTGTTAATCAGTCCGGCTATCCTTCTGGCAGCGGCTTTGGCATCACTTGTTCCATCTGTGAATGAGCATTTGAAGAATTGCCAGCATTGAGCTGGCCCGTTGACGTAATACCCGGAAACAAAAGGCCGCTCCAAATGGAGCGGCCTTTTGTTATTGCAACGCTGAAAACTCTTGAAAATGGCCCGTAACTGATGGTCATATCCAGCTTTAGCTCAAAGTTTCAGTGCTCGCATTTATCCATTTTCTCTCTGGCTCCAGGTAACACCGTAAGAAGAAAAGTAGTAATTAGTATCAGTGGAGCAAAAAGCAGCAACAGCAATCCTGCGAACATGACGATCTGCTGCATGTAGAAGATATCCGGGACAATTTTGAGTCCCGTCATTATCATCAAAACTCCGGCGAAGAAAAAAATGGTGGAGACGATCACGCCTTCACGCATGGTTTTACAACCAATTTTTAAAAGACTCATAGTTTTGATACCTAAATTGAGCTATTTTCAGTGCGGTTGGGTAACGCTTTATCTCGCCTCAACCTTTACTCTTCCAGCAATTTGTCGGCGGCTCCGCGTTTAAGATCGAACTCCTGCTCGACCATCCTGTTCCATTCGTCGCGTTTGAAGACGCTCTCAGCCGGTACCTTTGCATGCACCAGGTTGTAGTGACATTCGATGCAGGATTTGTCTTTTGCATCTTGTTTATGGATTTCCACTGTATCGGGGCGGGTGCCATAGATGGCTTCTTTGACATGACAACGCTTGCAGGTAGCGGAGTTCCGTTTTTTAAACCACTCACGGGCGGAAAAAGCAGCCTCGGGCATATGCAACTTGGCAATTACCGGATCATCGTAATCGGGACCGAAGAGCTGATTGTAGAGATCCTTGCCGCCGATAAAGTGATCCCAGGTGGCAGCAAAAACCCCCTCGGAAACATGACAGTCACCACAGCTGGCTCGCACCCCTGAGGCGGGACGAAAGTGGGCGGACTCCCGATAGGGCTCAGCGACAAGCTCCATCGAGTGGCAGTTGGTGCAAAATGCCTCTGTACTGGTGAAGTGATCGAATTCCGTAAGAAAAACCATAAACCCGATACCAGCCACACCGCCGAGGATCAAGGCTAGCAGCACATGTCGGGTGATGAAAAGCGGCATTCTAATCTTAATCATGGCTGGGTTTTCCTATGCCATAACCGAGAATAGGGTTGGGTTTTGAAGGGTTTTTCAACCAGCTGTGCTCGTCAAGGCTGAGCACATGCTCGTTGATCAATTGATCAGCTTTCTCTGCGCCTGCCAGTTCGCGCACCTGAGGCAGAAACTCCCCATAAAAATTCTGCCCTACAAGATGCATTCCCTCCCACCAGGTAAAATTTGGGCTCATCATTGCTGCACCGTGTCTGGCTCGGGTGCCTTCATCGTGCCAGAGACGCCAGTAGGTAAATTCAAGTGGATCGTCAAAGGGAGCTGGCGTGAGCAGATTCATATCGTAAAGCGCCAACATAATGGCCTGTGCAGGTTTTCCAAACTTCTCATTGTAAAGTTCGACGACATTGTCGAACTGTTTCATGAATCCGTTGGCAAAACCTTTGCTATGGCACTCAAGACAGACCTTGCTCATAATCTGGCGCCGTCTTTTAGAGCTTGCGACGGCCTTAACCTTTCCCATGCTGCCATCCAGTTTTGATATTTCATTACCTCGTCTTGGCACTGGCTGGGACTCAGGCAACTCTCTTCTGTCACCATCTTCAAAAATGATCAGAGATTGTTTCTCCGAGATTGGCTGGTTCAGGTTCCATGCATCGCGCATACCTACATCGTGGCTGGCCTTGACACCGGGAGTTGCGCCCATATGGCAGGTAACACAGGTGGGGGCGGCACTATAATCTTTACCAAGCACCCACTCGTCACTGTGGAGATTCATCTTCTCTCTGTTGGCAGTGAAGAGCATGCCGTGTTTTGAGTTGTCGAATACTTCTCCATCGGGTGATTCCGGGCCGGAATGGCACCAGACGCAGGCGCTTGGATCTCGGGCCTGGGCTTTAGAGAAACTGTGTCTGCCATGGCATGCGGAACAGGATCCGCGGGACCCATCAGGATTGATACGGCCAATGCCTGTGTTCGGCCAACTGTTGGGTGAGAGACTGCCGTCTCCACGCACTTCCACTTTTGAGCCGTGACATTTGGCACAGCCGGCAGTAACCATCTCCTGGCCAGTGAGGTTGTCCGCCAAGGCAGGTATACGATTCTCGATCAAAGAGAGTGCTTTGGAATGAACGGATCCTTCAGTTTCTTTGTATTCCCTGGTGTGGCAACGACCGCAGTCTTTAGGGGAAACAATTGTGGCGATGATGCTGCCTTCGTGCTCTATGGCATCTTTATCGACCTGATCGGCATAGTGGCAGTCCAGACAATTGACGCCTGCCGAGGCATGGGCACTGGATTGCCATTGATGGGTAAGGCCGGCGGAGGACTTCTTGTGGCAACTGATGCAGGCTTCGCCCTCTTCCAGTCCCCAATTGCTTGAATCCAATGAAACCTTGTCTGCAAAACTTATGTTGATTGCCCCCAACCATAGTGGAAAGGCGAAAAGTAGTAGATGAAGGTACCATTTGGTTATCCTGACATTGCGCATGCCCATCCTCCTTATGTGTTTGATTCTTGATTTAGATCAATAAAAATTCGTGAATTATAAAATGTCACAAGATCAAGAATGCTGAAAATGAAATCCAAACAGAGTGAGTGCCGACTGTTGAGCCCGTTATTAAAAGGGTAATCACACTGCCTGGTGAATTTGTTATTTATTTTTCGAATTTAAAGACTGCGCTATTTTTTGTGTTAATTCAATATTCATAACAATAAAAAAGTTCAACATCACCTGAGAATGTTCATGCGCCATAAAGTGAGGCATATGACTTATAGGTAATTCCCCCAATAGACAGAAGACTCATATTTTGTGCAATATTCGGCTCGCAAATTCAGCTTATTTAAGGGGGCGGGTCGAGTGCATAACAAAACCAAAAAGATTCTGGTATTAAGTGTTCTGATTGGGTGGTTCGGGCAGATTGCAGGAGTGGCTGCTGAGCCGCTACACCGAATTTCATCGGAAACCTGTAAAAGCTGCCATAAAGAGATCTATAAGCAGTGGAAGGGTTCCATGCATGCCAACAGCACTGCTTTGAAGGACCCAATTCACGGTACCTTTTATCGCAAAGTAGTTGGCGACCCTACAAAAGAAGGTGTTAAGAAAAAAGGCAAATACCCAGTTTGTCTGCAATGCCACGCACCAAATGCTGCCAGAGACAAAATGACAAAACTCGATGCCAAGCCCGCCTATAGCGAGGGCGTGAACTGTGTCGGCTGCCATCTTCTGGAGAAGTACAATGGTATCCAAGGCAAAAACGGCAAGTTGATGCTGGGCATGAAGTCATACAAGTCATCTGATCAATTGCAGGGTCCTCAAGGTTTTAATCGCGGCCTTGAAAAGTTGACCGCTTCAAATGACGTATTCGGCGGCGCCAATGGGGGTGACGACTCCAAACCAAATCCACATCTTGGCAGTGCTGTAACGCTGGATGGCAAGGAGGTGCCCTCCATGCCGATGAAAGCCAATGCATCGCTCATGAAGTCCAACGAAGCTTGTATGGGTTGTCATGATCAACGTAACAACCCGCATGGCGTACCGCTATGTGCCACAGGTAATGAATATGTAGATAGCCAGAGTGATGTGACCTGTCAATATTGCCATATGCCAATGGTCGGAAATCTTGCTGATCACAGCATGGGAGGCGGGCACCATAAAGGTATGCTGAAGCGCAGTTTGATTTTTACGCTTGATGCAGAGCCCAAGGGCGGGAAACTAATGACGACTGCAAAGTTGAAAAACCAGCAGCCACACAGTCTTCCCACAGGTGCGCCATTCAGGAATATCTACTTGAAGCTTTCCGCATACGATGCAGAAGGCAACTTGGTCTGGGAGAATGCAAAAGGACATCCGGGAAAGGCTGATCCAAAGGCTTATCTTGCATACCGACTCAAGGATGACAAAGGTGACCCGACTATCCCACCGAAAGCGACTCAGCTTGGAAAGGATTCTCGTCTCAAACCACATGAAGAGCGCACCTTCAACTATGAAATTCCTTCCAAAGGTGTAGTGCTGGTTCGAGGTGAGGTCTACTATAATCTTCTCTGGAATACACTGCAGAGTAAGTTTAAACATCTTCCAGAAGAAGTTAGAACTCCTCAGCTGATTTCTACAGCTGAAGTTACACTGTAATGCAGTAATGGGACCGGTGGTTCCATAACACGGGGGCATGGAGAGGGGAATCTCTCTATGTCCCGTGTCTCTCCTTAATTTCACATGATATTTAACCGAGATGAATCTGGTTAAGAGGCTTTCGTATTAAGGAAAGAGGAATCCTGAATGCACTCTAATTGAAACTGGGCATGATAGTTATGAACTCTCATCTAAGATCATGGATCCGCTCTCTCGGCACTCTGGTTATACTTATTGAGTTTACGTTCGGCAGTGCATATGCTGCTACGCAATCGCCTCAAAAAAAAGTTAGTACATCAACTGCCGACCACAGTAAGTTCGAAGTACTGCAGCAAGAGTTTTCCACTGCACCCGATGTTACCAAAGCCTGTCTGACCTGCCACACCGAAGCCAGCAAGCAGATTCACAAAACCACTCACTGGAACTGGAAAATCACTCACCCGGAAACCGGGCAGGTTTTGGGCAAAAAGCGAGTTGTGAACAGCTTTTGCGGCTCCATTACTACTAACTACGCGCGTTGCACCAGTTGCCATATCGGCTACGGCTGGAAGGATGACAGTTTTGATTTCTCATCAGAAGAGAATGTCGACTGTCTTGTCTGTCATGATACAACAGACACCTATAAGAAATTTCCAACGGCTGCGGGTCATCCTACCTATGTCGACAAACCTTTCCCTAAAAAAAGCAAGAAGATATGGAAAGCACCTGATTTAACTAAGGTCGCCCAGGCTGTTGGTAAGCCCCGCCGTGAAAATTGTGGTGTTTGTCACTTCTACGGCGGTGGCGGTGATGGTGTAAAACATGGTGATCTTGATTCATCCATGACCAATCCTCCCCGTACACTGGATGTTCACATGGGCGTGGATGGCCTGAACTTTGTCTGCACGGAGTGCCACAGCACGGACGGTCATGATTTAAAAGGAAGTCACTACACCTCTGTCGGGAAAGATAAACACGGTATTGATATTCCCGGGCGCGATGATCAGAGTAGGGCTTCCTGTGAATCTTGTCATGGCGATAAGCCACACGAGGAAACGGTCAACAATAAAATCAATGATCATACGAACAAGGTGGCTTGTCAGACCTGTCATATCCCGACGTATGCAAAAGGTGGCGTGCCCTCAAAGACCTGGTGGGACTGGTCGACTGCAGGACGCATGGACGACGATGGCAAGCACCTGAAGATAAAAGATGAGAATGGGTATGTGACCTATGTGACCAAAAAAGGCACCTTTGAATGGGGAGAAAATCTCGTACCGGAATACGCCTGGTTGTCAGATGAAATCCGTTACCAGGAGCTCGAAGAACGGCTTGATCCTAACAGTATAGTGCCAATCAATACGTTCAAAGGTGACTACAATGACCCCGATGCCAGAATCTGGCCCTTCAAAATCATGCGGGGAAAACAACCATACGATAAAGGCAATAACACGCTGGTTATCTCTCACCTGTTTGGTAAGGACAGAGAGGCTTATTGGAAATCGTTCAATTGGAACCGCTCCATAAAAGCAGCAATGGATGCAGCAGGTGCAGATTACAGCGGAGACTATGGCTTTATCGAAACTACCATGCACTGGCCGCTTTCACATATGGTTGCATCCAAGGAAGAAGCGTTGGGCTGTGATGAATGTCATAGTAGAAATGGACGACTAGCGGAACTTTCAGGTTTCTACATGCCGGGAAGAGATAAGAGCGATCTGTTGGACATAATTGGCTGGCTGGCTGTACTTGGAACTCTGGGTGGTGTATCGCTTCACGGTTTTGGCCGGGTCTTGTTCAGTAGAAAGAGGAGGAATGGCTGATGTCAAATGAAATGATCTATACTCGCTTTGAGCGTATCTGGCATTGGGTGCTTGCGATTCTCATTCTCCCCTTGTTACTCACAGGGTTTGAGATACATGGGGATTACACGATCTTGGGGTTTGAGCAGGCTGTAGATACGCATATCTTGTTTGCCTGGGCACTGATGGGGCTATTGGTGTTTGTCATCTTCTGGCATATGACTACAGGTGAATGGAAGCAGTACATCCCATCCAGCAAAAATAACCTGATGGCTATGCTTCGCTATTATGCAGTCGATATCTTTTTGGGTGGTGGCCATCCTTTCCATATGACGCGAACAAGCAAGCTCAATCCATTGCAGCGTTTGGCCTATCTATCACTGCATGTGGTTATCACTCCAGTAACCTGGGTCAGTGGCCTGCTTTATCTATTTTACACCTCATGGGGTGACTGGGGGCTAGAAGGATTAAGCCTCACTGTAGTTGCAATGGTTCACATGGCTGCTGCCTTCGCCATGCTTGCTTTCTTGATCGTGCATCTTTACCTGGCAATTACTACCAGTGAAAAACCGTTTGGCTATGTCAAGGCTATGATCAGCGGTTACGAGAAAAAAGAATAGGTTCTTCCTACCATTTTTTAGTCTCAAAATGATTGCGTTGGCATATTTATATGGGGAGTCTAAGAGATGTTTCGACGAGGAAAAACAAGCTATCCATGAAGTAACAAAGAATCCATTTAAAGTTTCTGTTCGGCAATTACAGAGCAGCAATGGCACACGTGATTTAACTACTTAAAAATAGAAAGGGGAGTAACTGATGAAAAAACTTGTGGCGCGGGCAATTATTCCGGCGGCGACTGTATTAACTTTGATCTCACAACCTGCATGGTCGATGGGTCTTAAATCCGATGGCAAAGATTATGGCAACCTGAATCTTTATGTTAAAGCAATGAGCATCCTCTCTGCCGAGGATAACGGCTATGATCCCGATGATGGCACTTCTTACCTGCTCAAGCTGAAATACGAAACACCATCGTGGAACAATCTGAATGTGGGTGTCGGATTCTACGCCAACGGTGATCTTTTCAGGTTAACCGACTTCGATACTGATGGGCGTCTTGCACGTGGCATGTTTGTAACAGATGACGGATCCACCAAGTCGCAACTTGGCGAGATCTATCTTAAGTACAATCGTGAAAAATTCGCTCTGGATGCCGGTCACCAGATGTATAAGACGCCGCTGACCATCATCACCTACAGTACTATGCCGAACTTCTATTCAGCCTATAGCGCCAAGACGACGGCCGTTGAAAATGCTGTGTTCGGAATCGCACAAATTACGGATATGTCTTTTGGTTCCCGGGCCATGACCGACTTTGCGCTGATTGGTGAAGGCACCAAATCAGCAGGTGCCGCAATCAAAGCGAGCACCATTGGCCAGGCCGAGTTTCACCGCATCAGCACTGCGACCTTAGGTGCAGGCGCACCCAGCACCAACGGTATAACAGTATTAAATGCCGGTTATTCAGGTATCAAGAATACTGAGCTGGGGCTATGGAACTATTACGTGGATGATATTGCCAACAATATCTATGCCCATGTCGACACTGCATTTCCAATGAAGGGCATGAAATTGAAACTGTCTGGCCAATTTCTGAACCAGAAGGAAATAGGCGATAAATTGGCAGGTGACCTGGACTTTAATCTGTTCGGTCTTAAGGCTGCGCTGGGTAATAAAAAATGGTCCGTATACGGTGCCTTTAACACTTCCAGTGGCGATACTGCCATGTTGAATGCCTGGGGTGGCGATCCGGCTTACACCAGCTCCATCTTTTCACGTAACGAATACCGTGAGAACGTAAACGCCTACAAAATCGGGGGTTCGTACAAGATTCTCAAGAACCTGATCGTCAAGCTCAATTATGTGAATTACGGGCAATCCGAGACTTTAGCGCCCCGCAAGGTGCTGGGTCTTGCCGGATTGGGCATGGTTGCACCGCAAACCGATGCCTATGAGACCGATCTCATTGTGGTCTACAAGCCTCAAAAAGATCTGATGCTTAAAGCGTTTCTTGCCGACCGTACAAGTGAATATAATGGCATCGAAGGTAAAGACCTGACCCAGACGCATTTCAGGGTTATTGCCTCTTATAATTACTAATTATCTTTATTCTTCTGAAATCCTTGCGCATGATAGAGCGGGGTCGTTTACAGAAAGGCTGCTGTGTATGCCTTCTGATGGCCTCGTTCGTCAGCGCAATTTACTGAACCACGACATATGCGCAGCAGGCGTATCGTCAAGCTGACAATTCCATAGAAAACTGATGGAGTATCTGGGACTCTCATCTCCAGATTCTCTCATCGCTTGCCTCCTGCTCCATGGGAATATCGCAAACGCCCGAATCCTGCCTTATATTGCAAATAGCAGAATGTATCCCTCCACATCTCCCCCCCCCCAGCAAAAAGCTGTGATCCCGATCCACCCTGTCAACGGCATCGTTATGTGATCTAGTTCTCAGGAATACGCTCCGTTTGTGTCGGCATTGAGCATTGTCAATTGCTCTATTATGCTGTCCTTATATTCTAATGCTTTACTATCAACCAACGTTTCAGGAGCAGTATCATGAAAACGTTATTAAAAACCCTTTCGACCTCAGCTCTCATTCTCGCAACAGGCCTTACCGTGGCCGCTCCACAGGAGGTGGGGAATCCACAAGTAAATGGGTTGGAAGATCCTTGTCTTAGCTACTACCGCGACTTCTATGGTCCCGACGCTGTTGGTGAACCGTTCGTCAAGACAGATCAGACCTCAGACCAAACCGCTGAAGTCGACCTCTCCTCAATGGAAGATCCGACCAACTACTATAATTGGTAGCCTGGTCGGTATAAGGTGCCTGCCTGCAGGGGCAGGCGTTTAATTTTCACCTTGGGAGCCTCAGCATAAGGCTACCTGCCCATTCTCGGGGGGATTGCCTCGTACTCTGTCAGAAACAGAGTTTTTATACAGAAATATGTTCTAAGCGGACACAGACCCTTCTGTACTGCATGGATTACCGTCGCCCCGCTAACGAGGCGACGGTGCAGTAGCAGCACTCCTCCGAGTGTGGTTTAACCCCCAGCGGAATTAGCAGGTGCTTCCTGCTCAAATACGTTTTTCTCTGGTGTCAGATCCTGCGCGCCGGTACCAGGCATTATTTCGAAACCCATGTCAAAATTCACCAGCATGGGCTTCAATTGCTCGTACACTTCTCTGTTACCCTTGAGCTTTGCCTTGCCTGATTTTATCTGCTCGTCAAAGCTGACAGCACCCATCATGGTTTTTTCCAGGTCAGCGCGATTCAGCGTAATAGTCAGGTCAGCATCGTCGGCCTGATAGCCTTCGATATTAGTAAGCGTGGCATTACTGAGTTCGATCACAAACTTCTCATCATTGTCTGGCGTGATCAGATTGATTTTAAATTCATGACCTTCGGCTTTCTTACTATCAAGACGCACAGCAAGGAAATCCAACCACAGATCGGTGGTCATTGCGCTGATCATGTCTGGACCGGCCGTCTTGGGTGAATCGCCAGTTGGAATACCAGAGCGCAGTTCATAAGCCGCCGCCAGGAAGCTGTTACGCACACTGGGGCTCTCCTGTTGGTAGCCAATCTGCTCGAATATATCGGCCAACAGATCCTTGGCTTCCTGATTCTGTGGTTCAGCGTAAACCAGCTTGTTCACTATCTCTTGGGCATGTAGATATTTGCCTTCTTTATACAGAGTCTTACCCTTGGTGATGATTGGTTTTGCCCCCCCCATCATCTCAACATACAGCGGTGCCGAATCTTCAGGAGAGAGAGGAATCAATGTGGCTGGATTTGCATCCCAGTAACCAAGGTACCGGTTAACAACCGCTCGGCTGTTATGCTCAACAGAACCGTGATAGCTACGTGCAGCCCACTGTTCTTGTAGACTTTTTGGCACTTCATACACATTGTGAATCTGGTTGATGGTCACGCCTTGGTTGGCCAGATGCAGTACACCATTATTCAAGTTGGCATAGGTATCGCGTTGTGCCCGCATTACCTCCTGAACCCGTTCTTTACCCCAACGCGGCCAACTATGGGAGGCGAACATCACCTCAGCGTCTTGTCCGAACAGGTAGAGCGCCTTGTTAATCTGTTTTGACCATTCCAACGCATCACGCACCAACGCTCCTCGGAGTGTGTATATGTTGTGGATTGTGCCGGTAATATTTTCTGCCGCCCAAAAAGCTTTCATGTCAGGAAAATAGGTGTTCATTTCAGCAGGTGCTTCCGTGCCAGGTGTGTTCTGAAAAACCATTTTCACCCCATCGACGGTCATCTCTTCGATATCCTTGTCGATGATCACTGTGGGAGGAATAAGCCCTAAATTACCTGCCGCCGTATTCTTGCCAATGGACTGGTCCACATGACCAAACGGACTACGCGGCAAAAGCACCCCGTACTGAAAGAACATGCGTCGGGTCATTGCATTACCAGCGTAGACGTTCTCTGAAACCGCGTGATCCATGAAGCCTACAGGTGCAATAATCTTGATCTTTCCGCTATTGACATCTTCGATACTGGCAACACCTCGCACACCGCCGAAATGGTCCGCGTGGGAGTGGGAGTAGACAACAGCAACAACGGGACGCTCACCAAGCTGTTCATTGATGAACTTCAGTGCAGCTGCTGCCGTCTCCTTCGCGGTCAAAGGATCGAACACGATCCAGCCGGTATCGCTCTTGATAAAGCTGATATTTGCCAGATCGTAGCCACGCACCTGGTAGATGCCGGGAATGACTTCGTATAGACCGTAGTTCATATTCAGAATGGCCTGACGCTGAAGTGACGGATGAATGCTATCGAAGTCCTTCTCCTGCAAAAGCCATTCGTAGCTGCCCATATCCCATGCCACATGACCCGCTTCTGCCATGATCTGCTTGTAATCAGGAGCGGCTATGAAGCCTTTTTTCTGCTCTTCAAAATCCCGCTTGTCTGTAAACGGCAATATCTTGCGCTGTTGCTCCTGCAGGTTGACGGTGTACTTTGAAGGCAATTTTCCCTTGGGGTGGAAGTGTTTTCCCTCCATAGCCCCCGAGTCGTTCTGCACACCACCCCCTCCGGCTGCAAAAGCGGCTCCGAATCCACCAGTCAGCAAGGTGACACATGCTGTCATCGCTATTATCTCTTTGTTCTTCATCGATCATTTCCCTGATATTAGGTGTGAGTGTATTGAATTGCACGGAAAAGTGACTTGAAAACTGCCCCATCCATCCAAGCGGAGTGTAGTATGTTTTGTGGGTTTTCATTTGCCCATCAAAGTTTTATCACTTTCATGCCAGTGATATACAGAAGCTATTTAATCACTGGCTAGCAGTTTTATAGGAGGCGCTATGGATAGCAAGAAAGCCGGCACATTGCTAATCGTTTTGATTATTGTGATGAGTGTGTGGGGCACTCCAGTATATACGGCTGAAATCCCACAGGCACAGCCAGGTAAAGGGCTGATTGTATTCAGCCGGCTGGATAAATTTGGGGGCAAGGCAATCCGTTTCAATATAAACCATCCAGGTGGTGCGATTGGACAACTATTGAGTGGAACTCTTCTCTATAAATATTTCGACCCTGGTGAACAAACTTTCTACTCGCAGGTAATATCACAAGATGCGATCACCGTGAATGTAGAGGCAGGAAAAATCTATTACGTCAGAGGTGATGTGAAGATGGGCTTACTTGCTGGACGACCCAATTTCACCCAAATGTCAGAATCTCAAGCCCGATCAGAAATAGCGGGGCTGAAATAGCACAAAAATTTGGATCAATATCGAAATTCTTGAAGAGGGAAATGTCTTTTCGAAAGCAAAACTTAACAAGGGAAGACGTAGGACGACTGGCTTTTTACCACGGCTTCGTGGATCGCCATAGTAATTAACTGTAAAAGGACTGGCCAGGCCCCAATCAAGCCGTTTTTAAAACTAAATGGTGCACCTCACGCCACCAATGCCTCTATCAAGGCACTGATGCCCAGTCTCTTGGTTCTCGCTTACCGATAGCGTGGCGTAAGATCTGCGGTACGGCTCGACGGAAGTAGAATATCCCATGGCAGTTGCGCTGGAGATAAGAGGGGATGTGCATGGTGATTCTCCAAGTCAGAACCACTGCTTTGTATGAGTCTTTTGTATTACCGCGATCATGGAGAGGGTGAAAATAAAAAACCCCCTGATAAATCAGAGGGTTAGATATGGTGCCGAGGAGAGGACTTGAACCTCCACGGGGTTACCCCCACATGCACCTGAAGCATGCGTGTCTACCAATTTCACCACCTCGGCTAAGAGGGTGCTAAACGGCTGTGCCGTCTGGAGCGCGAACTTTACCGATAGATGGTTGGAGTGTCAACTTTTGAGGGGTAGATTCGACCTCGATTGGATTGGGCGGTTTGCTGTGCTAGGTTGCTTCCGTTTCAGGGCAGATTTTCAGGTGATTCGATCTCTTATGGGTATACGTAACAGTGGGGTGCTTCCTTTTCTCCAGGCATTGATGTTCATGCTTTTTGTCGGGGCAGCTTCTGCCGCTTCAGAATCGTTGATTCTCAAAGGGGATCTTGTTCAGGGGGGGATGGCAATCGGCCATGTGTCGCCAGGCGAAAAAGTCTCCGTTAACGGTATAGGGGTTAGGGTTTCGGCTGACGGTGTGTTTGTGCTCGGTTTTGGCCGGGATGCAGCACTGGAAAATCGTGTCGAAGTGTCGGGTAGTGATGGACGCAAGCGGGTTGAACTGCTCAAAATCGGCAAACGCGCCTACAAAGTTCAACGTATTGACGGCTTACCACAGAAGAAGGTAACTCCGCCGAAGATGGATTGGGCACGAATCAAGAAAGAAAACGCCATGGTGAAGCAGGCACGCAAGCTGGATGATCCACGTACCGATTTTCTGGGTGGATTCGTCTGGCCCGTGAAAGGCCGGATCAGTGGGGTCTACGGGAGTCAGCGCATTCTCAACGGCACGCCGAAACGGCCCCATATGGGCGTCGATGTGGCTGCATCTACCGGAACCAAGGTGGTCGCACCGGCGGATGGGATGGTTACACTGGTGCATGATGATATGTTCTATTCCGGTGGTACCCTATTGGTCGACCACGGCCATGGTGTGACCTCTTCATTTTTGCACTTGAGCCGGATTCTGGTGAAGAAAGGGAGTAAGGTCCGTCAGGGACAGGTTCTCGCCGAGGTTGGGTCGACAGGCCGGGCGACTGGTCCCCATCTGCATTGGGGGTTGAATCTGTTTGGAACCCGCCTTGATCCTCAGCTGGCTGCCGGTCCCATGGATAAGAAGTGAGCGCAGGCGGCCTTTGGATCGAAGACTTACGTTGATCCTTCAATACCCTATAATAACTGTTTTAGTCGGTACCCTGTGGTCCGAATCCCTCTAGGAATGGAGCTGAAGATGAAAAAAACTCGATTGGTCCTCCCTCTCTTGTCCGTACTGTTGGCGATGCCGCTGCAGGCCCGGGATCTGATGGATGTATACAATCTGGCGCTGGTCAATGATCCGCAGCTCCAAGAAGCAAAGGAACGGTTGGAGTCGGTGCGCCAAGGCAAGGTACAGGCGCGTTCGAGACTGCTGCCCACGATCAGCTTGGGAGGAGAAATCGATGGAGTTAGACGTGATGTAAAGACCTCTCCAACAGGCGGTGTGGGCACCAGTAACTATAGTGATAAGAGTCTGGGACTGAACCTCTCCCAGCCGCTTTATCATCGCGATTACTGGATTCAGCTTGAGCAGGCGGATCACTCTATCGCACAGTCGGAAGCGGAGTATGCAGCCGCCCAGATCGACCTGATGGTGCGTAGCTCATCCGCCTATTTCAATATCCTGGCGGCGCAGGATATCCTGCGGGTAGCCAAGGCCCAGACTGAAGCCAACGCCCGCCAGCTTGATCAGGCAACACAACGTTTCGATGTGGGGTTGATTGCCATTACCGATGTGCATGAGGCCCAAGCATCCCATGACGGCGCCAGGGCAGAGGAGATTGCCGCCGAGAACGCAGTGGACAATGCTTGGGAGGCGCTGTTTGAGATTATTGGTCAGGCTCCACAGGATGCACTGGCCGAGCTGGGTGAGAAGCTGAAACTCGATCCGCCGACCCCCACCACCCTGCAGGCGTGGTCCGATACGGCCCAAGCGCAAAACTACACCATTATCGCCGCCCGTAATGGGTTGGAGAGTACGCGTAAAAATATTGAAGTCTTCCGCTCCGGCCACTACCCGACCCTGGATCTGGTGGGAGGGTACGATATGTTCCGCACTAATAACGACTTCGGCTCCGAGGCAGATACCGGCAAGATTGGTGTGCAGTTGCAACTGCCAATTTATGCCGGCGGATCGGTTAGCTCGCGGACAGAACAGGCCCGGAGTGATTTCCGTGCTGCCCAGCTGGTTCTGGATCAGAGTCAGCGCGCAGTGAACCGGCAGGTGCGCGATGCTTATCGGGGTGTACTCTCCACCATAAGCCGAGTGGGAGCCCTCAAGGCTGCAACGGTCTCTGCCAAGAGCGCGCTGGACTCCACTCAGGCGGGTTATGAAGTTGGCACCCGAACCATCGTTGATGTGCTGAATGTGCAACGCAATCTCTTTTCAGCCCAGACAGACTATGCAGGTTCACGCTACGATTACATCCTCAATGGTTTGCAGTTGAAGCAGGCGGCCGGCAATTTGACCCAGTCCGATCTGGAAGGTATCAACGCCTGGTTGGAGCGATAGTCGAATGTCCGGCAACAGCTTCGGCAAACTCTTTACCGTAACCTCGTTTGGCGAGAGCCACGGGCCGGCGATTGGCTGTATTGTCGATGGCTGTCCTCCCGGCCTTGAATTGTCCGAGGCGGATCTGCAACGGGATCTCGACCGCAGAAAACCGGGTACATCGCGTCACACCACGCAACGTCGTGAAGCGGACGAGGTGCAGATTCTATCCGGCGTATTTGAGGGTAAGACCACCGGTACCCCAATTGGCCTGATCATCCACAACACGGATCAGCGTTCCAAGGACTACTCGGAAATTATGGATCGTTTCCGTCCGGGACATGCTGACTACACTTATACCCAGAAATACGGTTTTCGTGACTATCGGGGCGGCGGACGCTCCTCTGCGCGGGAGACGGCTATGCGCGTGGCTGCCGGCGGCATCGCGAAGAAGTATCTCAAAACGCGTTATGGTATTGAGATTCGCGGTTATCTGGCACAACTCGGTCCCATCAAACCGGAGAAGTTTGTTTGGAATGATGTGTATGAAAACGCCTTTTTTTGCCCCGATCTTTACAAGGTGCCGGAACTTGAGGCTTATATGGATGAACTGCGCCAGGAGGGGAACTCAATCGGTGCACGGATCAATGTGGTTGCCACCGGCGTACCGCCAGGCCTGGGTGAACCGATTTTCGACCGCCTCGATGCCGAGATCGCCCATGCGATGATGAGCATCAATGCAGTGAAGGGCGTGGAGATCGGTGACGGATTCGCCTGTGTGGAGCAGAAGGGTACCGAGCACCGGGACGAGATGACGCCGGATGGTTTCAGCAGCAATCATGCAGGTGGTGTGTTGGGCGGCATCTCAAGCGGCCAGGATATTATCGCCAGCATTGCCATGAAACCCACTTCGAGCCTGCGTCTTCCGGGATACACGGTGAACAAAGAAGGCGATCCAGTCGAGGTGGTCACCAAGGGGCGTCATGACCCTTGCGTCGGGATTCGCGCCACTCCCATCGCCGAGGCCATGATGGCGATGGTGCTGATGGACCACATGTTGCGCCATCGTGGACAGAATATGGACGTGCATTCGGATACGCCTGTCATCTGATAGCCTCTGGCGTGTTTCTTTCCTGCAGAATTTCTGAATGAATCGGATATTGTCATTTCCGTCCTTAGGTTCGTTAACGCGACATCCATGTAGCACTACTCGACCGGAGGGAGAAATCTCATACTCCGACGGTGAGTCAGGCGCTCCGTGGCAGGAGATCTCTCCCTATGGTCGAGATGACTGGTTTCATTCAGAGGTTCCCTAAATGCCGTACTGGCGTCTTTCCGGTTTCTATCTCTTCTACTTCGCCTCGCTCGGGGCGCTGTTGCCGTTCTGGGGACTCTATCTAAAGGACCGTGGTTTCGCTCCCTCGGAGATCGGGGAGTTGATGGCAGTGATCATGTTTACCAAACTGGTCGCACCCAATGTCTGGGGCTGGATTGCCGATCATACGGGGCGGCGGATGCCTATCGTTCGTCTTGCATCATTGTTGGCGCTGATCACCTTTGGCGGGGTCTTCTACGCCGAAGGGTTCTGGATGCTGGCGCTGGTGATGATGCTGTTCAGTTTCTTCTGGAACGCGTCGCTGCCCCAGTTTGAAGCTGTGACCCTCAGCTATCTGGGCGACCAAATACAGCAGTACAGCCGTATACGTCTCTGGGGTTCCATCGGTTTTATCATTGCGGTAGTCGGGCTCGGTTATCTCATCGATCAGATGGAGGTTGGACTGGTGCCGATGGTGGTGTTGGTGCTCTATCTTGGTCTCTGGCTAAACAGTCTCGTGGTGCCGGAGCAGGGCGCAAGGATGCCCCACCATGAACAGGGTTCGATACTGGCGGTATTGAAGCGCAAGGAGATCATTGCGTTTCTGGCCGCCTGTTTCCTTATGCAGGCGAGTCACAGTGCCTACTACGCCTTCTACTCGATCTACATGGAAGAGCACGGTTATTCCAGCACCCTCATCGGTCAGCTCTGGGCGCTGGGAGTGGTTGCTGAAGTCCTGGTATTTCTTGTGATGCACCGGCTGTTGCATCGCTGGGGCGCACGCAAGGTGGTAATCGCAAGCCTGCTCATTGCCGTCGTGCGCTGGGTAATCGTCGGTAGCGCACCAGACCAGTTGTTCCTGGTATTGCTTGCTCAGGTCATGCATGCAGCCACCTTTGGTACATTTCACGCTGCGGCTATCCACCTGGTCCACCACTTTTTTGTCGGCAAGCATCAGGGACGGGGACAGGCGCTCTATAGCAGCATCAGTTTTGGTGGCGGCGGTGCCTTCGGCAGTCTGCTCAGTGGATATCTCTGGACTGGCATCGGACCGGGACCCACCTATTGGGTGGCGGCGGGTTATGCGCTTCTGGCGATGTTGATCGTTTGGCGTTGGCTCAATCATGAAGCAGCCTGATTCAAACCTGCTGGAACTGCCGGTCACGTCTCTGGATGGGAGTGTGACAGATATGCAACTGGTCAAAACCCCGCAACGTCTGGAATTGCATCAGGCATCGGGCGGTGGCGTGCTCTATATCGATTTTGTCTCCGGCAAAAGCGCGCACCGACGTCAGTTTGGCGGTGGCCGGGGACAGCCGTTGTCCAGAGCGGTCGGACTCAAGAAAGGGCTGAATCCAACAGTGTTGGACGCTACTGCAGGGCTTGGTCGGGATGCATTTGTACTGGCAACATTGGGTTGCAACGTCCAACTGGTTGAACGCTCTCCCATTATCGCCGCTTTGTTGCAGGATGGCCTTGATCGTGCGCTGAAGGATGCCGCCGTCGGACAGATTGCTGCGCGGATGGAACTGTTTTCGGCCGATGCCATTATATTCATGCGGGGTCTGAAAGAGGCGTACAGACCGGAGGTGGTCTACCTGGATCCGATGTATCCCCACCGTAAGAAATCGGCCCTGGTGAAAAAGGAGATGCGGGTCTTTCGATCCCTTGTGGGTGATGATCCGGATGCGGCTGAATTGTTGCGGACCGCGCGGGAGTGCGCCATCGCCAGGGTGGTGGTGAAACGTCCGGCCAAGGCGGATTTTCTTGGCGAAGCCGAGCCAGCCATGTCGATCAAGAGTCCGAACACCCGTTACGATGTCTATATCAAACGCGGGTTACAAATGGTTGATTGAGATGGCGCATTTCAGCACTCCCTTTGGTAAATTTTTTCTCAGCCGCTATCCAAAGCGTAAGAAAGAAACCCTGCGCGCCTGGGATGCAGCGGATGAGTATCTTCTTAGCTTTCTTGCTGAAAAGGATCTGCTTTCTCAAAGTAGCAAAATCCTGATCCTGAACGATAGCTTTGGCGCACTGGGGACGGCATTGGCGTTATTCTCACCAGTCAGTCAGGGTGATTCCTTTATCGCTGAAGAGGCTACAAGAGTGAATCTATCTGCCAATGGATTGCCGCTAGATGCGGTAACCATTATCGATTCACTCCAAATCCACCGAACCCGCTACGATCTGGTGCTGGTCAGAGTCACCAAGACTCTCGCGCTGCTGGAGGATGAACTGCTGCGTCTGAGGCCCCATTTGGCGGATAACTGCCGCATCATCGGTTGCGGTATGGTGAAGCAGATACATAGTTCCACCCTGAAACTGTTTGAGTCGATCGTCGGGCCGACCAAGACCTCTCTGGCAAAGAAGAAGGCGCGCCTGATCTTTTCCGAGCCGGATGCGAGACTGCGGATGTCTCCTTCGCCCTATCCGGTCTCTTATCAGTTGGAAGACAGCACATTCCAATTGATCAACCATGCAAATGTTTTCTCCCGTGACAGACTTGATATCGGCACCCGGTTCTTGCTGCAACACATTCCGGCACAGGGGTTGTCAGAGATTGTGGATCTGGGATGCGGTAACGGTGTGGTTGGTCTCATTGCGGCTGAAAGAAATCCTAATGCAACGATCCACTTTGTGGACGAGTCTTATATGGCGGTTGCCAGCGCGAAGGCGACCTTTGAAGCTTCAGGTCTGCAAAACAGTGTGATGTTTAAAGTAGGGGATGCGCTAAGTGATTTTGCACCGGAAACAGTTGATTTGGTGCTTTGCAATCCCCCCTTTCACCAGCAACAGGTGGTGGGTGATTTCATCGCCTGGCACATGTTCAGTCAGGCAGTGAAGGTGCTAAAACGCGGGGGAGAACTGCGTATTGTCGGTAATCGTCACCTCAACTATCATTCCAAACTGAAACGTCTGTTCGGTAATGTGGAGCAAATCTCCGCGAACCCGAAATTTGTCGTGCTGCGGGCGGTGAAGGGATAGCGTTTTCGCCCGACAATGATCATGAAAACGCAAAGATCGCATAGATTGGTTTTTTATTAAAAGCAACATATTAAGAGGCCGCAGTAATAAAAATATTTGTGGTGATCACTGGTTTGAGTTGATGGTTGTTTCCATTGCTCTCTTTGTTTTTTATGGCTGATTCTTCGTGTTGCTGGTCTGGTTATGAAGTATTTACAAGCCGGTACAAAATGCTGATTTTCTGTTCGTATTGATTGCCTGCGGCTGCAAGTAAGGAGACTGGGTCTGCCGACTTGTCTTTGCTGTATGATTTAAAGTAGGCTTTAAGTTCATCCATGCTGCTGATTCCTGTGTCCTGCAGAAAGGATTGGTAGTCGTTACGCAGGTACTCATGCAGTTTGGCTTGGCTTATCCATTGATTAAGCTGTGGGTAGGTAAAGCCAGTGCGCAATGCCAAGTCTAACGCAGAGGCGTTGGCCAGGTTTTCAATATTGTCATAGCCTTCCCGGGCTAATCTGATCTGATGTGCGTAACTCATTCCTGGCAGGTTGGATAGTGGCGTTGAAAAATAGCGCACTTTGGCAAACCCAATGGTTTTTATCGATATCTTTTCCAGAAAGAGGAGCCCACGACTAGGAAAGAAGCCGATAAAGAAACTCCAGACAGGTAACCCCTGCAAAAGTACGCTATCTTTGTTTTCTGGATCAACGATGATGTAACACAGCACCAATGCCAGTAATGCCCCTGTTATCATACGTACGCTGCTGCTGACAAACATGTTTGGTGTTAAATCAAGTGTGAAATAGCTGCGCACCAAGTGCCCGATAAAGTAGATGTAGGCACCGAGAAATCCAAACTGAAAAGCAGTTAGGGTGGTAGATATAACATGTATATATAGTTTCTCATCGCCAAGAATGTATGACCCCATATAGGTGCCGAGCATGAGAAAATTTGCTCCCAGGCTGTAGTCTACGCCAGTCACTCCATCTGCAGCATTCAGTGGCAGTGGTTTTAGTAGCAGGATGATCATGCTGCCCATTATGACGACAAGGCTTAGTACCAACATGCTGCCAAGATAGTGATGGATATGAAATGATTTATTAATGTACTGTTCAATATACTTTTTTACAGAAGGATCATCTAACAGTTTAGCTGGAAGTTCACGGTGCAGGCGGCGTCGCTTTTCGTTCTTCATGTTTTGGATATAACAGAAGGTTATTAGCGGGATGATGGTTACTGACAGGCTCAATAGAGCCAGGTTATATTGAAAGAAAATCGGATCAAACCAGAGGGCAATCTGATCAATTAGATTTAGCTCGTCTGGCCCGGGAGGTTGATGGTTGACATAATAGTAGCTTTTGTAAGCCAGTAATGAGATGCAGCCAATAAAGAGAAGAGAAACGATAGATAGAATTAGTATGTAGATCTTATCTTTGTATTTGGCTGTTTGTTGTGATGCTTCAGTGCTCATGCCATATCCATCCTGTGTAAGGTCGATAGCTTTATATGCACATCATGAATCAACTTACTTTATACCCCTCCTTTGATGATTTTGGAATAGGAAATGAAGTGGCTTGGTCAGCGAATCAAACGCTTGATTAGATTGTGGTAGAAGGCGATGTGATCAAATGGGCGCTTGGTAGTACTGTTAGATCGCCCTAAGCTCCAACCGACAAGCTCCAGATGATCAGCTAGAAGGCTTTCTTGGAAATCCCCCCAGATCGCAGATGTTTTTGGGACCTGGCTGTCGTTTTCACCCGCCTCCTGCTCAAGCATGCTGCTCCATGGCCTAAACAGTATTGGCATCTCCGCTGTAGTGCGTACACCTGCATAGGATTGGTAGGTAACGTCTGGCCGGTCAGGATTTCTAAGATTAAACTGGGTGCAGGCATCTGGTGTTAATTCATACAGTCCTGGTGATGCAACGCGCCTGCCCAACGCGGGAATCAAACCGGGTTTGTTGATGAACCACTCGGCAAGTGGAGATCCACGGTGTGGGGTGGCAAGGGTGGTAAGTGTCTGGATTCTATATTTTGGATCGAAGTGGCAAATGACGTGACGTGAATCCAGTCCGCCCATGCTGTGAGCGATCAGATGGATCTGCTGTTCAGGGGTTTTTTCAAGGTAGCTAGCCAGTGCTTCAGCCCGTTGCTGAATGGTGCCGGTGGCGGGTAGTTCAGGGAAGTGGATGGGGATAGGATAACCGTGCAGGCTTGTCTTGAGTGCGCGGAAGTACTGTATCTCTTTCCACAGTAGTTGGAATGAGGAGAAGCCCAAGATGCCATGTACAAAAACTACCGCACTGGTATGGGATAATGTCATGATTATTTCTGTTCCATTTGTTTCATGAGCTATTTTGGATCCGCGTTTGCTTCGTTTCCGGGTTCACCATTTTCAATCAGAAACGCCAGCTGGCAGGTACCAAGAATAGTGTCGGTATGGTCGATAGGGCCAGTCCGTCCATAACTACTGGCTATGATTCTGTAGATAATACCAGAGACAGAAGGCCAACGAGTAAGGTGGTCACTGATGCGAAATAGGCATGCAACTATTTGGTGTCAGTGTAAAAACTCTCCCGCTGCGCGCCATGGAGAGCGAAGCGAGGGCGCGTCAACTGGTATTTTTTCAGGATTTGCTGCACCTGAGACCGCTGACGCGGCAGAGTGGATACGATCGGACGGGAAGGGCATGACGGTCCATCGTGCCTCACCTGCTGTTACTCGTTCCTCTTGCGTGGAGGATACGTCCCTTATAAGCTAACTTGAAGTGATGGAGGACATGATGCCTGCCTATTCGATCGTAGCCGTTACCGTGAGTGATCCGCAATTGTTTCAGCAATATGTCGATGGTCACATGGACACACTGGCGAAATTTGGTGGGCGGTTCCTGGTCGCCGGTAACGAGTTCGAGGTCATCGAAGGGGCTTGGCCCGGCCAGATCGTCGTTGTTCACGAGTGGCCTGATCGCGCGGCCTTCCATGCCTGGTACGTTTCCGATGAATACCGTCCCTGGAAAGCAATGCGGTGTGCCGCAGCCTCGGCAAACCTGGTCTTAATCGACGGCTTGCCGGCTGAAGCGGGGGTGGTTGCCGACTGATTCGGCATTAAAGAAACTCACATATGGAAAAATCGAACACGATCCAGCGAACGGCACAAGAAATTACCCTGGAGGGGGAAATAGACCGGTTGCGCAAGCGGCTGGCGGTGTTGCAAGCAGAGCATGATGCAATGGCCTTCATTCTGGATTCAGTCCCGGATTACGTCTCCTACGTCAACGCAGATCTTACCTATCAGGTGTGCAACCGGAAATATGAAATCGAGACGGGTCGAACCCGCGAGGCATTCCTCGGGAAACATGTTGTCGAGTTCATGGGTGAGCAAGGATTCGCCAAGATTCAGCAGCATGTAGAGCGTGTACTGAAGGGTGAGTTGGTTACTTACGAAGATCGCATCGACTACAGATACCTGGCACAACAGGACGTCCAAGTTCAGTATGCCCCCCATCGATCAAAGGAGGGCGCTGTTATCGGATTCTCCGTTTATGTGCGCAACAGTACGGCGCGGCGCCGTGCCGAGGAAATGCTGCGCCGACAGGCTCAGCACGATCCACTGACCGATCTGCCCAACCGAATCCTGTTCAATGAGCGGCTGGGGCAGGCGATTGGCCGGGCGAATCGAATAAGGAGCCAACTTGCAGTGCTATTCATCGATCTGGATGGATTCAAGCAGGTCAACGACGTACTTGGTCATGAATCGGGAGACCAGGTGCTGCGGGATGTGGCACGCAACCTGTCGCAGACCCTGAGGAGCAACGACATCCTGGCTCGAATCGGTGGTGACGAGTTTGTGCTGCTGGTTGAGGACCTTCAGGGTCTTGAGCAGGTTAAGATTCTGGCGGACAAGATGATCGAATCGATTACACATTTGCGTACGCCTGCGCTGCAGAAAGTAAGGATCAGCGCGAGTATCGGCATAGCCCTCTACCCGGATCACGGTAGTGATACACGAATACTTTTGGTACGGGCCGACGAAGCTATGTACCAAGCCAAGCGCCATGGTAAGGGCTGTTATTTCCTATACGGAGAGGGTGTTCTGTGATCATTCAGCTACAGTGGCGTCGCCGTTTTCAAGAATCTAAATCGACTTGAGCAAATAGTGACGGGATAATATCCGGAAATTAGCTGCAAGCCTCTGAAGAGGGGTGCCCGGCGTGGATCATCTGCTCTGTTTCGTGCAAGGCGGTCAGTAGGCTGCGGGCCACTCTCCCGGATTGACCGCTCAGTATCGCATCTGAAAGACTTCCGGTTTATTGTTCCCGGACGAGTACAAAAAGTTATCTTTGATTAAGTGCTGTCCATTATCAATTGCTGCATCGCCTGTGCTGCATTGGACAAAGTCCGCTGCCGGTGTGTCACCAAACCCAACGCGCGTTCCAGTCTGATCTCTTTAACATTGAGTCTAACCAGTCCTGGGGTCAATAGGGTCTCCGGCAGCAGAGCCCAGCCCAATCCGATCGACGCCATCATCTTCAACGTCTCCAGATAGTCGGTTGAGAGGCTGCAGTTGATCTTATATCCCTCTGCTTCGAGACGATCTTCCAGCAGTGTTCGAGTGTAGGTACCTAAGGTTGGGAGAACCGCAGGATGTTGAATAAGCTCTTCAATCCCGATACTGTCACGACCGGCCAGCGGGTGCTCCTCCCCCACGATGAAACAGAGTGGGTCATGCCAAACCTGCTGCGTCAGCAGATTCCTGGGTGATTGCAGCGGCAGTGTGACCACACCCATTTCCAGCTCTCCGCTCTCCACAGCAAGACAGGCCTTTTCCGATCCCATGAAGCGAATATCAAGTGTGACTGCTGGGTAACTGTCGGCATAACCTCTAAGAAATGGTGGTAGACGATGCAGGCCGATATGGTGGCTGGTGCCCATGGCCAGTGTGCCTCCGACCTCCCCGCTCAGGTTGGAAAACTCTTGCCGGATGTCGGTGATCTCCTCGGCGATCTGTTCAGCCCGCGGCAATAGCTGCCTCCCCGCCTCGGTAAGGACAATCTGCCGCCCGATACGATCGAACAACCGGCAGCTGAGTTCCGTCTCCAGCCCGGCGACCCGCTTGCTGACCGCAGGTTGGGTGATGAACAAGATCTCAGCAGCCTGGGAGAAAGAGCTGGAGCGGGCGACCTCTACAAATGCGCGTAGATTGGCAAATTCCACATGTATTCCTAATTAGAATAAAAAATATGAAAAATATGAATTTGTATTATATACAGGAACATCCTAAGGTTTCACCATCATGATGAGGCAAGGCTGATGACTAACAAGACCCTTTACGACAAACTCTGGGATTCACATGTAGTACGTTACGATGAAAACGACACTGCGCTGCTCTATATCGACCGGCAACTGGTGCATGAGGTGACATCGCCCCAAGCCTTCGAAGGTCTGCGGATTTCAGGCCGCAAACCCTGGCGTGTTGAGGCCAACCTGGCCACGCCGGACCACAACGTACCCACCACGAGTCGTCCCAACGGAATCGCGGATATCTCCGATCCGATTGCACGCATACAGGTGGAGACACTGGACGCCAACTGCGAAGCGTTTGGTTTGACCGAATTCACCATGAACGATATCCGTCAGGGCATCGTGCATGTGGTCGGGCCGGAGCAGGGTGCTACCCTGCCGGGCATGACGGTGGTGTGTGGTGACTCCCACACCTCTACCCACGGTGCCATGGGTGCACTGGCGTTCGGCATCGGAACCTCGGAGGTTGAGCATGTGCTCGCTACCCAGTGCCTGATCCAGAAGAAGTCGAAATCGATGCTGATTAGTGTCGACGGCAAGACCGCCCCTGGTGTCACTGCCAAAGACATCGTATTGGCGGTGATCGGTGAGATCGGTACTGCCGGCGGCACCGGTTATGCCATTGAGTTCGGTGGTCAGACAATCCGCGACCTCTCTATCGAAGGGCGGTTGACGGTCTGTAATATGGCGATCGAGGCGGGTGCAAGGGCCGGTTTCGTGGCGGTGGATGAGAAGACTATCGACTACGTCAAAGGTCGTCCCTATGCCCCGGAGGGTGAGACGTTGGAGCAGGCTATCGCCAACTGGCAGACCCTGTACAGTGATGAAGGTGCCGAGTTCGATAAGGTCATCAACATCGATGCGTCAGAGATCAAACCTCAGGTTACCTGGGGTACCTCCCCCGAGATGGTGATCAGCGTGGATACGCAGGTGCCGGATCCGGATCGGGTCGATGATCCGGTCAAAGCGGAAGGCATGCGCCGGGCGCTGGACTATATGGGGCTCGAAGCGGGCACGCCGGTCAATGAGATCGATGTGGACAAGATCTTTATCGGCTCATGCACCAACTCCCGTATCGAGGACATGCGCGAGGCTGCACAGGTCGCCAAGGGTAGACGGGTAGCAGACAACATCAAACTGGCGCTGGTCGTTCCGGGATCCGGACTGGTAAAGCAGCAGGCAGAAGCCGAAGGACTCGATAAAATCTTCATTGATGCAGGATTTGAGTGGCGTGAGCCGGGCTGCTCCATGTGTCTGGCCATGAATGCCGACCGGCTGGAACCGGGTGAGCGTTGTGCATCAACCTCGAATCGCAATTTTGAGGGTCGGCAGGGGCAGGGTGGACGCACCCATCTGGTCAGTCCCGCGATGGCTGCCGCGGCTGCGATTGCCGGACACTTTGTTGATGTAAGGGATTTCTGATTCGCCACGAAGGGCGTAATGATCGAGAAAACTATTTGTTT
Source organism: Gammaproteobacteria bacterium (ex Lamellibrachia satsuma) (assembly GCA_019623805.1). Taxonomy (NCBI): domain Bacteria; kingdom Pseudomonadati; phylum Pseudomonadota; class Gammaproteobacteria; species Gammaproteobacteria bacterium (ex Lamellibrachia satsuma). The sequence continues at coordinate 3,639,366 of CP053680.1, forward strand.
TTCTTTATCTTACTTGGTGTTCTTCGCGTACTTTATGGTTATCTGATTATGAAAAAATTCGAGACATTTACCGGCATCGTCTGTCCATTGGATCGTTCCAATGTGGATACTGATGCCATCATCCCCAAACAGTTTCTTAAGTCGATCAAGCGCTCCGGATTTGGTCCCAACCTGTTTGATGAATGGCGCTATCTGGATCATGGTGAGCCAGGCATGGATAACGGCAAGCGGCCGTTGAATGGGGATTTTGTCCTCAATGATCCCCGCTATCAGGGGGCGGGCATCCTTCTGGGGCGCAAGAATTTTGGCTGTGGTTCTTCCCGTGAGCATGCGCCCTGGGCATTGGAGGATTATGGATTTCGGGTCATAATCGCCCCCAGTTTTGCAGATATATTCTTTAATAACTGCTTTAAGAATGGAATATTACCTATTGTTTTAGAAGAAGAAATAATAGATAACCTGTTTGCTGCCGCAGGTGGGGAGAAGCCGCTGGAGATTGCAGTGGACCTGGAGGCGCAGCAACTGAAGATAGCCGAGGATGGGGTCTTTCCATTTGAGGTGGATGCATTCCGTAAACACTGCCTGCTCAATGGGCTTGATGATATCGGCCTCACCCTGCAGCATGTGGACGCCATCAAAACCTATGAAGCGCGCCGGCGCCAGGAAGCGCCCTGGTTATTTAATTAATAAATGTAGGGTGCGCTGTGCGCACCAATCAATAAGTAGTAATCATGGTGCGCGCGGCGCACCCTACCCAATCTTCGCAGCAAGCTGCGGGTAAGGATGTAAATCGAAATGAGCAAAAATATTCTGATTCTACCGGGTGACGGTATTGGCCCTGAGATTGTTACCGAGGCTGTAAAGGTAATGGCCGCACTGCGTGATGATTTTGGACTGGATATCGAGATGGACGAGGCGCTGGTCGGTGGGGCTGCCATCGATGCCACCGGTGGGCCGTTGCCGGAAACGACATTGGAAATGGCGCAGGAGGCGGACGCGATTCTGCTTGGTGCTGTCGGTGGTTACAAATGGGAAGAGCTGGACATCTCCATCCGTCCCGAGAAGGGGCTGCTGGGTCTGCGCGCCGGTCTCAATCTCTTTGCCAATCTACGTCCCGCGATCCTCTATCCGCAACTGGCGGATGCCTCGACCCTGAAGCCGGAAGTGGTTTCGGGCCTCGATATCATGATCGTGCGCGAGCTGACCGGCGGCATCTACTTTGGCCAGCCCCGGGGTGTGCGGGAGCTCGATAGCGGCGAAAAGCAGGGCTTCAATACTCTGGTCTATGCCGAGTCCGAGGTTGACCGCATCAGCCGGGTCGCTTTCGACATCGCCATGAAACGCGATAAACGGGTCTGCTCCGTGGACAAAGCCAATGTCCTGGAGTGCACTGAGTTATGGCGCGAGGTCGCCACCCGTGTGGGCGATGACTACCCGGATGTTGAACTGAGTCACATGTATGTGGATAACGCTGCGATGCAGCTGGTGCGGGCACCGAAACAGTTTGATGTGATGGTTACCACCAACATGTTCGGTGATATCCTGTCGGATTGTGCCGCCATGCTCACCGGTTCTATCGGCATGTTGCCTTCCGCCTCGCTTGATGAGAACAGCAAGGGTATGTATGAGCCGATCCATGGTTCCGCTCCGGATATTGCCGGGCAGAACAAGGCGAACCCGCTGGCTACCATCCTCTCGGTATCGATGATGTTGCGTTACAGTCTGGATGAGCCCGCGATGGCGGATCGTATCGAGGCGGCGGTCAACAAGGTGCTGGACGATGGCTTGCGGACCCAGGATATCATGTCCGAGGGTAAAACCGAGGTCAGCTGCGACGCCATGGGCGATGCGGTGGTCGCTGCGCTGTGATGTTGTAACCGGGAAGAGCGCAAAGGCTGTAATTAAAGTCATTGTTTACGCCGAGTAAGATTCTTCGCGTTCTTTGCGGTTAATTGAAATAGAGACAAGACAGATGAAACGAGTTGGATTTGTAGGTTGGCGTGGCATGGTCGGGTCGGTCCTGATGGGCCGTATGCGCGAAGAGAACGATTTTGCCGATATCGAAGAGCCGGTCTTCTTCACCACTTCCCAAGCTGGTCAGAAGGGTCCTGACATCGGCAGAGAGATTCCGCTGCTCAAGGATGCCACGGATATCGATGAACTGAAGAAAATGGATGTAATCGTCACCTGCCAGGGTGGCGGTTACACCAATGAGGTCTTCCCTAAGTTGCGAGCTGCGGGTTGGAACGGCTACTGGATCGATGCGGCATCCAGCCTGCGTATGAAGGACCACTCCATTATCGTGCTCGACCCGGTCAACGACAACGTTATTCGCGATGGCCTGAGCAGTGGTGTCAAGGACTACATCGGCGGTAACTGCACCGTCAGCTTGATGCTGATGGCGCTAGGCGGCCTCTTTCGGGAGGATCTGGTGGAGTGGACGACTGCAATGACCTATCAGGCAGCATCCGGCGCCGGGGCCAAAAACATGCGGGAGTTGATCAAGCAGATGGGTGCAGTAAAGGCGGCTGTCAGCAATGAGCAGCTGGACGATCCCTATTCGCCGATTCTTCCTATCGATCAGGCGGTGGCGGATGCCATCCGTAGCGATGGTTTCCCCACCGAGAATTTTGGTGCGCCTTTGGCGGGTGCCCTGATTCCCTGGATCGATGTGGCCCGGGAGAATGGCCAGAGCAAGGAGGAGTGGAAAGGCTTTGCCGAGACCAACAAGATCTTGCGCCGGTCCGACAATCCTGTGCCCATCGATGGTACCTGTGTGCGTGTTGGCGCCATGCGCTGTCACAGTCAGGCACTGACGGTCAAACTGCGAAGGGATGTGCCGATGGATGAGGTGGAAGAGATTCTCGGTTCCGCCAATGACTGGGTCAAGGTAGTACCCAATGAGCGGGACATCACTGTACAGGAGTTGACGCCGGCCAAGGTGACTGGTTCCCTGGTGGTGCCGGTGGGTCGTCTGCGCAAGATGAACCTCGGTGCGGAATACCTGAATGCCTTCACCGTGGGCGATCAGCTTCTCTGGGGCGCGGCGGAACCTTTGCGCCGGATGCTGCGTATTCTCATAGAGAGCTGATTGATTAAAGGCTTGGGGGCGGTTTTGCTCCAATGCCAGGAAGAAGACGGCCCCGGCGCGCAAATAGCGTGTACGGGGTTCTTCATTAATAGTGGAAACTGAACACTGCCCCCTGTGTTTCTTCGTAACAAGTTGCGGGGAATCAAACCCTATCAAGAGATTTAACAGAAGATGAACCCTGAAGTGGATATTGCACTGGTCGGCGCGACCGGTCTGGTTGGTGAAACCTTACTGGAGGCCATCTCTTCGCATCCCAGTCTTGCCGGTAGCTTGCAGGTGCTCGGGGATGAGGAGGCTGTGGGAGATACGGTTGAGTTCGGGGACCGGGCATTGACCATCGCTGATCTGTCGCTATTCGATTTCACCCAAGTCCGTATTGTTATTTCGACCGGTGAAGACTCCTCTGCTGGAGGTTGGCTTGATCTCGCACAGGATGCCGGCTGCATTATCCTGGATATCGGTGCCCGGCTGCTGGAAGCGACAGATCTGCCGCCTGTGGTCGGCTGGGTCAATCCTGGGTCGATGGAAGTTGTATCGAAAGGGGGCATCACCACCCTGCCGGATGCAGGCACGAGCCAGTTGGTCAGGATTCTCAAGCCCGTGCTGGACAGGGTGGGACTCGAACAAGTCTCGGTGGTCAGTTGTCAGGCCGTTTCAGATTTCGGTCGTGCCGGCGTGGAAGAGATGGCGAGGCAGACCGCGCAGTTACTCAATGCCAAACCGATAACTCCGGTGCTGTTTCCCCGGCAGATTGCATTCAACCTTTTGTCACCGCTGGGTGAGCTCAATGAAGATGGGAGTACCTTCGGTGAGATAAAGGCTGAACAGGACGCTCTTCGCATCCTTGAATGTGAGGATCTTTCGCTTACCGTGACAACTGCCATAGCGCCTGTTTTTTACGGACACTCACAGATGGTTCAGTTTCAAACTTCCCGGCCGCTAACATTACAGAACCTGCAGTCGCTGTTGGCAGAGACTGAGGGTGTAACGCTTGTGGATAGTGAAAACGGTGCCTGTGTCAGCCCGGTGAGCCATGCTTCAGGCATGGAAGACATCACAGTCGGCAGGATCAGGTCTGTGGGAAAAAACGCAACGCAATTCTCACTTTTTACAGTGGCTGACAATCTACGTTCAGGTATTGCGGCAAATGTTGTGAAGATTGTTGAAGTTTTGGTAAAAGACTATTTATAAGCTATAGTTATGCGGATAATATTAAGTTTATTCTATCATTAATAATGTTCCATCTGGATTTAAATAAACCCTTTGCAGCTGCTTCTCATCTTTGGGTGAGCGGGGTGGTTCAGGCAAGGAGGAAGCATGATTCGTAAGCTGTCCCTGGCAGTGGCAATAGCAACAGCCCTATCACCACTGGGCGCCTATGCGCTTGGTTTGGGTGAGATCCATACTCAATCGTCTCTCAACCAATATTTCAAAGCGGATATCGATCTGATATCGGTAAAATCTGATGAGGTGCAGGACGTCAGGGTAGAACTGGCTTCTCAAGCTGCCTTTGCCCGGGCCGGTGTTGAGCGTCCTTTTATGCTTTCCGGCTTGACCTTTAAACCTACTTTACGCAGTGATGGTAAAGTGGTCATTGCGGTGAGCAGTCGGGATCCCGTGCGTGAACCTTTCCTCAATTTCCTTATTGAGGTTAACTGGCCGAAGGGCCGTCTGGTCCGTGAGTACACTGTACTGCTGGATCCGCCGGTTACGGTGAAACGCAAACCGGCGCCTGTTACCGCCCCGATTGCACAGACAGCACCTGCGAGCACGCCAACCCCCGTACAGAGCAGGCGAACGGTTACACCCCGCCAGCAGGAGGCTGCTGCCAGCAGGAGTGATGGCGGTGCCCGCGAATACGGCCCCGTTAAGAACAATGACAATCTGTGGGTTATCGCCAAGTCGATGCGGCGCAGCGGCGAAACCACCGAACAGCTTATGATGGCGCTGCTGGAGCACAATCCAAAAGCTTTTATCAGAAATAATGTCAATGGCCTGAAGGTTGGCAAGATCCTGCGTCTTCCAGAGGGTGCTGACCCGAGCGCACTATCCTCCCGTGATGCACGATCTGAGTTCTTGGCCCAGACCAACGCCTGGAGAGAGAATCGAGGCCGTGGGAAAGCTGCGACAACTGACCCGTCTCCCGCCATATCAGCGCCAGTCCCGGCGGATGACCGTCTGAAGCTGGTTTCTGCTAAGCCCGAGGCTGATGAGGCCGTCGACAGGGAAGGCAAGGCCGAACAGAAAGAAGATCTCCAGCGTCTTGAAAAACAGATTCTGCTGGTGCGTGAATCCAATGAATCCACGCGTCAGGAGAGTGAGGAGCTACGTGGCCGGATCAAGGGCCTGGAAGCTCAACTGGAGGACATCCAGCGGCTTTTGACTCTGAAGAGCGATCAGCTTGCACAGTTACAGTCGACGCAGCGTCTTGAATCTCAGGCTCCTGAGGTGATGGCCGAAGAGGAAGTGCTGCCGGTTTCCGATGAACCCGTCATCGAAGAGGCAGATATTGAGTCTGCTATCGACGAGGCCATGCAGCAAACTGCAGACAGTGCTGTTGTTGCTGAACCCGTACAAGAGGCAAAACCTGAACCTGCTGTTACAGAAAAGCCCGCTCCTGCAGTTGCGCCGCCTGTAACTCCGACCCAGGTGGCGGAGGAGACTGCGCCAAAACCAGTAGAAAAGAAAAAGCCGAAGGAGAAAGGGCTGCTGGGTGCCTTGGCCGGCAACACAACCCTGATGGGTATAGTGGGCGCAGTTGGAGTGCTCCTGCTCTCGCTGCTATGGCTGATCATGCGGCGTCGCAAGGAAGCTGAAGCGGAATTTGCCGAAAGTATTCTTGTCACTCCAGATGGAGAGCCTGCAGCTGAAGCGGCCCAGGTGGAGGCGGGTTCCATCAACGAACTGACTGATGAAACATCATTCCTGAGTGATTTTTCTCCCAGTGACATCGATGCCCTGCAGGATGAAACCGGCGAGGTCGATCCTCTCTCCGAAGCTGATGTTTACATCGCCTATGGCCGTTATCAGCAGGCTGAAGAGCTGGTTAAACAAGCGATCGAAAAAGCCCCTGAGCGTGCGGAACTGAAGCACAAGCTGCTGGAAATTCACTATTCGGCAAAAGACACGAGTGCATTTGCTGCACTGGCCGGTGCACTTTCAGCTGCGGGCATCGCAACCACGAACCCGGATGTCTGGAGCAGAATCTCCACCATGGGCAGGGAGCTCGATCCGGAAAACATTCTGTTTGGCTCTGCTGCGGACACAGCGCCGACGGAGGACGGTTTTGCATCGGGTATGGATGATGAACTCGATGACCTTGGTTTGAATCTGGATAGTGAGCTGCGCGACTCTTCACTCGATCTGTCGACCCCTGCGCCGGCTGCCCCTGAATCTGTCGATACTCTGGATGATCTTGATAACGACCTTGATTCCCTGGACCTGAGTGAACTCTCTGATCTGGATGATATGGAACCCAGTGCTCTGGACTCTGAGTTGTCCATAGATTTAGAAACGGCCGATGATGTGGTGGCACAAAATGATGCCGTAAACCAGACGACATCCGATACCACTGACTCTGAATTGCTGGATATCGATCTTGCCAGTCTGGGGCTCGATTCGGGATTGCTGGAGGATGCCACGCCATCCGAAGGATTGGATGATAGCCTGCAGCTCGACTCATCACCGGACACCGATAGTGTACTTGCCGACCTGGACCTGGGAGATCTGGCCGATGATACGGGCTCTGCAACCAGCAGTATAATAGGAATCGATGACTCCGAATCTCTCGACGATCTTGATCTCGAAAGCCTGGAACGTGAATTGGAGTCGTTGTCCGAAGATCTGGATGCAAAAGAGAGCGAAGGGTCTGATCTGTTGGGTACCGACAGCGAGGGTCTGGGTGAGGCTGACGAAGATATCGCACCCCACTCACTGACCTTCGATGAGGAGATGGAACTGGGTGCAGAAGATGAAGTGAATACCAAACTTGATTTGGCCCGCGCTTACGTGGATATGGGTGATGAAGAGGGTGCAAGAAGTATCCTCGAAGAGGTGGCCACAGAAGGCAACAATGAGCAACAGGAAGAGGCCACGCAATTGCTCGAAAAGATGTCATCCTGATATTGTCGTAAGAGATGTCTTCTGAAGGGGTGCAGTTTGCACCCCTTTTCTTTTATATCCATGAAGAGGAATAGATGAGAGTTGCCCTTGGGGTTGAATACGACGGCGCTGCATTTCACGGTTGGCAGACCCAGGACGATGTGCGCAACGTGCAGCAGTGCGTCGAAGAAGCCGTTTCCAGAGTGGCGGATCATCCTGTGAGACTGCACTGTGCCGGAAGGACCGATACAGGGGTTCACGCAACAGGGCAAGTGGTTCATTTTGAGACGGAGGCGGTCAGGAGTAGACGCTCCTGGATATTGGGGACAAACGTCAATTTGCCGGGAGATGTCAGCATTTCCTGGGCACGAGAGATGCCGGACGATTTTCATGCACGTTTTTCGGCTATCGGGCGGCACTATCGCTACCACATTCTGAATCGGCCGATGCGTTCCGCTCTTTGGCGGGATCGAGCGGTCTGGGTGCATCACCCCTTGGATGAATCGAGCATGCACCGGGCAGCGCAGGCACTGGTGGGTGAGCATGATTTCTCATCCTACAGGGCGTTGGGATGCCAAGCTAAACACCCGGTACGTACCCTTCACCGGTTAAATGTGAGCCGGGAAGGCGAAATGGTGAAAATCGATGTTCATGCCAATGCGTTTCTGCACCACATGGTGAGGAACATTGCCGGTGTGCTGATGGCCATCGGTCGGGGAGAGCAGAAGGAATTCTGGGCACAACAGATCCTTGAATTGCGTGATCGTACGAAAGGTGGTGTCACGGCCCCGCCGCAGGGACTCTATCTCACCAAAGTCGATTACCCTGAAAGCTATTTGTTACCTGAGGGGCCAGATATCTCATTGCCCGCGTAGCAGGGATCGTCTGATCCGCTATGCTAGATCAGGCCTACATTTTGTAGGCCGGTTCAAGCGCAGCGGAACCGGCAACCCGATTCAGGCAAACGCCACCTGTCGGTGAGTTGTGATTGGCGTAGCGCAGTCAGGCGCTATCCTGTATCTTTCCATGCTTTATGAGGACCAGGATCAAAATCTGTGGTATCACCCGGCCGGAAGATGCCCTTGTGGCGGTTCAGCAGGGAGCTGATGCGATTGGGTTGGTGTTCTATCCGCCCAGCCCAAGAGCGGTGAGTGTGGAGCAGGCCAGGAAGGTCGTCGAGGTTTTACCGGCATTTGTCACTGTTGTGGGCCTGTTTGTGGATGAGGACCGCGCACGGATTACAAGCTTGCTACAGGAGGTACATATCGATCTCCTGCAATTCCATGGGAAAGAGAATGTCGCGGCTTGTAAAGGCTACGACAGACCCTGGGTCAAGGCGGTGCGCATGCGCGATGGGATTGATCCGGCCGCGGCGGCGAGTGAATTCAGAGGCGCAGCCGGATTGCTGTTGGATGCCTATGAACCCGGTAAGCCAGGCGGTACAGGAACGGCCTTCGACTGGGAACGGATACCTAAGGATCTGGCCTCAAGAATCATCCTTGCCGGTGGATTGAATCCGGACAATATTGAAGCGGCTGTGCGGCAGGTCCGCCCCTATGCAGTAGATGTGAGCGGTGGCGTCGAACAGTCCAAAGGCATTAAAAATGTGGGTAAAATAGCGGCCTTCATTGAAGGAGTGAAGCGTGGCGACAACAGCTGAAAATATTATTGGCACCCAGCCGGACGATAGAGGTCATTTCGGCGTCTATGGCGGCTTGTTCGTGGCAGAAACCCTGATGGAACCCCTCAAGGATTTGCGCCTTGCCTATGAGAAATATATGCGGGACCCGGAGTTCCTCAAGGAGCTCGATGAGGATCTTGCCAACTATGTCGGGCGGCCCTCTCCAATCTATTTTGCGCAGCGCTGGAGCCGGGAATTGGGTGGCGCACGGATCTATCTGAAACGAGAGGATCTGAACCATACCGGCGCGCATAAGGTCAACAATACCATCGGCCAGGCCCTGCTGGCGAAGCGCATGGGCAAGACCCGGATCATTGCCGAGACCGGCGCAGGTCAGCACGGTGTTGCAACCGCCACGGTGGCCGCCAGGCTGGGACTGGAGTGCGTGGTCTATATGGGGGCTGTCGATATAGTCCGCCAGGAGGCCAACGTCTACCGCATGAGACTGCTGGGCGCCGAGGTCCGATCAGTGGAGTCGGGATCCAAAACCCTGAAGGATGCGCTCAATGAGGCGATGCGGGATTGGGTCACCAATATCGATAACACCTTCTATATAATCGGCACCGTTGCCGGCCCCCATCCCTATCCGGCTATGGTGAGGGATTTCCAGACCGTGATCGGCCGAGAGGCGAGGGAACAGATTCAGCAGCAGGCTGGCCGACTGCCTGATGCCCTGGTTGCCTGTGTCGGTGGTGGCTCCAATGCAATTGGACTCTTCTATCCGTTTCTCGATGATACAGAGGTCGGGATCTACGGTGTGGAGGCAGCTGGAGATGGCCTGGAAACCGGGCACCACGCAGCGCCGCTCTGTGCCGGACAGCCAGGCGTTTTGCATGGCAATCGCACCTATCTGATGGAGGACAAGGATGGCCAGATCATCGAAACCCACTCCATCTCTGCCGGACTCGATTATCCAGGTGTCGGTCCTGAACATGCCTGGTTGAAAGATACCGGACGGGCGCAGTATGTGGCGATTACGGATGAAGAGGCGCTGGATGCCTTCCATGCCTTGACTAAAATCGAGGGGATTATCCCCGCGCTGGAGTCGAGTCATGCGCTGGCCTACGCGGCCAAACTTGCACCAACAATGGAGAGTGACAAAATCATCCTGGTTAACCTCTCCGGTCGGGGAGACAAGGATATGCACACCGTGGCGGCACGGGAGGGCATCGAGATATGAGTCGTATCAGTCAGAGATTCAGTGATCTGCGGAAGCAGGGCAAAACCGCATTGATCCCCTTTATCACCGCCGGTGATCCGACCCCTGGGGTAACCGTCGGTTTGATGCATGACATGGTTTCTGCTGGTGCCAACCTGATTGAGCTGGGCGTACCTTTTTCAGATCCCATGGCGGATGGTCCTGTCATTCAACGGGCCAGTGAACGGGCATTGGAGCACCATGTCAGTTTGCACGATGTTTTGCAGATGGTTAAGACCTTCCGGGAGAAGGATCAGAATACGCCGGTGGTTTTGATGGGTTACCTCAATCCGATTGAGGTGATGGGTTACGCTACCTTTGCCGGGTCAGCCAGTGCCGCAGGTGTCGACGGGGTGCTGATCGTCGATATTCCGCCGGAAGAGGGGGAAGATCTGTTGCAGTCACTGCGTGATAAGGCTATTGACCAGATCTACCTGTTGGCACCGACGAGTACACCTGATCGAATTGGCCGGATCTGCAACGCGGCGAGTGGTTTTGTCTATTATGTCTCCGTCAAAGGCGTAACCGGCTCCAGCCAGCTGGATACCGCCGCAGTAGCGGAAAAGCTGGAGCAGATCAGGGAGAAAACAGCGCTTCCCGTGGGAGTTGGATTCGGCATCAAGGATGCTGCGACAGCCGCAGCAGTTTCTCAGCTTGCTGACGCTGTCGTCGTCGGTAGCGCCTTGGTATCCCGGGTCGAGGCGCTGCAAGAGACACCGGATAAAATCGGTCCTGCGCTGGCGGAAATTTTATCCAGTATGCGCAGGGCAATGGATGCTGTTCATTAAGGCTCCTGACTTCTGGCACATTTATGAGGTAGAATCTCACCCATGAGTTGGTTCGAAAAATTGATGCCAAGCCGCATTCGTACAGATGGCGGCAGCAAACGGGCGGTTCCCGAAGGTCTTTGGGACAAGTGTCCAGGATGCAATGCGATTCTCTATCGTGCAGAGATGGAGCGGAATCTGGATGTCTGTCCTAAATGCAACCATCACAATCGGCTGGGCGCCCGGCGTCGGCTGGAGTCGTTTCTCGATCCTGAGCCGTTGGAGGAGATTGCACAGTCTCTTGAGTCGGTCGATCCCCTGAAGTTCAAGGACAGTAAGAAGTACAAGGATCGTCTGAGTCAGGCGCAGAAAAACTCCGGCGAAAAAGATGCGCTGGTGGTGATGCGCGGCCAGCTCAAGGGGCTGGAAGTGGTTGTGGCGGCTTTCGAATTCAACTTCATGGCGGGCTCCATGGGCTCAGTGGTCGGCGAACGTTTTGTTCGTGCGGTGAGTGTTGCCCTGGAACGTCATATCCCGCTGATCTGTTTCTCTGCCAGTGGTGGCGCCCGTATGCAGGAGTCGCTTTTCTCTCTGATGCAGATGGCAAAAACCAGTGCTGCCCTGGATCGGTTACAGAAACGCGGCTTGCCCTTTATCTCTGTCATGACCGACCCAACCATGGGTGGTGTTTCTGCCAGTCTTGCCATGCTGGGTGACATCAATTTGGCAGAGCCCAATGCTCTGGTCGGCTTCGCCGGTCCCCGGGTCATTGAACAGACCGTCCGGGAGACACTGCCGGAAGGGTTTCAGCGCAGCGAGTTCCTGCTGGAGCATGGTGCGATCGATATGATCATTGATCGTCGCGACATGCGTGACCGCATTGCCGATCTGCTAAGCATTTTCATGCACAAGCCACGCCCATAGCCCCCCTCGTTCTTCAACACCCTGTCCAACATGCGTTTTAGCAGTCTGGATGACTGGTTGACGTGGCAGTCGTCACTTCATCCGCACGAGATCGAGTTGGGACTCGATCGTGTCGACAGTGTCTGGCAGCGTTTGAGGCCTTCAGGGCTGGCATCAGCGGTAGTGACGATCGCCGGAACCAATGGCAAGGGTTCCTCGGTTGCAATGCTGGAATCGATCTTCATGCAGGCAGGCTATCGCACCGGCGCTTACACCTCCCCCCATCTGGTTCACTACAATGAGCGTGTGCGGCTGAATGGCATCCCAGTGTCGGATGAGCAGTTGTGCAGTGCCTTCCAACGCGTGGACGATGCGCGGGGTGAAGTGGCATTGACCTATTTTGAGTTCGGTACCCTGGCGGCGCTGGATATTTTCGCTGAACTGACGCCGGACCTGGTGATTCTGGAGGTCGGGCTTGGTGGACGTCTCGATGCGGTGAATATCATCGATGCGGATGTAGCGGTGATCACCACGGTTGCGCTGGACCATACCGATTGGCTGGGAGAGACCCTGGACCAGATCGGTGCGGAGAAGGCAGGCATCATGCGTGGCAATCGCCCGGTGATCATGGCTGATAAAGAATTGCCGTCTTCTGTCTATCAGCATGCAGAGTCGATTGGGGCGATCCAGTGTCGGGTGGACGTCGATTTTCATGCCACTCCAAGTGATGATGGGTGGCGCTGGGAAGGTGGGCGACAAGCGTACTCCAATCTGCCAATGCCTGCGTTACCAGGAGCATTTCAATTGCAAAACGCCGCTGCAGTTCTGGCGGTCGTCGAACAACTTTCTTCCCGGTTTGTTGTCGAATCACAAGACGTAACAAAGGGTTTGGCTTCTGTGCACTTGGCAGGTCGCTATCAGTTGATAGACGGGGATGTTCCTGTGGTGCTCGATGTGGCGCACAACATTCAGGCGGCTGAGGCGCTGAGAGATAATCTGCGGAAGAGGGCTGCGAAAGGATCTGTGCTGGCCGTTTTCGCTATGCTGGCAGACAAGGATGTTGCCGGGGTGATCCAGGTACTGGACCAGGACGTTGACAGTTGGTACCTGGTGGAGTTGTCCGGTAGCCGCGCTTGTACGGTCGAGCAGCTTGAGGCAGCGTTACGGAAGGCCGGTAGCAGTAGTAGAGTCAGTCGATTTTCCTCGGTAAATGATGGCTTGCAGGCTGCAATGGCTGATGCAGGCAGGGGTGATAGCGTCTTGGTATTCGGTTCGTTCCTGACCGTTGGCGAAGCACTGCAATATCTGGAGCCAGTCGCCGATGTTTTTGTGGGCGCCTGATATACTCTTCTAATACGATTTATTGATTTCTGACAGGTATCCGGTTTTGGAGGAGAGGCTTAAACGCAGGTTGATAGGTGGAACGGTGCTGGTTTCGCTGGTGGTTATATTTGTACCCATGCTGTTGGAAACTCCGGCCAAGCTGAATAAAGCGATAAAAGGCACCAACATACCGTCAATGCCGAAAAAGTCTGCAGGGTCTGAAATCAATATCCTGCCATCGTTTGATCAATCGGTCTCACGAAATGAGAGCAGCCTGGAAATAGTGCCGAAAAAACCGAAACCTGCAGCCACATCCAGCAACAATAAAACGGGGAAAATTGCGCGTACCTCCCCGTCAGCCTGGATAATTCAGGTGGCTAGTTTCAGCAATAGAAAAAATGCCGACAAACTGGTTAAGCGGCTTAAAAAAGGAGATCTGCCTGCACATATTGAATTCACATCGGTTCAGGGAAAACAATTTTATCGTGTGCGGGTGGGCCCGGAAGTCGATCGAAAACTTGCAGAGAAGATGGTTAAGCGTATAAATAGAGACTATATAGATGAGATCAAGAAGAAGGTTAATCTGATTCGTTATCCTTAGGAATCGATGGTAGTTATGGATTTTACAGGTACAGCTCAACGTGCAATGGGAATCTGGGGAGAGTCAGGTCGCCCCGGGTGGTTGGATCAATTGGTTAATCGCGTTTTACCCAGAGTTGCGCTGCTGGTACTTGTGGTTCTGATTGCATATGTTCTGGCTCAGATCACCTGGCAGGTGATACCTGTTCCCCCTGAGCAGCATTTCGTTCGTAGTGGAGAGGTGCTCACTGGAACAAAACATCCTGGTCGCTCCCTTAAAGATCAGTCGGACCGTCTCTCAGCTCTGCATGTCTTCGGCCGGCCAGGGGCCGTAAAAAGAAGCGCCCCGAAGGTTGTTGCAGAAAGGGCGCCCGAGACAAATCTTAACCTGACGCTGCATGGCGTTTTTGCAGACCCTAAACCTGAACTTGGCGCAGCAATCATTGGCAAAGCTGGCTCAGAGCAGAAGTATTACAAGGTTGGCAAGAAGATAATGGGTGGGGTTACTTTGCAGGCGGTGCATGAAGACCGTGTCGTATTGCTCAGAAATGGTCAGTCGGAGGTGCTGCGTTTCCCCAAGGCTTCCAAGCCCGTGGTAACCAGCAGCAGATCGAAATCTGCATCCAAGGCATCCTCTTCTCTGGGCACATACAAGGAGATGTTCAAGCGTGAACCGCTGAAGATTTTTCAACATCTTCGTTTCGTACCGGTTCGCACGGGCAAACAGTTGAAGGGCTATCGAATTTTGCCGCAGAAAAACCGGGATCTCTATAATCGCCTTGGTGTACGGCCGTCAGATCTCGTCACTTCTGTCAATGGTGTTCCGTTAAATGATGACAAGCAGGCCATGGGCCTGATCAAAGATCTGCAATCAGCGGATAACATTGAACTGGTGGTATTGCGTCAAGGCCAGCAGACCACGCTGTCGCTGAATCTAAATTAAATCAATACGTTTGCACTTTTAGCGTTGTTTGCGGACGGACGCTATCTACTTTAAGGCCTTCAGCGCCTTTGCGTAGCCCTGAGAAGCAGCGCGTTGGATCCACTGCATAGCCTGACTATCGTCTTTCTCCAACCCCAGGCCATGATGATACATGTAACCCAATGCATATTGGGCTTCGGCATTGCCTTCCACGGCGAGTGGGAAGAGTAGCTGGAATGCTGCCTCATACTTCTTTTCCGCAAAGGCAGTCCTGGATTGTTCCAGAATGATTTTTGGATCCTTGAGCTGGGCTTCCTTTTCGGCACTGGAGGTGCAGCCATAGAGAAGGCTCAGGCTGAGCAGAGGAATTGCAAGCAATCGACAGATCGCCGGGAGTCTGGAGTTTAGGGTGTATTGATCAGTGAGCATAATTGCGCTTTCCTGAGGTGGATCTCCTGTGTCAGCCTACCAACTGGTTGAGATCGAAGATGGGCAGCAGTATCCCCAAAACGATGATGAGTACTGCGCCACCCATGAACAGGATCAGGAGTGGTTCAAATAACCCCAGCACTGTCGAGACGAGAGATTCGATTTCTCGCTCCTGAATGTCGGCGGCTCTCTCCAGCATCCCCTCCAGGTTACCACTTGATTCACCGCTGGCCAGGAGGCTGAGTGTCATGGGTGGAAAGTACCCCGTCTTTTCCAATGCACCATGCAGACTGCTGCCTTCACGCACTCGTAGTGATGCCTCTTCGACGGCATTGCGCATTGGTAGATTGGTCAAAACCTGAGAGGCGATGCGCAATGCATCCAGGATCGGGACGCTGCTTGCGGCCATGATACTGAGGGTGCGTGCAAATCTTGCCGCGTTTGAGGTTCTGATCAACCGGCCTATCAGAGGGATATGCAGAGTAAAACGTTGCCACAGAATCTGGGGCCCCGGTCGCTTGATGATGTAGCTGAAGATAAATCCGCTGATCAGCAGAGTCACCAACATCAGCACGCCGTAATCCCTTACTGTGTCACTGGTGGCGATGAGCGCCCTGGTGATGAAGGGCAGTTCCTGTCCCATGTTCTCAAATACCCGGGTGACCTGGGGTACGATGAAAGTCAGCAAGCCACCAACGATAAGGATTGAAACTATAACCAGCAGGGCGGGGTAGAAGAGTGCGAGCACGGTCTTTTGCTGCATCTGCTGGCGTCGTTCTGTGTAGTCGGCCAGACGTTCCAGTACCACCTCCAGGTGGCCAGACTCCTCGCCGGAAGCGACGGTGCGGATATAGAGTTCTGGAAAGGTATGGGGGAATTCTGAGAGTCCATCCGCTAGGCTGCGTCCCTCCAGAACCTTGGCGCGCACTGCCAGCAGAGTGCGTTCCACATGTCGCTTGTCGGTCTGTTGTGCGACGGTCTTGATAACGTGTTCAAGCGGCAGGCCGGATTTTAGTAGCGTGGCCATCTGGCGGGTAATCAACGCCAGCTCCATGGCGTTGACCCGGCGCTGCAGGGTAAAACGACGTCTTTCTACGGTTTCAGAGCTGGCTGTGTTGATGGTGAGCGGGGTAAGTCCGCTCTCCCGAAGTTGCTGTCTTACCTGTTTGGCGCTGTCCCCTTCGAGGACGCCGCGTTTCTCCTTGCCGGAAAGGTCGAGCGCTACGAATTCAAATGCGTCCACTAACTTTCCTGCGTGACACGAATGATCTCGTCGATTGTGGTATCACCTTCCAGCACACGGCGCATACCATCCTGACGCATGGAGCCAGTTGATTTTCTTACGTGCTCGAGCATTTCCAGCTCACTGGTACCCTGGTGGATGAGATTTCGCAGGGTTTCATCAATAACGACAAGTTCGTAAATACCGGTGCGTCCCAGGTAGCCGTTATTGTGGCACTTGTCACAACCTGTGGGGGCATAGAGGGTTACCCGTTTATCCAGGGGAAACTCCAGCAATTCCAGCTCCCGTTGCGTGGCCGAATAGGGTTTTTTGCAGTGGGGGCAGAGGGTCCTCACCAGTCGCTGGGATAGGACACTGATCAGGCTGGATGCCAGCAGGAAAGGCTCAACGCCCATATCACGGAGACGGGTAACGCTGCCGATAGCGGTGTTGGTGTGCAGAGTGGATAAAACCAGATGGCCGGTAAGACTCGCCTGTACTGCGATCTGGGCGGTTTCCAGATCACGAATCTCACCCACCATCACCACGTCGGGATCCTGTCTCAGAATGGCGCGAAGCCCTCTGGCAAAGGTCAGATCGACCTTGTTGTTGACCTGGGTTTGGCCGATTCCGTCAAGGTAGTACTCGATTGGGTCTTCAACAGTGACGATGTTGCGGCTTTGGGTATTGAGCCGGGTAAGTGCTCCATAGAGGGTGGTGGTTTTGCCTGAACCGGTGGGTCCAGTGACGAGAAAGATGCCATGGGGACGCTGGATAACACCAGGGTCGATCTGCGTCAGAAGTTTTTTGGACATGCCGAGATGGGAGAGATCCAGGCGACCGGCTTTCTTATCGAGTAGTCGCAGTACCACCCGCTCACCGTAACTGGAGGGCAGCGTGGAGACACGAACATCTACAGGTCTGCGTCCCACTTTCAGCGAGATGCGGCCATCCTGGGGGATACGCTTCTCCGCGATGTCAAGATGGGCCATGACCTTGATGCGGGAGACCAGAAAAGGGGCGACTGTACGGGGAGGGTTGAGCACCTCCCGCAAGACGCCGTCCACACGAAAACGAACCACAAGACGGTTTTCGTAGGGCTCAATATGGATGTCTGACGCCTCTTCCTTGATCGCCTCTGTGAAGAGTGCGTTGATCAGACGGATGATAGGGGCGTCATCGTCGTTTTCCAGCAGATCTTCGGGTTGATCGAGTTGCCGCGCCACGTCGTCGAGATCCATGTCATCGCCCATGGTCTCCATGATCTGGCTGGACTGCTTGGAACCTGACTCGTAGATCGTCGTGAGTTCCCGTTCAAACTCCTCTTCTGCAACCTCTTTCAAGACAAGTGGACGCCCGAGGAAGCGACGCATCTCGTTGAAGACGCTTATAGGTGTCCCGGTTTTGAACAGCACCCGAGTCTGACGTAGCGCATCTTCGGTGACGATGACACCGTGACGCCTGGCAAAGGCATAAGTAACATCGTCCCGGATTCTTGGTTGGCGATGCCCTGTGTCATCATCCGTAGCCGGTGCTGTCTCTGCCGGAGAGTTGTTCAGAAGTGACTCAGACATGTGGTGTTGGCTCAGTGTTGAGACGTGCCACTCTCCTCGTCAAAAGGCTGAGGAAGAGCATTGAATCGATTGGGCAGCAGAGGCGCTGCCTCATCGGGTAACAGATCGACACCCAGCTGACGCATCCGCAACTGCTGTGCCCGGAAGAAGTTGTATTTGTTGCCGGTCACAGCGGCATGGGTAGCGGCATCCCTAACAATAACAGGGCGCAGGAATACCACCAGATTACGCTTGACCTTGGTGGTCGAGTTGGCGCGGAACAGGACGCCGAGGCCGGGGATATCTCCCAGAAACGGCACTTTCTCCTCCACTTGCTGTAGATCTTCGTCGATCAACCCGCCAAGGACGATGGTATCGCCATCATCCACCATGACGACGGTTTTTATTGTACGCTTATTGGTGACAATATCGGCGGTGCCGGTGCTGGCTGTCCTGTTGATGCTGGAGACTTCCTGGGAGACCTCCAGCTGGATAGCGTTACCTTCATTGATCTGCGGCTTGACGCGCAGGGTCAGTCCGACATCCTGACGCTGAATGGTCTGGAAAGGATTGACCGAGGTGCTGGATGAACCTGTGGAGGCGTACTGTCCCGTCAGGAAAGGTACGTTTTGGCCGACAACGATCTCCGCCTCCTGATTATCCAGGGTAAGAATACTGGGGGTTGAGAGGAGGTTGCTTGATGTGTCGCTCTCCAACGCACGGATCAGGGCGGCAAAATTGATCGAATTGTTGTCGAAACTGCCAAGTCCGATTGTGGTGCCTGACGGTATTGCCGGAATGGTGTCTGCGGCGATGGCACCTGCGATACTGCCGATGCTGGGGGTGCCTAAGTTGATGACGCCCACCGGTCCCGAGCCGCCAGGGGTGCCGTCGACGATCCACTGCACACCAAGCTCCTTGACCCGGTCTAACGAGATCTCGGCGATAATCGCCTCGACCAGCACCTGGGCGCGGCGGATATCCAGCTTGCGGATAATTGATTGCAGAGCATTGAAGATATTCTGCGGCGCAGTAATGATCAATGCGTTGGAAGCTTCATCAGCCTGGATATTGACCGGGGTGGAGGTGGCTGCCGCCTTGCCCTTCTTCTTGCTCTTGTCCATGGTGTCGCTAACGCCGGTCAGTACGGTGGCGAGCTCTTTGGCGTTGGCGTAGCGTAGGTAGATGACCCGGGCATTGCCTTCATTCTCGAAAGGGGTATCCAAGTGTTCGATCACCACCCTCGTGCGCAGCCGGGTGGTGGTGTCACCGCTGATCAGTACGCTGTTGGTGCGCTCGTCAGCGATGAGTTTTGCCGGCTCAGCGGCGCCTTTCCCCTTATTTTTCTGCAATCCGGTAATGATTCGTACCACCTCTGCGGCGGAGGCGTGGCGCAGGGAGACCACTTCAATGGAGCTGTCGCTCACTTGATCGATGCGGGAGATGATCTTCAGCAGGCGATCTACGTTCTGTCTGCGATCGGAAATAATCAGAACATTGGTGGCGGGGTAGGCCGCCAAGTGCCCCTGTTGCGGAATCAAAGGTCGCAGAATGGGTACCAGCTGGGAAGCGGTAACGTTTTTCACCTGCAGGATCCGGGTGACCATCTGATCCCCCGGCAGTTCCTGGCTGTCGGTGCCGGTGGGGATGCCGATCTGCTTGGCTTTTACATCGGGAACGATTTTGATGACCTCCCCGGCAGGCACGGTGGAGAATCCATGGACTTCCAGGATGGAGAGGAATACCTGATAAAACTCATCCTTGTCCATTGGATGAGCGGAGATGACGGTGACCTTGCCTTTCACCCGTGGATCGACGACAAAATTTCTGCCGGTGTGTTCGGATACGGTCTTGATTAAGGCGCTGATATCGGCGTCATTCAGGTTGAGCGTAATCCGGTCGGCCTGGACTGAGGCGCAAAACAGCAGCAGACTCAGTGCGATGAACAACGTGCCACGGATATGGCGATGCCACACAGATGGAGAAAATATTGGGGAACGGGTTTCCTGACTATTCATCGTGTTTTCTACACCGACCTTGGTCACTGCTCGTATTGACAGAGTTTGTTGGAATAAAAGTCTTTATTCATCATTGGGTTATCTGCGGTATATGAGCCGTTTCTTAATACTAGCAGAAAGCGTTTGAGTCGTATATGCCATGGATGGGAACCGCGCCTCAAAGCTGTCCGGAAAAATTTAGCTGAATGCTGCCGCCGGTCCCTGATTTGCCTATTGTCTTCAAAGTGTTCACCAATGCAGGGTTAGCGGATGCCTTGGGTAGAATCCTGCCCGAGATCCGGTAGGTGCCGGTCGGAGCCAAATTCAATTCACCCTTGATGCTGAGGCCGCCGCCAATATCCTGGATACTGGACCTTAGCCCATTTTCATCGCCCTTGATGTCGAATTGCATGCCGCCCAAGTCCAAGGCAACCGGGCTGGTGATGCCGGCCCCCTGCCAACGAATCTTGCCCGCCGCCTCATTGAGGTTTGATGCCGCAAACTGTATCGAGGAGATGTCAATGTCGAGGTCGCCGACCGCGCCGATCATCGGTTGATTAAGTAGTCCGGGAAGAATACGTGCCTTGACGATACCCTTGAGGTGCTCGGCCTGGTAACTGCCATCGATGTTAACCCCCGCATAGCCGTCGAGTTGTTGCCCCGGTCCGCGTAAGCTGAGTCGATAGCGGAGCTTCCCGGCCAACAGATCCAGTGGTTGGAATCTCCAGGCTGCTGTACCCAGGTTGACGCCATTGTAGTGGGTTTCTGTAGCGCTGCCCGACCAAATGGTACCCCTGCTGTCGGCAAGCGTGAGTGGAGCGATAGTATCTCCAAGCCAGCCCAAGACGTGGCGCGCCGGAGTGGCGGCGATCAGAAACACCACAAAGCAGCCAATGCCGAGAAATGTTGGGCCTGGCTGAAGTCTCATTGTGTCGCTCTTTCAAGGTCGAGTCTGGCATTTACCAAACCGGGTTTCTCCTGGCGATCGATGTTCACGGAGATGATGCTGACCGCATGGCGTGCCTGGAGTATGCCCAGCCATTTGATGATGCCATCGAAGGGGGCCTGCTCGATCCAGATCTGAACCCGGTCGCTGCCTTGGGGTTTTAGTCGTTTGACTGCTTGGCGCAGACGATGCTTTTTGGCGGTGCGGTCGATCAAGGTAAACAGCGCCTCGTTTGAGTTTGTCGGAGTGGCTGTACTGCCCTCACCGCGTAGCTGCATGACCTCACTGGCGGCGTTCTGCATCCAGGCCAGATTTTCCTGCCGGTCTTTCAGTTGACGTGACTGCTTGTCTATCTCCTGTTCGAATGGTAGCCAGAAGAGCAGATAGGCCAGCAGGAGAACAGGTGTGGTCACTCCCGCAATCAACGCTATGCGTTCTTGAGGGGTTTTGGATGAGAGCCACTGGTTGATGTTCATGCCCGGGTTTTCCTGACGCGGAGGTGGGATGAAACCTCTTTTCCTTTGGCATTGGCTGAACGGATCTCAACTGAGAGGTTCTGTGCTTCAATCTGCTTTTTTAGTTTTTCCAGCGCAGGAAGTTCGCGTGTGGTCAATTGCAGGTCGAGCTGGCCCTCCCGGTAGCTGATGTTGTTCAGGCGGCTGCCGGGAATTTTCATAATTTCCGCTGCCGGAATAGAAAAAAGATCGATGAAAGTGTCTCCTTGTTGTTTCTGATCTTTGCGTAGCTGGCGCAGTTTCTGTTCCATCTGCACTCGTGGATCCACGATGCGTTTGATGTCGGGAAATGCGTCGCGGAAAGTCTGAGTGATCCGTTGGCTTAGTGCCGCATTCTCTCCCTTGAGCCGAAAGTGGTCGAGTGATGATGAGACGATGGAAAGTCCCAGAAAAACGCCGAACAGGATAGCTGCCGGAAGCCAGCGTTGCCACTTTTGGGCCTGCTTGTCGACTTGACGATAATCGCCCTGCAGCAGGTTGAGTGTCTGTTGCTCAATCAGGTTATCTGACAGTAGTTGTCTAAAGTCGCCGTTGTAATCGACATGGGTTATCTCATAGTTGAGATTGCCCAATGCCAGGTCGAAGTAGGGTGCGCTGCTGAGAAACGGAGCCTGAATGACCTCCAGGCGCCCTGGTGGATCTCCCTCTGTCTGGTCAATGGCAAGCCGGAGCAGTTCGGCGAAGTTGACCGGATCGGCTGCAAATCCGGTATTGTCCCCGGTACGAACCAATACCCTCTCATCATCGAGGTAGAGCGTCCAGCGATTGGGTTTGCGTGGCAGGGCGAGCAGGTCTGGGTACATGGCCAGTGGGGTGATGCCGACCTGATGGAATGCATTCAGCCAATCTTCGAGCAGTTGTTTTGCGATTACGGCGACCAGGGTCTTATCATCCGGATTGGAA
This sequence comes from Gammaproteobacteria bacterium (ex Lamellibrachia satsuma), assembly GCA_019623805.1. Taxonomy (NCBI): domain Bacteria; kingdom Pseudomonadati; phylum Pseudomonadota; class Gammaproteobacteria; species Gammaproteobacteria bacterium (ex Lamellibrachia satsuma). The sequence goes on from CP053680.1 coordinate 3,661,496, forward strand.
GTGTGGATCGCGAAATGCAGCTCATCCAACTCTTCCGCAAGGTCGTTCTCCAGGGTAAAGGGGACTGCCTGGCGCAGTCGTTGGCGGTTTTTTGTGGGGATGTCGACTTTAGTCAGCAGCAGTTCGATGCTGGGGATCAAAACGACCACACGCCAGCCAGCCGCTTGTTCAGCAGCCTCTTTCAGTGTGCCGCTGCCAATCGGTTCGCTCTCCGGGGATCTGGCGCCAAGTGGATGCCAGCTTACCTGGTTTGCTTCACTATCCAGCAGTCGAATTACCAGTGTGCCAGCCATATTCAGAAGGTTCCCGTTGTCCTCGACAGAGTATAGACGCCCTTGTCCGTTTTATTGATCAGACAACGGAGGTACTGGTTTGTATTATCCATGCTTATCGACGTCTCCAGAAGGAAGTAGTTGCTGGATACTGAGTAAGTCTTATCGGCATTATTCAACAGTTCTTTATTATCGCTTAAAAGCTCGGTGAGTCTATCTTCAAATGCCTTTTTATTTGTGAAGGGTGACTCTTTTCGTTCCGAGGTCAGGGTTTCAGCATCGGAATCAGTCAGGGATTCCACCAGTGCCCGAAGTAAAATGGCATCCGCAGTATTTATGTTGATGGGAACGGTTTCAGGCAGCGTGGTGACGTGGGGTTCGAGTCTTTCAAAGATCTCCGGGGTGATGTTTTTTATCAGTAACAGTTCGGTTGGGCTGCTCATGAGTCCATTGGCTGTCCGGTAGGGGAGAGTTCCACCGAGGTATTCGTTGTCTTCGGCTCCATCGGGAAACTGAGCGTCGATATCCTGATCGAGCCAGTCTGATACCGTTTGCGCAAGCCCCTCCTCCAGTTCCAGTAGGTTCAAAAGACGGCTGAATACTACCAAGTGTTGCGCAGTCCGGTCTTTGCTCTCTTGATCAGGCTCTTCAGCGAGGTAAAGATTATTCAGATTGAAGCGTGCCTGCAAGTCGACGATCTGGGCAGCGACCGTTCCCCCTTCGACAGCGGTTATCGGCAATGGTTTTGCCCAGTCTTCGTCAAGGGCGTCATAAGGATTACTAGCCTGTTTGTCACTTCTTGCGTCCCGTATCAACTGGCCTCGCGCCCACTCTTCGCTGCCCAGTGCATAGAAATATGTCTGGTCCGTGATCAGTATGTTTGAGGTACGGCGAATGCTCAGCTGTAGAGTCTCGGTCATGGTGACCGCAGCGATGCTCGCTACCGCCACGATCATGATTGCAGTGATCAGGGCAACGCCGGATTGAGATCGTATTCTAGGTGATCTGTTTTGCATTTTTCTGGTTATTGGGGGTTGCTTTCCAGCGATGGATTGATATCCGCAACCCGGAAAAGGCGTCGGATTTTTCCCCAGTCTTCGAGTTCCAGGGTGATTTCCATCGCCAGGGGGAGCGGGGCGTTGGTTTTTTCTTCCAGATCTCCGGAGATGGGCCAGGATGGGTGAGCTTTCATCTTGTGATCGAAGAAACGGACCTCTATGTTGGAAATGTAATCTAGAACCTTGGTGCGTCGTGGTTCGGTCCCTTGGGCTCTATCCAGGGTGGGCCAGGTCAGGCGGAACAGCTTTTTGTCCTCCAACAGATAGGCAATGCGTTGAAGATTGCTGCGCTGCAGATTGAGTGGATTGGGTCTGCCGCCGCGGGTAAAAACCAGCGCTGTCCCCCCATCTCCTCCGGCCTGCATGACGGGTAGAGGATCGCCGTATTCGTCTCTGATCGGGCGAGCCTTCGTTTGTTCGATATCGCGACGCATCAGGGTCAGGGCGATCTGCAGACCCGAGAGGCGGTCGATATGTGCTTCAACCTGAGCTTCGGTGTCGAGCACGACTTTCAATCCACTGTAGGCGATGAGAGAGATGATGGAGAAGATCGAGATCGCGATCAGTAATTCCAACAAGGTGAAGCCGGATTGTTTCAGGTCAGATTTATACACGTTATTCGTTACACCACACTGGGCAGCCTCTGAATCTGGACGCAAGATACGAGTTCATGACTTGTTCAGAGGCTCCCTAGAAAGGCTGGCCGATAAAACTGACCAGACGTGTTACTGAGGCGTCGTCATCACTATTGCGGAAGACGCTGATCTCGACCTGTCTGACCCGGTCGTCTCTAGTATTGGTGATTTTGCTCTGCCAGTGCCATTCGCGCAGTCCCATTTCACTCTTGCCGGTATTCGTTCCCTGCGCCGGCCAGTGCCGGCTGATCTGAAGCTGTGTGAGTTGGTTCATGGCGACCCAGTGTGCCATTGTTTTATCTCTCAGATGTTCTGCGTTCAGAGACTGATTTGCTGAAACCTTTACGACGGAGGCGAGTGCGATCGCAAGAATTGCCAGCGCAACGAGAACCTCGAGCAGTGTGAAGCCCTGCTGACGGGTGGTGGTTATTTGCAGCTGCTTAGGGTTCGGAAACATGGTCCAGGCTGAGCTCTCCGATCTCGGTGCCTTTCAACAGAAAGTAATCATCGGTGATTTCTGACGTGATCTTTACTTCAAACGGGGTGATTTCTCCACTGGTGAAAAAAATTATATCCGGCGTTTTTTTCTGTTTTTCCCGGCTGATCGGCTCATCGGCCATCAAGTCAAGGGATATTTCCTCAGGCAGGGAACGCTTTCTGAATATGCTATCCTCCAGTGGCTTCCAAGTCTTCTCCTGCAGGATGAGAAATTCGTAACGCTCCTCCTCAACCAGTGCGCCGATGATGTTGGCGCGGAGAAGCGCCTCTTCAGCTGCCAGGTCAACCAGGGTGAAGAATCGCCGTGCCTCGGTTTTCAGTGCGTCGGAAGGGGATGAACTCCCTATAGAGACCACCACATAGTTGACCAGTATCCCAATGATAAGGACGACCACCATGACCTCAATCAGGGTGAAACCAGCATTGATTCGGGCAGATTTGGTTTTCTGATAACCCATTCGCAATAGCTTTATTGAGTGGCGCTTCATCTTCAGACTGGGCTCTCAGAGACCGGGTAAACCCGTCACTCCAGATTCCAGTTGCCGACATCATCTTCAGTGGATTGAGAATCGACCCCTGTGGAGTAGATGTCGATGGCTCCATGGCTGCCTGGGTTGAGGAACAGGTAGGGACTACCCCAAGGATCCTTGGGTAGCCGGTCGACATAACCCCCGTCCTTCCAGTTTTTGGGTTCCGGAGCGCCGGCAGGTTTGCTTACGAGTGCTTCAAGCCCTTGGTCAGTGCTAGGGTACATCATATTATCCAGGCGATAGAGATTGAGGGCGGCTTCGATGGCCCTGATATCACTCTTGGCCTTGGTCATCCTGGCCTGTTCAGGGCGATCCATAATCTTGGGGACTACGATTGCCGCCAGGATGCTGAGAATCACAACGACAACCATGACCTCGATGAGCGTGAAGCCGGAAACCCAACGTTTGGGTGTGACTAAAGAGGGGTGTTTCCTGAAATCAGATGGTTGCATTGAATCGGCCTGTCTGGAGATGGGGTTGGTTGATCTCATGATTATTGGGTATTTATGCTTTTAGATTAGTGAGTTAGGATGTAATTTTCCACTGTTTTCTTAACCACTGGATGCTAGCTGAGCATGATGACACATTTCCACTGGTGAATTGTGACGGGGTTTTCTCTATAGTATACCCGGTACCCGAAGAGGGGGTATCCAGTGGCAGTTTTCAGTAAGTGGCCCAGCTAATAAATCGGCTCTAACTGATTGATAATAAAAATATTAATAGGAATTTGGCTGCATCCCATGTTCTGTGTGGGTGGTTAGTGTGACTGTTGTTCCCGCCAGGCGTTCAACTTCTCTGTCTCTCTGCCGCCATGTTCTTTAATAAGTGAGTGTTGTTTTGAACAGGGTTGCCCGTGTTTAACGGGTCTCCCCCAAGCTGGGATTTCGTTCTGTTTTGGAGAGGGCTTCAAGCCTGTCCACACCTTGAATAACTGCGATGGGTTGAATCTGGGAATGACAGGGAAGGTACGAGGTTTGCTGCGGTGAGTGTCGGTATCATTGGCTATTCGTTGGCAGCGTTGTTTTTCTTTCTGTTCAGTGCGTTGCTTCTGACTAGCTGGCGCGGCAGGATTGAAGGCATTGTCTTGCTATCGGCAGTGACGGTTACCGCCTTTTGGGGACTGTCGGCGGTTTTTCTGCTGCTGCAGGAGACCGCGCTCACTGTAGGTGTCTATTTTACCCTTGAGGTTGCCAGAAATATCGCCTGGTTCGTGTTTCTGTTGCGCCTGTTGCAGCCACTTTTGCAGTCAGCCAGCGGGGATGTGCGTATCCTCCGCTTTCTGCCCGCGATTGTCCTGGGTGTCTCTGTCGTCCTCTTTGGAATTGGGCTGGTGGCCTCGAACTATCCAAATCTGGTGGTTCTTCCCATGGCGGCAAGTCTACAGCTATTTGGGCATCTGGGTTTTGCCATTACCGGACTGACACTGGTCGAGCAGCTTTTCCGCAATACGCGCCTTGAACAGCGCTGGGCCGTGAAATACCTCTATTTTGGTATCGGCGCGCTGTTTGTGTTCGATTTTTTCCTCTACGCAGATGCGCTGCTGTTTAAACAGATTGATAGTGATTTGTGGCAGGCTCGTGGGTTTATCAATGCACTGGTGGTACCCATGTTGGTCGTGGCCGCTGCCCGTAACCCAAGCTGGTCGGTCAAGATTTTTATCTCAAGGAAAGCGGTTTTCCATACCACCGGTTTGCTGGGAGCAGGTGTCTATCTGCTGATAATGTCAGCGGTTGGTTACTATATCCGCTTTTATGGTGGCTCCTGGGGAAAGGCCGCCCAAGTGATTTTTCTGTTCATGGCCATAGCAACGCTGACGGCCATTCTTTTCTCCAGTCACCTCAGATCCAGAGTCAAAGTCTTTCTCAGCAAACACTTTTTTCGCTACAAATATGATTATCGGGAAGAGTGGCTTCGCATCATCCATACCCTGTCTGATGGTGAACCTGGTCCAAGGATCCGTGGACGGGTGATTAAAGCCGTCGCTGACCTTGTTGACTCCGGCGGGGGGATTCTCTGGTTGCGTGACGACAGCGGTAACTATCCCTGTGTCAGCCACTGGCAGGTACCTTTGTGTCAGTTCACTGTTACGTCGGAGAGCTCTCTCGTAGACTTTTTCATTGCAAAGGACTGGATTATCGATCTAGAAGAACTAAAATCGTCTCCAGCGCTTTATGAGGGTCTCAAGCTGCCTGGTTGGGTGAGGGATGTGAAAGACGCCTGGTTGCTCGTGCCGATTCGGCATCATGGTGATCTGTTGGGGTTTCTAGTCCTGATTCGGCCTAGATCGCCAAGGCAAATTAACTGGGAAGACAGGGATTTACTGAAAACTGCTTCGCAGCAGGCAGCCAGCTATCTGGCGCTGATGCAGGCCTCTGAAGCGTTGGTCAGGGCCAATCAGTTTGAAGCTTTCAATCGCCTTTCCGCTTTTGTTGTCCACGACCTGAAAAACTTGGTTGCGCAACTTGAATTGGTTGTAACCAATGCAGCCCGTCACAAAAATAACCCTGAATTTATGGAGGATGCCATCAGAACCGTGGATAATGCGGCCAACAAGATGAGTCGTCTGCTCGCACAGTTGCGAAAAGGGCGGTTTGAAAAAAGCAATGCCCAAGTGGTTCTTGTTGCGGAGGCGTTGCAGGAAGCAGTAAGGGAACACGCTGGATTTTTGCCACGCCCGGAGCTGGCAATTTCCGATGAAGAGGTCAGAGTGGTCGCTGACAAAGACCGCTTTGCCGCAGTAATTGGTCATTTGATCAAAAATGCCCAGGAGGCAACGCCCGATGATGGTTATGTGCGGTTGGCCATGTGTGCGATGCCTGGGCAGATTGAGATCACCATTGAGGATAATGGCTCGGGGATGGATGACACCTTCATTCGTGATCACCTGTTCCAACCTTTTGAAACAACCAAGGGTAATGCCGGCATGGGGGTTGGCGTCTATGAAAGCAGGGAGTTTGTCCGGGCACTTGGCGGTCAGATCGCCGTGACCAGCAGGATTGGCAATGGCACAAAGTTTTCTGTGACTCTGCCTATTCGGATTGAGGAAGAATGAGGATATGCAAATGGAGATCTCGCATTGAGCAGTGGAAATGAGTTGTTGCGGTCACTATTGATCGTGGAAGACGACCCGGGACTGCAGAGCCAGTTAAAATGGTGTTTCGATGGCTACGAAGTTCAGATTGCCGGCGATCGGGCGTCAGCCATAGCTGTATTGAGGCGAGTTGCTCCACCTGTCATTACGCTGGATCTCGGTTTGCCGCCAGATCCGGCAAACGTGAGTGAGGGGATAGCAACCTTGAAAGAGGTTTTGCGTCTGGCTCCCAGAACCAAGGTGATTGTCGTGACAGGGAACGACGATCGTACCAATGCGCTGAAAGCACTGGAACTTGGGGCCTACGATTTTTATCAGAAGCCAATCGATTCGGATGTGCTGAAGGTCATAATTGATCGGGCGTATCAGCTCTATGAGCTGGAAGAGGAGAACCGAAATCTCGCGTTGCGGCAGGGGAAATCGCCGCTGGATGGGGTAATTGCCAATAGTCCGGAAATGCTGGATGTCTGCCGGGTTATCGAAAAGGTGGGTCCGACGGATGCTACAACCCTTCTATTGGGTGAGAGTGGTACCGGTAAAGAGGTGCTTGCCAAGGCGATCCATGAAATCAGTGCCAGAAATGAGTACCCATTTGTTGCTATTAACTGTGCTTCTATACCGGACACTTTGCTTGAAAGTGAACTTTTCGGCTATGAGAAAGGTGCATTTACCGGTGCCGCTAAAAGAACGCTGGGCAAAATTGAGCATGCGAATGGAGGAACGCTGTTCCTGGATGAGATTGGTGATATGCCCTTATCGCTACAGGCAAAGCTGCTGCGTTTTCTGCAGGAACGGGTGATCGAGCGGGTTGGCGGACGTGCTGAGATTTCTGTGGATGTCAGAGTGATCTGCGCCACGAATCGGGACCTCGATGAAATGATCGGTAGTGGTACTTTCCGTGAGGACCTTTTCTATCGAGTGAGTGAAATTACGATCAACATCCCACCACTGCGTGACCGAGCAGGAGATGCGGTGTTGCTGGCGTGGGCATTTTTGGCAAAATTTGCCGCTCAGAACTCAACCAAGGTCAGAGGGTTTAGCAAAGAAGCACTGCAGTCTATTGAGGACTATTCATGGCCGGGCAACGTCCGTGAGCTGGAAAACAAAATAAAACGCGCAGTCATTATGGCGGAGGGTTCGCAAATCTCAGCAGAAGAGTTGCAATTGAGCGCAGGTTCAGAAGAGAGTCAGCCTTTTAATTTACGTGAAGTAAGAGATCAAGCTGAAGCAAGTGCAGTGTCGCGCGCCCTGACTTATGTCGAAGGGAATGTCTCCAAAGCGGCCGAATTGCTCGGCGTGAGCCGTCCAACACTATATGATCTTGTGAACAAATATGGTCTCAAATAGCAGCGGCGTGATGAATAGCAGAACGGCAGCTTCCCCCGCAATTTTGTTGATTGTAGGATTGTTACTGGTTTTTCCTCTTTATTATCCAACGCTCGGCAGCTTTTTTAACCTTTGGACAGCATCGGACTCAGATCAGTCCCATGGCTTTCTTTTGTTCGCCGTTTGTCTCTACATTTTCTACGAGGAGTGGAAAGCCAGAAAGGACAGCCTCTCTGTCAAGCCAAGATATATCGGCTTGATCGGGATAATTGTTTTGTCCTTGCTTTGGATGATGTCTGGTTTGGTCTATATAGAATCATTGCAGCAAGCATTATTTATTGCCATCTTAGCAATGATTATCTTTAGTTTTCTGGGCCTCAAGGATGGGGTACCGTTCTATTTTCCGGTGCTTCTGTTGTTGAGTGTTGTGCCGGTTTGGAAAGTGTTGGCGCCTTATCTGCAAACCGGAACAGCCGTTACAGTCGGCTACATGCTTCAGGCATCTGGGATAACGTCAGTCAGGGAAGGGTATCTGCTGATCATCCCAGAAGGCACCTTTGAGGTGGCTGAATTTTGTAGTGGGCTACGGTATCAAATTGTTGGTATTACGATTTCGTTGCTGTATGCAAGACAGTCTGGTTTCTACCTGAAAGAGACTATCGCATATGTTGCGTTTGCCTCTCTTCTAGCGTTTGCTGCCAATCTTATGCGCGTATATTCTGTTGTTGTGATAGGGCACCTTAGCAACATGGAGAGCGAGATCGTACACGATCATAATATGCTGGGTTGGATGATTTTTGGTGTTTTCATCCTCATCTATTTATGGGGTTCGCAACGTTATCTACCGATACGCTCAGCCATAGAACAAGTGGAAGGCGACGGTATAAAGTTGGCAGACGGGACCAAGCGCAGAAACCTGAGATTCACAGTTCTGGTTTTTTTTGCAACATTGACTGGCCCGGCGCTGGCCTTTTTCTACATGTCAGGTGGGGCGGAAACAGACAGTTCCAGGGTTGAATTGCCAGGTAAAATAGCTGACTGGAAGTTGGTAGAAAACAGTCTGACTTCATGGAAACCTGATTGGTTGCAGGGGAATTCTGTTGTTGAAGGTAGATACAGCGATGGAGCACATAGAGTTGATGTGTTTTTGTCCCGTTTCAGCTCACAAGAACAGGGTAGAGAGGCGATCAGTGTCCTGAATAAAGTATATGATTTTGACGTATGGTCGAGAATCTATCGGCGTGTTACCGATCTCGGTCAGGTAAATGGTCGTAACTTAATTGTTGAAGAGACTAGGCTGAAAGCCGCTGGGTCAGATAGAGGGCGAATTGTCTGGCGTTGGTACAATGCGGCGGGTAAGCGGGAACAAAAAAATATCAAAGCCAAGTTGCTGAATCTACTGGGTATTTTAAAAGGAAATCCTGAGATAGATGTCAATATGGTGAGTTATGACCTCGGTGCCGATGAGGATAAAACCAGGATCAGGATGGTCGGATTTCTACCAGGGTATCTGTCTGCGGTGGAGAAATAGTGTGTTTCAATCAAGATTGTCGTGAGGAATAGCTGAACTTGCAACTATTCAGAACCTCTATTATGAACACAATTGATTTATAAAAAACCGGGCATGGAATAAAAGACGATGTATATCGAAAAAAAGCGATTTCTCAAAGCGATATTGATGGCATCTGCTGCAGCGGCGATTTTGTTGAGTGGTTGTGGCGGTCAGGATGATGAACTTGCCTATCTGGAGAGCGCGCAGACTCATACGGAAGGGAAGCAGTATCAAAAGGCTGTTATTGAGTTAAAAAATGTTCTACAGATCAACCCAGGCAATGGTGATGCAAGATTAATGCTGGCAAGAGTTTATCTTAAGATCAGGGATGGCGCATCGGCTGAGAAGGAGTTAATACGGGCAAAGCAACTGGGTATGCAGGAGAAAGATTTCTATCTGATAAAGGGAGAGGCTTTGCTGCAGCAGCGGCTCTACAATCGAATCCTCGATGAAATAAAAGAAGAAGGGATTCAGGCTGCGGATCTGAGTAAAGTACAGATTTTGCGTGCCCAAGCGTTTGCCGGGAATAACAAGAAAGAGAAGGCATTGGACTTATACCATGCTGTTCTTGCACGAGAGGGCAGCTATGCGAAGGCTTATTCAGGGATAGGGCGAATCTTCCTTGTAGAAAAGGATTATGAAAAAGCTATAGAGGCAAGTGATGAAGCACTTCAAGTTGAAAAGAAAAATGTCGATGCATGGACCATCAAAGGATTAGCGTATTTCAAACTGCAAAAATTCCCTCTTGCGGAAGAGAGCTTTGAAAGTGCACTGGCTGGACTTGAACAGGAAATGTTTTCTCAGCGTAAGTTTGTTCTGCGTATTTCTTTTATTCAGACGCTGCTGGCACAGAAGAAGATTGATAAAGCTTCTGCAAATATCGAAATCATCAGGAAATCCATACCAGAAAATCCCTTCGTCTCCTATTTGTCAGCATTGCGCTACTTTATGGCGGGAAAATATGATTTGGCTGAAACGGATCTGCATCACGTAATCAAAGTAATGCCGGGCCATGTGCCTACGCATCTGCTTCTGGGCTCGGTGCACTTTGCCAGAAGAAACTATGAACAGGCGAATGATTTCCTTACAAGGTATGTCAATGAAGTACCGACACACATTCAGGCGAGGAAGCTATTGGGTGAGACACGTTTACGCTTGAACAAGCCTGGTGACGCGGTCGAAATTTTAGCTCCCATCGTAAATGATGATACCAAAGATGTAGAACTTCTGACTATGATCGGCAATGCTGCAAGTCAGTCGGGGCAAGATTCATTAGGTACCCACTACCTGAGAAAAGCTGCGTCAGTCAGACCTGAAAGTACTGGCATCAGAGAAGAACTTGCAAAAGCATATTTAAGGAAAGGTGCGATTGATCAAGCCATTGAAGAGCTGGAGGGGCTTTCCGACACAAATTCGTCTGATAGTAACCGCCTTCTTCTTATCTACGCTTATTTGAGAAAACAGGAGTTTTCGCAGGCAGTAAAACTGACGGATGAACTGCTGTCAGCTAATCCTGAAAGCCCAATACTGATGACGCTAAAAGGCGGGATTCAGACTATGAGTGGAGAGAGGGCCAATGCACGTACGCTGTTTCAAAATGCCTTGAAGAGCAAGAAAGACTATCTGCCTGCACTGTTTGCGCTGTCTAAACTTGATCTGGAGGATGGAAAGTTAACTGAATCGGGTGACAGGCTGAATCAGATTCTTGCATTGGATCCTAATAACGTGAACGCAATGCTTGGACTTTCACAAATTTCCGAGCGTAGGCAGAATAGGAAGCAAGCACTCTCCTGGATTGAGCAGGCAAGGAAGGCAAATGCTTCAGCCTTGGTCCCAAGGTTTGTATTGGCCAGATATTACCTGAAAACGGGTAAAACCGATGAAGCATTGGAAGTGTTGAAGGAGGTTGAGGCGATAAAGCCAACCGACGTGACATTCCTTCTATTGATGGGAAATGCTGAGTTGCAAATAGGGCGTTTCAATAAGGCGATTGATTATTTTGAAAGATATGTTCGGCAACAACCTCAGTCGATTGCAGGTTACATAGCACTCGCCACAGCAGAGTCGAAACATGGTCGTCTTTCCAGTGCAAAACGCACTCTGAAAAAAGCGCTGGAAATTAACCCAAACCATTTGCGTGCAACAATTCTGTTTATCTCTATTGAAACTAAAGAGAAGAATTATCCTGAGGCCGAACGACTGGCGATGATAGTCAAAGAGAATAAAAAAACGGAGCAGTGGGGTTACGTTCTCTTGAGTGATATCTATGTTCAATCGAGAAATTACGCAAAGGCTCAGGTGCTATTGAATGAGGGGCTGGCAAAGTATCAATCGTTCACACTGTCGGATAAGCTTTCCAAGGCATACTATCTCGATGACAAAAAAGATAAGTCAGTGGAAGTTATGCTGGAATGGGTGAAGAATAATCCTGACGACCTGAAGGGGACTTTGGCACTTGCATCCACCTACCAGAAAATGGATAGGATTGATGAGGCGGTTAAACTTTACCAAGGTGTTCTTGATAACAATTCGGGGAATGTAATCGCACTAAATAACATGGCGCTGATACTTTTTGAAAACAACCAGGAACTGGCGATATCATACGCAGAGAGAGCGTATAAAAATGCGCGCACGAGTACTGCAATTGCTGATACTTATGGTTGGATGCTGGTTCAAAGCGGCGATATAGAGAAAGGTTCTGAGATTTTGAGCAGAGTGGCAGTATCATCGGATGATCCCAATGTCTTGTATCACTATGCAGTAACTCTGCATCGAATGGGGCTGAAAGAGCAGGCAAAAAGGGCGCTTGCCCATGCCTTTGAGAGTGACCGGGAGTTTGAGGACATGGAAGGGGTAATGACTCTCAGAAAAGAATTGAATAAACGGTAGTATGATTGCACGCGCATTGAATAATCTGGAGATAGAGATGCAAGTATATTTTTCAACATTTTCCCGCAAGACATGGTTTTTTGCTCTGATGTTTCTGGTTACTGTGGGAGCGGGTTGTTCAAGCTCATCAATGAAGATGGAGTCCATCGATGCTGCTGACTCCGCTGTGAAAACAGACGCGACCCCGGTCTACCTGATTGGACCAGGTGATGCGCTCAGTGTCTTTGTATGGGGTAATCCTGAACTATCAGCAGATGTGATTGTTCGACCTGATGGCTATATCTCAACGCCTCTGGTAGAGGATGTCCAGGCATCGGGAAAAGCTCCGACAGACTTGGCTCGTGAAATGGAAGAGGAACTATCCAAGCTCATAAAAAATCCTAAAGTCACTGTCAGTCTTACAACAACTGTCGGACAGTACTCAGAACAGATAAGAGTTGTTGGACAAGCTTCCACGCCTCGCGCACTCCCTTATCGGGAGAATATGACTTTGCTGGATGTAATTATTGCGGTAGGTGGTCTGACAGAGTTTGCTGCTGGCAATAAATCGATTATCGTTCGCAATGTTGGTGGAAAAACAGAGCAGTACCGGGTTCGTCTTGATGACCTGATCAGAGATGGCGATATCTCTGCAAATGTTAAGGTGGTTCCAGGTGATGTTTTGATTATTCCTGAAACCTGGTTCTAGTATGCTCCACTTCGTAGTTATATGAGCATGTCAGTCAAAGAACACTGGTTAGGTATAACCTTTTCTGCGTTTATAATGATCGGCTGTATGATACAGAGTGACTGGGGTACGTAATGGTAAGTAGTATCGAAAAAGCGATAAATCGGCTGAACAAGGAGCGATCGCGCGATCAGAGTGACGGGGCGGAGCAGATTGTTGAGGCAGATGAGGTGTTGGTTGAATCTGATAACGTCGATGCTGAATCAAAATCAATAATCGGAGAGCAAACTGAGACCGCTAGAGATGTGCTGATGGCAGTCGACTCGGAAGTGTCCATCCCTGCTTCGGTTGAATCAGATGTTGTTGCTGCCGCACCTGGATTTCCTGAAAAAGATATCTGTGAAATTGATTTTGAAACCTTGGGTAAGGCAGGTTATCTAGTGCCTGATAGCGATCAACAGCGCTTGTCTGAGGAATATCGCATAATAAAGCGCCCTCTGTTGATGAATGCTTTTGGTAAGGGCGCCGCACCGGTTGAACGCGGTAACTTGGTTCTGGTTACAAGCTCTTTTCCTGGCGAAGGTAAAACCTACACGGCGATTAATCTTGGCGTCAGTATTGCCACTGAACTTGACTCCACTATCCTGCTCGTTGATGGTGATGTCCTAAAGTCATCTCTTAGCAAATTACTGGGGATGGAAGATAAGCCGGGTTTGATAGATGTCTTGGAAGACCCAACTATGGATCTTGGTGACGTGATTCAGAGTACACAAGTACCAAAACTGAAAATCCTCCCTGCCGGAAGACGACACCAAAACTCTACTGAGCTACTAGCCAGCGAAAGTATGGAGAAGATTTTGACAGAATTGGCTGAAAGGTACCCTGATCGTATTGTTTTATTTGATGCTCCTCCTATGCTGGCAACAACTGAAGCTGGTGTTCTTACTTATCGAATGGGACAGATAGTGATGGTTGTCGAAGCGGGCAAGACGGCAGTTGATGCTGTTAACGAATCGATTGCACAGCTTGATCCAAACAAAGTGATTGGTCTTGTTTTGAACAAAAGTAGAGTGAAGTCCGGCCATAAGTATTATGGTAGTTACTATGGTTGAATCTGTGCTCTTGAAAAAAATGATCTCTGGCAGAGGGGAAGCGACTATTAATCGGATATTCGTTTTTTCTTTGTTTTGTTTAATATATTCTAATGCCTTGGCGGTATCTTGGCATATTGAGCCCGTTGCCACTCTAAAAGGCTCATATACAGATAATGTAACGCTTGAGAGCAATGATCTGGCTGAAAGCGACTTTATTACGGAGATATTGCCGGGAATTCATATTTTGGGCGATGGAAATAGGCTGGATCTTGATTTCAACTATCGTCTTCAACATATTCGCTACCTTGATCATGCAGAGGCGAATAAAACCCAACACACGTTAGGTTTGGCAGCAAACATTTCGGTCGTTGAGGATCTGTTTTTTATCGATGTGAGATCAGATTTCACACAAAGGCCGGTTTTTTCAGACAGTGTGCGTGATCCTGAAAATATTGCGATTACCGACGATGTTACGGATGTATTTATGACCTCAATATCGCCTTACCTGAACCATCGATTTGGTAATTTTGCTGTAGGCCGTCTGATGTACACTGCACAGCGTGTGAAGTATGCAGATTCGGCAACGAGTGATGTTGATCATAGAATACTTGATGGCTCTCTGGCTAGTGGGACACGGTTTACTAACTTTAGATGGAATCTGACTTATCTTGATAGAAAAGAAGAGCCTGAGGCAGGAATAGCTACGAGATTTAAGATCGGAATGGCTGATATGAGATACACGCTCTACAAGAGTGTATTTGCTATTGCTAAATTAGGTTATGAAAAAAATACTTATAGTGTTCCAAGTGATAGTGATGAGACAGAAGGTGAAGTCTGGGGTCTGGGTTTAGGTTGGGCGCCAACCACTAGAACAAGTATGGAGGCTGTGTTTGGTAAACGTTATTTTGGAAACACAGCAAATGTTATCGTTATTCATGAGGGCTCGCTGTTCACTGTTTCTGCTCTATATGATGAGGACTTTACTACAGGGTCTTTTGTCGATGGGGGATCCCCTTCGTTTGATGAGGATGGGAGGCCGGTCTATGGAATCGATCGCCCATCAATTTCTACAGAAGTTTATCTTAACAAAAGGTTATCAGCCGACCTTGTTCTGGAGTTACGAAAATCGGAGGTTACGTTTACAATATTTGATACTAAACGAGAATATCAGACAAGAGGCTCCACTGAACACGTTTATGGCGGTGATGTCGTCTGGGATTGGACGTTAAGTTCCAGAACTACTGCCACATTTGGTGCGTTTTGGCATCAGACTGCACCATTTGATGATGTACCAAGAGTCGATGATTTTTATGGTGGAGTGCGATTTGAACGCCGTTTCTCACCTCATTTGACAGGTGGCGCTGACTACTCTTTTACAAAGCGTGATTCCGTGCTCGAGGAAGAGAATTACAATAGGAACAGGGTAGGTGCGTTTGTTACATACGAGTTTTGATACGGCTAGAGTGATATCGCTGTAGAGTATTGCGTCGAGTGTCTTGTCGTTTTCAGTAATCTGGAATATTTGGAAATTTATTAGGCCTCTCAGGAATGATACTTGGGGGATCTTTTATTCCTGGGATGTTTTTATATGCAGTCTATTAACTGGTATGTCGAGCGGCTGAAAAGCATGTCCCAAGAGGAGATTGTCTGGAGGGCAAAGAGTCTTGCCCGTGACCATTTTGACAAAGTACGCTTCGCCATTGAATGGCTGCCCGCCGCCGATAAAACTGGTTGTTACGGCGCGGGGTTGTCTAATATGGGATTCAGTGTCAGTAATGTCAGGCTAGGTGCTTGGGAAGATGCGGAAATTGATGGGTTGACCAGAGAGTGGCGGCAGAAACTTGTCGTGAAAGCTGATGATCTGATGAAACACAATTTTACCTTTTTTGATTTGAACAACAAATTTCTTGGGCATCCGATTGATTGGAATAGGGATCATGGGGCCGATAAGCCCACACCTCAGAGGCTGGCACAGACGGTTAATTATAGGGACTTCGAAAATTCAGGCGATTGCAAATTGGTGTGGGAGCCCAACCGGCACCATCAACTGGTTGTACTGGGTCGGGCATATCGGGCGACCGGAAATGAAAGATATGCAGCTGAAGTTGTATCGCAAATTGAGTCTTGGATGGAGCAGAATAAAGCAGGTTATGGGATGAACTGGCGTAGCCCTCTGGAGCTTGGGATACGTCTAATCAACTGGGTGTGGGCGGTTGATATGATCCGTGATTCCGGAAAGCTTTCTGAGGAGTTTGTCGGCCAATTCAAACGCAATGTTTATCTACATTGTTGGGACGTGGCAAGAAAATTTTCGAAAGGTTCTTCAGCAAATAATCATCTTGTTGGAGAGGCAGCAGGTGTCTATATCGCTTCTAGCTATTTTACCGATATGGACGCTGCAAAGAGATGGCGTGTTGAATCAAAAAATATTCTGATAGAGGAGATTCAGTCACAGACATACCCTGATGGACTCAATAGAGAGCATGCTCTCGGTTATCAGTTTTTTGTTTTGCAATTTTATATTTTTTCAGGGCTTGTTGGACGCTGGACTAATGATGATTTTCCAGCCTCATATTGGCAGCAGATCAAGGCGATGGTTGAAAGTGTTATGGCGCTTTCTCTAGGTGGTGAATCTCTCCCGATGTTTGGGGACAGAGATGATGGCTATGTGCTTGATCTTGGTTCTGAACCTGAGGATATTGACGCTATTCTATCGGTTGGTGCTTTACTCTTTAATGATGCAGGGATGAAGTCTAATGTAAATCGTTTTTCTGAGACTGGATATTGGTTGTTCGGTAATAATGCCTGGCAGCAATTTGATGCTATCGAAATTAGTGATACAAGCGATAGACTCGCTTCATGTGCTTTTATCGACTCAGGGTATTATCTATTGCAGACTGGAAGCGTAGGAAAATCGAATTGTGTCAGTGTTCTTCTGGATTGTGCGGAGCTTGGATATGGGGCTATTGCAGCGCATGGGCATGCCGATGCACTAAGTTTCTCACTCAGAGTTGGGAGAAAGGATATTCTTGTCGACCCAGGAACGTATGACTACTTTACATACCCTGAGTGGAGAAAATACTTCAGAACGACAAGTGCACACAACACAGTGAGTATTGACGGGCTTGATCAATCAGAGATGCTTGGCCCGTTCATGTGGGGTAAACGGGCAAATACCACCCTAGAATCCTGGGAAACCCTGGACGATATGACACTGGCAGTCGCCAGTCACGACGGTTATACAAGACTTCCTGATCCGGTGACTCATAGGCGTAATCTGAAATTGAATAACAATGATAACTGCCTTACGATTAAAGATGATCTTCTTACTATATCCGGGCATACAGCGAAACTTTATTTTCACTTTTCCGAGTTCTGCGATGTGAAACAGTTGAGCGGGAACTTATTTGGAATAAATGTTGATGGTCTGGATGAGTTAATTAATTTTCAGCTTGACGATAGGCTATCTGTGGAGATATTGAAGGGTAGTGATGATCCGAAGTGTGGATGGGTTAGTCGCGGATATCATCAAAAAGTCCCAACGGTAACACTTGTTGCAACAAAAAAATTTACCGGTAATGTGAGTTTTACAACGACGATAAACTGCGGGATAAAATAATAGTGTAAGCCTGCTGAGGTAATATTATCTTTGTAGAGCAGACGGGAGTTTTTTGTGCGTTTTCTAAAACTGCTTTTTTTCATCTTAGCGATGATGGTGGGCGCAGCTTTCACGGTGCTCAATGCAGAGCCGGTACTTTTTAACTATTATTTTGGCAGTCGTGAATTCCCGCTTTCAGTAATCTTGATTGGTACGCTTGGTTTAGGTATTTTTCTTGGAATCCTGTCAGGGTTGAATACCATGTTAGGCCTGAAGCGAAAAAACTCCATTTTGCGGAGACGTTCACGTCTGGTAGATGAGGAGGTAAAGAATCTTCGGTCTCTCCCGCTTAAGGATCAATAGGTATGCTTGAGCTTTTGCTCTTGCTTCTACCGGTTGCGGCTGCTTCAGGTTGGTTTGCTGCTCGACGGAGTGAGGCTAGTCGGGATAAAACCAGTAGCCAGGAGGTCTTTCCCGCCTATTTTAAAGGATTGAATTTTCTACTGAATGAGCAGCCGGACAAAGCTATTGATGTCTTTGTTAAGCTTCTGGAAGTCGATAGTGATACGGTAGAAACGCATTTGGCATTGGGCAATCTGTTTCGCCGTCGGGGAGAGGTGGAACGGGCAATACGTATCCACCAAAACCTGATCGCACGACCCACCCTTTCAAGAGAACAGAGAGCCCAGGCTTTGCTGGAACTTGGCCAGGACTATATGCGAGCGGGGCTGTTCGATAGGGCTGAAAATCTTTTCGTAGAGTTGACTGAAATAAAACTTCATAGTGAACAGGCGCTCTCCAATCTCCTGGTGATTTACCAGCAGGAAAAAGAGTGGGATCGATGTTTGGAGGTGGCGCAGCAGTTGCAAGCGAGTGACGGCCACTCGCTTCAGCCAATAATTGCTCATTTTTACTGCGAGCAAGCTCAGCTGCTGATAAAAAAAGGCAATACTGTTTCTGCCATAGCAATACTGAAGAAGGCTCAGTCGGTAGACAGTGGATGCATTAGGTCGACTATTCTGTTGGGGGAGATAGAGAAGTCAAAGGATGACTGCCGAGCAGCCCTCAAAATATACAAAATGGTGGAAGTACAGGATTCCGCCTATTTGACTGAAATTGTGCCTTCTTTGATCGAGTGTTATGGAAAGATTGGCGATAGAGCTGCACTGAAGGATTATTTGAAACAATTATATAGCAGGCATCGCGATACTTCCGTAATGCTGGCGTTGACAGATATTATTACGGCCGAAGAGGATGTTTCATCAGCTGTTGATTTTGTCCTGCAACACCTAAAAGCGCTTCCCGATCTTAAAGGACTTGACCGGCTGGTCACTCTAAACTTGCAGAATAGTGGCAGCAACCCACGAGAGAGCATGGAAACACTCAACAAGGCGGTCGCGTTGATGCTGGCTCGCCAATCCTCGTATCAGTGTGAACAATGCGGATTTTCTGCAAAAAACCTGCATTGGCAGTGTCCCAGCTGCAACAACTGGAGTAGCATGAAACCGATTCGCGGATTGGGCTGTGGGCCCAGAGAAAAATAGGCGGTTGGTAGCTTATTCAACATCAATTTTATGAGGCCGTAGGACAGATGAGTGACAATGCTTCTCGGGTTATCGTTGCCCTGGATTTTCCTGATGAAACCTCTGCACTGGAACTGGTCGAAAAACTTGATCCTGGTATGTGCAGGCTTAAGGTGGGCAAAGAGATGTTCACTCGTTTGGGTCCCTCTTTTGTCGAACAACTGAGTGGCAAGGGATTCGATATTTTTCTCGATCTTAAATTCCATGATATTCCAAATACTGTTGCGGCTGCCTGCAGTGCTGCAGCAGACCTCGGTGTTTGGATGATGAATATTCATGCGTCGGGAGGGCGCCGCATGATGGAAGCGGCGGCGGAAAGGCTGGCAGCTCGCTCAGAAAGGCCACTTTTGGTGGCCGTGACAATTCTGACTAGCCTGTCAAAAGAGGATATTGCTGAAGTTGGTTATCATGGTGAACCAGCTGAAAATGTCTTGCGCTTGGCGGACCTCTCCCTCTCATCCGGGATGGATGGGGTTGTCTGCTCTCCCCGGGAAGCATCCGATATCCGAGGCAGGGCTGGGGACGATTTTCTACTGGTTACGCCCGGTGTTCGACCGTTGGACGCGGCGGCTGATGATCAGCGCCGTGTGATGACACCTGCCGATGCGATCAATGCAGGATCAAGTTATCTTGTTGTTGGACGTCCGATAACGGCCGCGGCTGATCCGTTGAAGGCGCTGCATGCGATAAATAATGAGATTTTGTCTGTCTCGCAAGCCGGATAAACTATTAACCAGGTTTTGCTTGAATCCATTTGGAAACATACGGCCACTGAAATTGTATTGTTATTGAAGAGTGATAAGGGAAGAAGATGAATAAAAAAGTTCTGAAAGCTGTCTTTCCGGCCGCTGGCTTGGGTACCCGTTTTCTACCAGCCACCAAGGCATCTCCCAAGGAGATGTTGCCTATTGTTGACAAGCCGTTGATTCAGTACGGCGCCGAGGAGGCTGAGGCAGCTGGCATTGAATCTCTCGTTTTTATCATAGGCCGAGCAAAACGGGCGATCCCTGACCACTTTGACAAGGCGTATGAACTTGAGGTGGAGCTGGAGACTTCCGGCAAAGAGAAACTCCTGCAGATTGTGCAGAATGTTCTTCCTGAGGAGGTCTCCTGTATCTATCTACGGCAGGCAGAGGCAAAGGGACTCGGCCATGCAGTGCTCTGCGCCAAACCTGTTGTAAGGGATGAGCCTTTTGCGGTCATCCTGGCAGATGACCTGATCAAGGGTGATGGCGGCAGGGGTGCCATGGCCCAGATGGTTGATGTTTATGACAAGTACCAGTGCAGTGTGATTCTTGTGGAAGAGGTGCCGCCCGAGGAAACCAATAAATACGGTATTGTCGAAGTAACCGAAGATGACGGTGAAACCGCAATCATCAGCTCAATTGTGGAAAAGCCCGATCCGAAAGATGCGCCGTCAAACATGGCTGTGGTCGGGCGTTATATCCTAACTCCGCGAATTTTCGACTTGTTGGAGCAGACAGGCACCGGCAAGGGTGGCGAGATTCAATTGACTGATGCGATAGCCGAACTGTTGAAGTTTGAAAAGGTTCGGGCCTACCGGGTCAAAGGCAAACGATACGACTGTGGCAGTAAGCTGGGTTATATGGAAGCCACAGTTGAATATGGTCTTGAGCACCCGGAACTGGGGGAGGATTTTGCAGCATATCTGCGTGGCCTGGCCTGTACGCCGGGCAGCAAGGCCTCGAAGGAGTAGGGCGTTTCCTCCAGTGCCTTGGGGGGCACACATCAGGAACAAAATAACCGCATCGGCAACCCGGTGCGGTTTTTAAAGGAAATGGTACTCCCTAGGGGACTCGAACCCCTGTTACCGGCGTGAGAGGCCAGCGTCCTAACCACTAGACGAAGGGAGCAGTTTGCTCGGAAAGGCGCTATTATACTGACCTCATGGCCAGGCTCAATGGTTTGGTGGTATTTTTTTATCTCTATTGTGGTTTGTATTAGTTGAATCGAACGGTAAAGTGGCTTCAGCAGAAGCTGTTCAAGCGAAAAGCAGTGGCTGACCAAGCGCCTACGGGACATAACGTCATCTTCGATCCTGTCATTGTTCCCCGCCCGGATCACAATATCTCCCGGGCAAATATCAGCGAAAATGCTGTCAAGGTGCTCTATCGGCTGAGAAATTCAGGTTTTGAGGCCTATCTGGTCGGGGGGGGCGTGCGCGACCTCCTGCTTGGGCGCGAACCCAAAGACTTTGATGTGGCGACTGACGCTCTGCCTGAACAGGTAAAGGAGGTCTTTCGCAATTGTCGCCTCATAGGCCGGCGTTTTCGTCTGGCGCACGTCTTTTTTGGCCGGGAGATCATCGAGGTCGCTACCTTCCGCAGCATGGGGGATGGGAGCGCAGATGATTCGCGCAAAGTCGAGAACGGCATGATCCTGCGGGATAACGTCTATGGCACCATTGAGGAAGATGCCCAAAGGCGTGATTTCACCATCAATGCCCTCTACTACAACATCGGGGATTTCTCGGTTGTGGACTATGCAGATGGCCTGACGGATCTGAATAACGGCGTGCTGAGGCTGTTGGGGGATCCGGAACAGCGTTACCGTGAGGATCCTGTGCGCATGTTGCGGGCGGTTCGTTTTGCCGGCAAGCTGGGATTCAAGATTGACGCATCCTGCGAAACGCCCCTGGGTTCAATGGTCTCCCTGCTGGATGATGTGCCCGCTGCCCGGTTATTTGAAGAGGTATTGAAGCTATTCCTGGGCGGTGCTGCCCTGGAGACTTTTGAAAAGCTGCGCCACTACGACATGTTTGGTCACCTTTTTCCTGCGACCGAAGAGGCCTTGAGCCACGAGGATCACGACTTTCCCATTACCTTCGTTAACCGGGGATTGGATAACACCGACAGCAGGATCAGGGATGGAAAACCGGTAACCCCAGCCTTTCTTTTCGCCGTGTTGCTGTGGGAGCCGGTACGTCTGCGCACGGCAGCGTATGAGGCAGACGGCATGCCCCCGATACCTGCGCTGCAGGAGGCGGGAAGGGATGTCCTGGCCGAGCAGGCTCAGAGGGTGCTGATTCCGAAGCGTATCAGCTACCCGATGCGGGACATCTGGCAGATGCAGCCGAGATTCCTCAGTCGTGGCGGTAAACGTCCTCAACGCCTCATCACCCACCCAAAATTTCGTGCTGCTTATGACTTTCTGCTGCTGCGTGCCCAGGCTGGAGAGGCGGAGATGGAGTTGGCGGAGTGGTGGACAGATTTCCAGAAAGGAAATCCTCAGGAGCAGGGTCAGATGGCCGGACAGGAACGCCGGGGCCGTAGTGGTCGCCGTCGCCGCCGCCGGCCCAGGAAGGCAAAACCATCGGATGAGTGAAAGCTCGCAGATCGTTGCGTACATTGGGTTGGGCAGTAATCTGGAATCTCCGCGACAGCAGGTGAGCCGGGCGCTGGACGAACTGGGCAACCTGCCGGAGACTCACTGCACTGCCCGCTCCTCACTCTACCGGACTCCCCCGATGGGGCCGTCGGATCAGCCGGACTACATCAATGCAGTCGCCGCAGTGACGACTTCCCTGAACGCAGAGATGCTACTGGAAGAGCTGCAGCGCTTGGAACGGCTGCATCAGCGGATACGGCGCGGCGAACGCTGGGGTCCACGGACGCTTGATTTGGATCTGCTGCTGTTTGGTGATCAGCAGATCAAAACCACGCATCTGATCGTGCCGCACACCGGCTTGGGGGAGCGCGCATTTGTACTTTATCCTTTGGCGGAGATCGCACCGCCAGGATTGGATATCCCGCGGTTCGGGCCGCTTTCCGGACTGCTTGAACGGATTTCAGGTGATGGTATCGAAAAGGTCGCCTGAATCATCTTCCCCGCCGGGTTTTTTGGTGGTCGAGGGTCCCGTCGGCGTGGGCAAGACCAGCTTGGTGCAACGTCTGGCTGAGACCTTTGGCGGAGAAACGCTGCTTGAGGGTGCCGAAGAGAATCCTTTTTTGGGTCGTTTCTACCGGGATCGCCGGCAATCTGCATTTCCCGCTCAGCTCTTTTTTCTATTTCAACGCAGTCGTCAATGGAACGAATTGCAGCAGGGTGATATGTTCCGGCAGCGTTTGATTGCCGATTTTATGCTGGAGAAGGATCGCCTCTTCGCCGAAGTCAATCTTGAACATGAGGAACTGCTGCTCTACCAGCAGGTCTATGAACGGCTGGCCATGGCGGCACCGAAGCCCGATCTGGTGGTCTATCTGCAGGCGCCGGTCGAGATCCTGATGCGGCGCATCCGTCAACGGGCGAGACCGGAAGAGGCAGGCATGGATCCCGCCTACCTACAGCGTCTGTGTGACGCCTACACCGACTTTTTTTACCATTATGACCGCTCACCGCTGCTGATCATCAATGCGGCGGAGATCAACCCGGTTGAGAGTGAAGCTGACTTCCAGTTGCTGGTGAAACATATCTGCACTGCCGATTCGGGTAAACGTTACCTCAATCCCGCACCTCTGCTGTTTTGAACGGTTCACAGCAGGGCATGATAAAATCAAGTGATCCGTTTTGCTAAACCGCTATTTTATCTCTTTGGGATTAAATTACAGCGGTTTGCTGTGAAGAGACAGTAGAAAGCGCTGCGACCTGCCTCGATTCGCCTGTCTATTGAGTAATCGTGGCGGGTTTGCCACTCATACAATTTAAATTGCACTATCAACAGGATATTCATGTCTGCCGCCAACATCACAGTCAATTATCTGCTGGAAATGAAACAGGCTGGTCGTAAGATCAGCTGTATCACCAGCTACGATGCCAGTTTTACCCGGTTGATTGAAAACGCTGGTGCTGAGGTTCTTCTGGTGGGGGATTCATTGGGCATGGTGGTGCAGGGGCAGGAGAGCACACTGCCAGTGACTGTCGATGAGATGGTCTATCACACCCGAAATGTTGCGCGGGTCAGGCAGGGCGCGCTGCTGGTGGCGGATATGCCTTTCATGAGCTATCGCACTCCTGATCAGGCGATGGAGACCGCCGGACGCCTGATGAAAGAAGGTGGAGCACAGATGGTTAAACTGGAAGGTGGCGGTGCACAGCTGGAAGCTGTGCGTCAGATGACGTCCCACGGTGTTCCTGTATGTGGCCATCTTGGGTTACTGCCGCAATCTGTGTTTAAGATCGGTGGTTACCGGGTGCAGGGACGTGAAAAGGAGGGTGCTGAGCGGATCATGCAGGATGCCTTCGCTTTGCAGGATGCCGGCGTGCAGATGCTGGTACTCGAGTGCATACCAGCTGTACTGGCGACAGAGATTGCCAGGGCTGTCGTTATGCCGGTTATCGGGATCGGTGCCGGTGCAGGTTGTGACGGACAGGTCTTGGTTATCTACGACTTGTTGGGCATGAATCCCAATCCTCCGCGCTTCGTGAAAGACTTTTTGCTGGGCAGAGAGAGCATCCAGGCAGCTTTGTGGGCCTTTGTCGAGGGCGTCCGGCAAGGTGAGTTTCCGGGGCCTGAAGAGAGTTTTTCCTGAAAACCATGGAGACTGTTTCCACTATCGAATCGTTGCGCCGACAGGTGGCCGCCTGGCGGAGTGGCAATGAACGTATTTCCTTTGTGCCGACGATGGGTAATTTGCATGTCGGCCATCTGGAACTGGTCAAGCGGGCCAGGGAACAGGCTGACCGCTGCGTAGTCAGTATCTTCGTGAATCCGATGCAGTTTGGAGAGGGGGAGGATTTTGGTTCCTATCCCCGTACTCTGGAGGCGGATCGGGAGAAACTTTCAGGCGTGGATGCCGACCTGCTCTTTACGCCTCCCGTGGAGGTGGTCTACCCACCAGGAAAAACTGAGCAGACCCAGGTGGAGGTGCCTGGCTTGTCAGATATCCTCTGTGGTAGCAGTCGTCCGGGCCATTTTGTCGGCGTGGCAACTGTGGTCTGCAAGCTGTTCAATATGGTGCAGCCGGATCTGGCCCTGTTTGGAGAGAAGGATTTTCAACAGCTGATGGTGCTCCGCCGGATGGCAACCGACCTCTGTTTCCCCATGGAGGTCATTGGTGTGCCAACGGTTCGTGAGAAGGACGGCTTGGCGCTCAGTTCACGCAATGGGTATCTGACACCACAGGAGCGGACACAGGCGCCAGCGCTGTATGAGACCTTGAAATTGACCTCTGAAGCCCTGATGTCAGGTGAAAGAGACTATGATTTGCTGGAGTTCAAGGCGCAAAAGCGACTTGTGGCAGCAGGTTTCCGGCCCGACTATTTCACCCTGCGCAGGGCTGCGGACTTGGGCCTTCCCGAAGCGGGCGACCGAAATCTGGTGATTTTAGCCGCCGCTCATCTAGGGAAAGCGAGGCTAATCGATAATCTGACGGCTTTCTTGCCATTGATGGAAGCGTGAAGATCGCGGATAATACGCGGCTTTCGTGTGATGGAGTCTGCTTTTCATGCAGTTGACGGTTCTTAAATGCAAATTACATCGGGCCTGTGTAACCCACTCAGAGTTGGGTTATGAGGGTTCCTGCGCCATTGACAGTGAGTTGCTGGAACTTGCCGGGATACATGAGTACGAGCAGATCCAGATCTACAATGTTGCCAACGGCGAACGTTTTACCACCTATGCCATTCGGGCAGAAGCTGGCTCGCGCGTGATTTCCGTGAATGGCGCGGCGGCACACAAGGCAGAACCCGGTGATAGAGTGATCATCTGTGCCTACTCAGGAATTGATGAGGACGAAATAGCCAGTTTCAAACCGACCCTGGTCTATCTGAACGAGCAAAATAGGGTGGAAAGAACCGGAAACTCCATACCTGTTCAGGCGGCCTGATTCAGCGGTTCCCGAAAAAAGCCCCAGCCTCAGGCTGGGGCTTTTTTGTTTGAATGCTAAACAGATGGGGTGAAAGGTGAGGTAATCGCATCCTGGTAGAGATCCAGGTAGTGCTTCGCGCTGGTCTCCCAGCTCAGATCCTGACGCATTCCCGTAGTGGCGAGTATGCACCACTCTACCTCCGGGCGGTGGTAGAAGTCGATGGCTCTCTCCACAGCCCCCCAAAGCCCGGCCCCGTCGG
This sequence comes from Gammaproteobacteria bacterium (ex Lamellibrachia satsuma), assembly GCA_019623805.1. Lineage (NCBI taxonomy): Bacteria > Pseudomonadati > Pseudomonadota > Gammaproteobacteria > Gammaproteobacteria bacterium (ex Lamellibrachia satsuma). The sequence continues at coordinate 3,687,315 of CP053680.1, forward strand.
CATTGTCGAACAGGAACCCAGTGGCGGATCCGTCCGCGAGAGTGTGCGGATTGACATCGACCACTGTGTCGGCCAGCCCGCCGGTACGGCGGACGATGGGTATGGTGCCGTAGCGTAGGCTGTAGATCTGGTTGAGGCCGCAGGGTTCAAAACGCGAAGGCATCAGGAAACAGTCGCATCCTGCCTCGATCCGATGAGCCAGCCCCTCGTCATAGCCAATATATACACCGACCCTGCTGTGATACTTGCTGCTGATTTTCTTTAGCGCCTGTTCCAGCTCAGGGTCGCCTGAACCCAACAGCGCCACCTGTGCCCCTGAATCCATGATCCCTGGCAGCACCTGCAGGATCAGATCGACCCCTTTCTGCTCGACCAATCGGCCAATATAGCCAAAGAGCTGGATATGCTCATCCTCTGGCAGGCCGAACTCCCGCTGTAGAGCCAGTTTGTTTTCAGCCTTTTTTTCGAAACTGTCTGGGGTAAAAGGGGAAACCGTATTGGGGTCGTTTGCAGGATCCCATTCATGGTAGTCGATGCCATTCAAAATACCGCTGAAATTGTGGCTGCGATGTTGCAACAGCCCCTCCAATCCGTAGCCAAATGCCGGGGTCTGTACCTCCTCGGCATAGGTGGGGCTGACGGTGGTGATGCGGTCAGCAAAAGCGATGCCGCCTTTGATGAAAGAGAGTTGACTGTGAAATTCCAGCCCTTCCGGGGACCAGAGCTCCGCAGGCAGATGAAGCTGGTCGAAGGTTTCAAGGTCGAACAGTCCTTGATAGGCGAGGTTATGAATGGTGAAAACCGTAGCCGGGCGATCGCTATGGCGTGATAGCAGCGCGGGTACCAGACCTGTTTGCCAGTCGTTGGCGTGTACCAGGTCCGGCTTCCAGTCGAGTCCGGCGTTATCGAGGCCGATCTCGACGATTGTTTTGCAGAAGAGCCCAAAGCGGTTCGCATTATCTTCCCAGTTATAACCCTCGGGTGTGAGATAAGGGTTACCCTCACGGTCGAAGAAATAAGGTGCATCGACCAGATAGAGCGGAACGCCGTGTGGGCCGCTGAGTCCGCTTAACAGGCGGACCCTGCCCAGAAACCCCGGAATGTCGAGTTCTGCCACCTGTTGCAGGTCATCGGCATGTTCCATTGCCTGAGGGTAGGCAGGCAATACAAGCCGACAGTCGTGCCCAGATGTTCGTAACGCCGCAGGCAGACTACCTGCGACGTCCGCCAAGCCCCCGGTTTTGATCAAAGGGGTGGCTTCACTTGAGGCAAAAAGGATGTTCAATGGCGGATTCCCGGCTAAGTCGATGAGTGTATTGTCGATATTGTCCAAAGACTTGTTAAAAGCTATTCCCAATTCTAAAGTAAAGAGCGGCATAGAGCATAGATTTATCGGAAATAATTGACCTCTTGCCTTGAACCTCGACGCGCTTCTTCTTAACATCTGTTACCAAGGAAGAGAGCGGGTGAGTCTTGTTCTCAGAAACCTATAGAAGTTCCGATCATGACCGAGATAAATCACACTGATGAGTGGTTAACCCTGCAGGCGCACTGGGAAGAGATGGCGCCTGTTCAAATGCGAGATCTCTTTCATGATCACCCTGAGCGATCGGAACAGATGTCGCTGCGAACTTGTGGCATCTTGCTTGACTACTCGAAGAACCGGGTCACGCCAGCCACCATGAACCTGCTACTCAAACTGGCGGAGTCGGTCGATCTGGATGGCTGGCGCCGACGGATGTTTTCCGGAGACAGGTTGAATATCACGGAGGATCGTGCCGTACTGCATGTGGCCCTGCGTAATCGCAGCAACCGCCCAACATGGGCGGATGGCGAAGATGTGATGCCGGAGGTCAACGCGGTACTGGACAAGATGGCGCAGTTCTCCGAATCAGTGCGCTCCGGCGAGTGGAAAGGGTATACCGGCAAGCAGATAACCGATGTGGTCAATATTGGTATCGGTGGTTCCAATCTGGGGCCAAAGATGGTTTGCGAGGCGATGAAACACTACCAGCGCTCCAACCTGCGGGTGCATTTCGTCTCTAACGTAGATGGTACCCATATCGTCGAGGCGACCAAGCATATCGACCCGGAGAGCACCCTCTTTATTGTCGCCTCCAAGACCTTTACCACTCAGGAGACACTCAGTAACGCCACGACAGCGCGTAGCTGGTTGCTTGAGACACTGAAGGATGAAGCGGCAGTGGCTCGCCACTTTGTTGCTATCTCCACGAATGAAGAGAAGGTGGCTGAGTTCGGTATCGATACCGACAATATGTTCGAATTCTGGGATTGGGTTGGTGGGCGTTACTCGCTCTGGTCTGCCATCGGCCTGCCGATTGCCATTGCCATCGGTATGGAGGGCTTCAATGAACTTCTCGATGGCGCACATGAGATGGATGAGCATTTTCTGCATGCGGATCTCTCTGAAAACATGCCGGTAATCTTGGCGTTGCTCGGTGTCTGGTATGTCAACTTTACCAAAGCAAAGACCTGCGCCATCCTGCCGTATGACCAGTATCTGCGCCTGCTGCCCGATTATCTACAACAGGCGGACATGGAGAGCAACGGCAAGCGGGTGACGCGTTTCGGCAGACCCGTTACTTACAGCACCGGGCCTGTGGTTTGGGGAACTGCGGGGACCGATGGCCAGCACGCCTTCTATCAGTTGATTCACCAGGGCACCCAGATGGTTCCCTGCGATTTCATCGCTCCGATCAACAGCCATAACGAGGCTGGAGAGCATCACGAGATGTTGCTGGCCAACTTTTTTGCCCAGACCGAAGCGTTGATGAAGGGGAAGACCCGTACCGAGGCTCGTGAGGAGATGGAGGCAGCCGGAATGAGTGCTGAGCAAATTGTCGAGCTTTTGCCCCACAAGATCTTTCCCGGCAACCGTCCCACCAACACGCTACTGTTGGACAGGATTACCCCGTCGCGTCTTGGTTCACTGATCGCGCTCTACGAACACAAGATCTTTGTGCAGGGCGTAGTCTGGCGGGTGAACTCCTTCGACCAGTGGGGCGTGGAGTTGGGCAAGCAACTGGCGAACGTGATTCTGCCTGAGTTGATGGATGAGGAAGTGAATGCGGTACACGACAGTTCCACTCGCGGTTTGATCGACTACTTTCGGCGGCATCGGATGCGCAACCGCAAATAGAGACTTGGTCGTAGGCCGGTTCAAGCGCAGCGGAACCGGCAACCCCATGGGCATATCATTTCAGTTGTCCCGATCCGCTACGCTTGGTCGGGCCTACACCCTATACCTCCAGCCGCAATACCACCGCACCCAGCGGAGGCAGCGTCAGAGATGCAGAGTAGTCCCGTCCCATCCAACTCACGTCTTCAGCGCTGATGACTCCGCCATTCCCCACATTGCTGCCGCCGTAGAACGCTGAGTCGGAATTCAACACCTCGCGGTAGTTACCTGCGCGGCTGAGGCCGATGCGGTAATTTTCCCGGGGAATCGGTGTAAAGTTGAGTATGATGACTGCGACGTTGCCGTCGGTGCTCTTGCGCAGATAACTCAGCACCGACTGCGAACTGTCATTACAGTCGATCCATTCGAATCCCCCCTCTTCAAACTCCACCTGATGCAAAGAGGTTTGTTTCTGGTAGAGATGGTTCAGATCGGAAATGAGTGTCTTCATCCCGCTGTGGAATGGGTGATCGAGCAGGAACCAGTCCAGCGCCTCGTCGTCGTTCCACTCCCTTGCCTGAGCGAATTCGCTGCCCATGAAGAGTAGCTTCTTGCCAGGATAGGTGAACATGTAAGTGTAGAGCAGTCGCAGGGCGGCGAATTTCTGCCACTCGTCCCCTGGCATCTTGTTGATCATTGAGCCTTTGCCATGCACAACCTCGTCGTGGGAGAAGGGCAGGACGAAGTTCTCGGTAAAAGCATAGAGCAGACCAAAGGTCAGCAGGTCGTGATGGTAGTGACGGTAGACCGGATCTTTCGATACATAGGAGAGCGTGTCGTGCATCCAGCCCATGTTCCACTTCATGCTGAAACCCAGGCCTCCCAACCAGGTGGGGCGTGAAACCTGGGGCCAGGCTGTGGACTCCTCGGCGATCATCAGGGTGCCGGGGTGGAGTTCGTGGGTGGTGCTGTTGAGTTCCCGCATGAAGTCGACAGCTTCAAGATTTTCTCTTCCGCCATGCTCGTTGGGAAGCCAGTCGCCGGCTTCACGTGAGTAGTCGAGGTAGAGCATGGAGGCGACGGCATCGACCCTCAAACCATCGAGGTGGAACTCTTCCATCCAGTATATTGCGCTGGAAATCAAGAAGTTACGAACTTCATTTCGACCAAAGTTGAAGATTAGAGTGCCCCAGTCCCGGTGCTCACCCCGGCGGGGGTCTTCATGTTCGTAGAGTGCCGAGCCATCGAATTGCGCCAGCGCATGTCGGTCGCGGGGAAAGTGGGCGGGCACCCAGTCCAGTATCACGCCAATATTGTTTTTGTGCAGATGATCGATGAAATAGCGGAAATCGTCCGGAGTGCCGAAGCGGCTGGTCGGGGCGAAGTAGCCGGTCGTTTGATAGCCCCAGGAGCCGTCAAAAGGGTGTTCGGTAATCGGCAGCAGTTCCACATGGGTGAAACCAGTCTCTTTGATATGGTCGCAGAGCCGATGGGCCAGTTTCCGGTAGTTAAGGAATCCACCGTCAATGTCTTTCTGCCAGGAGCCGAGGTGCACTTCATAGACTGACATGGGTGACTGTTGCCAGTTGAGTTTTTCACGCGCTTCAACCCAGTCATCATCTTCCCACTGATACTCCGTGTCCGCCATTACCACGGCGGCGGTCTCGGGGCGCATCTGGAAGTGGTTGCCATAGGGGTCGGCACGCAGCGAGATGTCACCATCCTGGGTGCGAACCTCGAATTTATAGAAGGCGCCGGTAGCCAGCCCGGGAATAAACAGCTCCCAAATACCGGAACCGCCACGTGCGCGCATTGGATATACGCGTCCATCCCATTGGTTGAAGTCGCCGACGATGGAGATGCGCTCGGCATTGGGTGCCCAAACGGCAAACAGGATGCCGGGAATCCCTTCGGCCTCATGAGTATGAGCGCCAAGAAAACGGTAGGCGTGGCGGTGTCGCCCTTCACCGAAAAGGTGGACATCGAAGTCCTGTAACTGTGGCGGGAAGCAGTAGGGGTCGAATTGTTGTTGTTCGACGCCGTACTCATCCTCCCAAATGATTTCAATGCGATCCGGTAAGTTTGCTGTATTGAAATGGCCTTCGAAAAGGTCGGTACCCTCGATACGTTGCAATTCTGTTTCAGAGTCACTTAGCCGGACGCGGCGAGCCCGTGGCTGAAATATCCTGACGACGGTGGAATCCCCCTCGACATGCCTGCCGAGGACTTCAAAAGGATCATGGTGCCTGGCTTCCAGGATTCGTTGCAGGGATTCGGAGATATTCTGGGCGTGAGACTGTTTCATCAACTTCATTCCGGACAGTAACGGCTACGCGTCGAGGGAACATGATGGTACCATAAGGCAGCGTCGATGCGGGGCTTTATCGGTTGCTGTTGTTGTTATCTGCAGAAGGTCACAGAGGGTAGTTTTATGTCCGACCAAAATCCACGTTTTGTCAGTCGCCTGACGAGGAACACACTGGCTCTCATTTTGGCGGGAGGACGGGGTTCACGCCTGAAAGATTTGACCCAATGGCGCTCCAAGCCTTCGGTTCCTTTCGGGGGGAAATTTCGGATTGTGGATTTTCCACTGTCGAATTGTATTAATTCCGGTATTCGCCGTATTGGTGTGCTGACTCAGTACAAGGCGCACTCTCTGATTCTGCACATCCAGCGCGGTTGGGGATTTCTGCGGGGCGAATTTGGCGAGTTCGTGGAGCTGCTTCCAGCCCAGCAGCGCATCGAAAGCAGTTGGTATGAGGGGACTGCTGACGCGGTCTACCAAAATCTGGATATTTTGCGCAGTCACGCACCGGATTATGTGTTGATCCTGGCAGGTGATCACATCTACAAGATGGACTATGGCACCATGGTGGCGGAACACGTTGAGTCGGGTGCTGATATGACGGTGGGTTGTATCGAGGTAGACCTGGAAACTGCTAAAGAGTTCGGCGTGATGAGCGTCGATGATGAGTACCAAATCCTTGAGTTTTCAGAGAAACCTGACAATCCCCAGCACATGCCAGGGCGGGACGATGTGGCTTTGGCCTCCATGGGTATTTATGTATTCAATACCAAGTTCCTCTTTGAGCAACTGATAAAGGATGCGGATACACCGGATTCTTCTCATGACTTTGGTAAGGATATTATCCCGAAAGTCATCGAAAAGTACCGTATCATGGCCTACCCGTTCAATGATGTAGAGAGCGGGAAACAGGCTTATTGGCGCGATGTGGGTACTATCGATGCATTTTGGTCAGCCAATCTGGAGCTGATCGGGGTGACTCCGCCGCTGAACCTGTATGACCGGAGCTGGCCTATCTGGACCTATCAGGAGCAGCTGCCGCCGGCTAAATTCGTTTTTGATGATGAAGAGCGGCGTGGCATGGCTGTGGATTCGATGGTCTCCGGCGGTTGCGTTATCTCCGGGGCGACCGTGAGAAACTCCCTGCTGTTTTCCAACGTCAGGGTCAACTCCTACAGTTCAGTTGAGGATTCGGTGGTGCTGCCTGATGTCAATATTGGGCGCAACTGCAGTATTCGCAAAGCAGTCATTGATCGAGGTTGTGAGATTCCCGAGGGCACTGTCATTGGCGAAGATGCCGTAGCCGATGCGGAACGTTTCCTGGTATCTGATGGTGGAGTGGTATTGGTAACACCGGAGATGCTGGGGCAGGTTATTCATCACGTACGATAACGAGAAAAATCAATCATGAGTGAGAGTAAGAACCGGTTGAAGGTAGTCTTCTGCTGGCATATGCATCAGCCTTACTACAAGGGGCCGGAGCATAGTGACTACCATCTTCCTTGGGTCTATCTGCACGGTATCAAAGACTATGCGGATATGGCGGCCCACCTGGAGCACAATCCAAAGTCGAAGGCGGTGGTGAATTTTGCCCCGGTTCTACTGGAGCAGATCGACGACTATGCGGGTCAGATCAAGGCCTGGCTGGAACGTGGAACATTGATCCGCGATCCACTGCTGGCAGCGCTTGCCGGGCCGGGACTTCCGGTGGACCAGGATTCCCGCAAGGAGCTGGTTTCAGCCTGCCTGCGTGCCAATGAGCGTCGCTTGATCCACCGTTTCAAGCACTATTCCCGACTGGCTGATCTCGCCTCCAAAGTGTTGGAGGAGGAGACGCTCATACCCTATTTGAACGATCACTTCATGGTGGATCTTCTTGTCTGGTATCACCTGGCCTGGGTGGGTGAGTGCGTGCGACTCAACGATATTCGCATTCGTTCACTGCAGAGTAAGGGGTATGGTTATGATATCAGTGACCGGCGTCGCTTGGTGGAGTTGATCGGTGAAGAGTTGACCCGGGTAACAGACCGTTATCGCAAACTGGCTGAAAATGGGCAGGTGGAACTCTCCGTCACCCCCTATGCTCACCCGATCGTGCCCTTGTTGATGGATATCGAGTCAACCACAGAGGCGATGCCCTATGCGGAAATGCCCGAGCTGAAAAGCTATCCGGGCGGGGAGGCGAGGGCGCGCTGGCATGTGCGCAAAGGTGTCGACGTGTTTAAGAAACACTTTGGCTTCTCGCCTGCCGGATGTTGGCCTTCGGAGGGTGCGGTGAGTGAAGTAACGCTCAAGCTGCTGGAAGAGGAGGGTTTTCTCTGGGCCGCAACCGGTCAGCAGGTATTGCATAACAGCCTCTCTGGCAGCAGTGAAGGTGATCATATGCCGGAAAACTGGGTCCACACTCCCTACAGGGTTCGGGAGGGCGGTCTGAACATGTTTTTCCGGGACGACGGACTCTCTGATCTGATCGGTTTTACCTATGGTGACTGGCACGCCGATGACGCAGTTGGGGACCTGATCAACCATTTGGAGAATATTGCCAATGCCTGTGGGGATAATCCCAATGCGGTGGTCTCCATCATCATGGACGGGGAAAATGCCTGGGAGTATTACCCCCATAATGGCAGTTACTTTCTGAACGCCATGTATGACCGGCTGTCGAACCATCCACGTTTTGAGTTAACCACATTTTCCGAGTCTCTTGCGCAGCAGGCGAAGCCCTCACCAAGGCTTCCAAAACTGGTTGCCGGAAGTTGGGTCTATGGCACCTTCTCGACCTGGATCGGCGATCATGACAAGAACCGGGCATGGGATATGCTGGGGGATGCAAAAGTAGCCTATGATCAGGCAGTTGCTGATGGTGACTTTTCTGCGCAGCAGATGGAGGAACTTGAGCGACAACTGGCTATCTGTGAAGGGTCAGATTGGTTCTGGTGGTTTGGTGACTACAACCCCAGTGGCACTGTGAGTGATTTCGAGAGTCTTTTTCGTCGCCAACTTTCCCACCTCTATGAGCTACTGGGCATCAATGAACCCGCCTATCTTGGAGAGGTGTTTACCAAGGGTAGCGGTGATCCTGCGCTTGGCGGCGTGATGAAAAAAAACGACTGATCCCATATTTTCAAATTCCGGCAGTCGCCTAATAAGGATTAAGTAGTATGGATTATAGCCAGACCGATGGCGGTGAAAGCCTGTCCGGGGTATTGGGCCGCCGTCGGGCCGGGATATTGTTGCACATTAGTTCACTGCCAGGCCCAGGAAAGGTTGGGAATCTTGGCAGTCATGCCTATCGATTTGTTGATTTTCTTCATGCGGCTGGGATGACTGTTTGGCAGATACTGCCGGTAGGTCCGACCCAGGCTGATGGCTCACCCTATCAGAGCAGTTCAGTTCATGCGGGCAATCCTCGTTTTATCAGCCTAGAGCCCGTGATAGAGGAGGGTTGGCTGGATGAGTTGCCGCTGGAAGAAAGTAGCTTCTCCGACAACGGACGCGCCTTCGCCCTCAGCCTCGCCTGGGAGGGATTCAAAGATCGGGCTTCCCATGAAGACAGAGCCGAACTCGATCGTTTCTGTGCCGAGCAGGGCCATTGGCTGGACGACTACTGTCTGTTCCAGGCACTCCATTCGGAGCAAGGTGGATGCTGGTGGGAATGGCTGGCACCTTTGCGGGACCGAAACCCACAGGCGTTGGCTGAAGCCAGAGCCCGTCTGTGCGACCAGATTCAATATACCCGTTTCGAACAGTTTCTCTTTTTTCGTCAGTGGTTTCGCCTGAAGTCCTACGCTAATGAGCGCGGCATCCTTCTGTTCGGTGATGTGCCGATCTTCGTCGCTCATGACAGCGCGGAAGTCTGGTCTCATCGCGCGATGTTTGATCTGTTGGAAGACGGGCAGCCCCGGGTGGTAGCTGGCGTACCGCCGGACTATTTTTCCGAAACCGGACAGCGTTGGGGAAACCCGCTCTATCGTTGGGAACAGATGGAAGAGGATGGTTTTTCGTTCTGGTTAGAACGCATGGAGACTCAATCTGCGCTTTGCGATCTGATCCGTATTGACCATTTTCGTGGCTTTGAGGCCTATTGGGAGATCCCGGCAACCGAGGAGACGGCAATCAACGGCAGATGGGTTCCTGCCCCCGGTGAAAAGCTGTTCGAGAAATTATATGAAGATCTGCCGCACCTGGAGTTGGTGGCAGAAGATCTGGGGATTATCACACCTGAGGTAGAGGCTCTGAGAAAAAGTCACGGCTTGCCAGGTATGAAGATTTTGCAGTTTGCCTTCTCCGGGGGGGCTGACAACCCGTACCTTCCGTTCAGACACACAAGGGATTCAGTGGTCTATACAGGCACCCATGACAACGATACCAGTCTTGGCTGGTATAACAGTCTGGATGATGCTGAAAGGGAGCAGGTAGACAATTATCTGGGACGATCCCGGGAGATCATGCCATGGCCGCTGATTCGATGTGCCTTGTCATCCTGCGCCAATATGGCGATTTTACCGATGCAGGATGTATTGGGCCTGGGACGGGATCATCGCATGAATACCCCTGGAACCACCGAGGGAAACTGGCAGTGGCGATTTAGATGGGATCAGGTGGAAGAAGATCTCTCCGAGCGGCTGCGGCATCGGGTTATGCAGTATGGCCGCTAGTGTAGTGTCCTAAATATATTACACATTTCGTAATGCGACCTTAGCTCGCCCAATTTTTTCCAGTATCTGATCAACGCTTTTTGTCCAGACAAAAGGTTCTGGAGCTTGATTATGTTGATCAATAAACTGTCTGATTGCCATTTCCAGATCTTCAACTGAGGTAAATACACCACGTTTCAATTGCTTTTGCGTCAACGAACATTCTTTTTGTAATGCTGTCTGTTCTTGTGTGGTGAGATGAATAGCTACTGCTGAATTCATTTTTCCTTCCCTTGCCATAAAACCGGAACATAGGGGATTATAAATGGATATTTTATTCAGGACACTACACTAATGCTTTTTAAAGGTGACTTTTCGTCTCCTTTCTGGAATATTCACAGAGGACTTTCACCTCATAAAATCATGCCCATGCCGGGCGCGCACAAGGCGGCGCGGCCATAACAGCCGCGCCAGATTTCAGTTTTAGATTACAGGTTTTTTTACGATCTCCAGCGCCTGTGGGCCAGATTGATGATTGACAGCATGAACATGGCAAGTAGCATCAGTGGGTCGAATGCACCTATACCGAAGATGCCGTCATCATCACTACTATCAGCGGTGGTGCTGTCCGCTGCCACGCCTGAGCCACTGACATTAATGGTGGCAGGGTCTTCATCGGCATCATTGGACGGGATATCGAGGCTATCATTGAAATCAGCCACTGAGGTGGGTGCGAACCTGACCATGAAGATGCAGTTTGAAGTTGGGGTCAGCGTCACCATTGAACAGCTGTCATTAAGGATAGTAAACGGCGCTGCCAGAGTATTAGCCTGGGCTATCTGACCGATAATGAGATCCGCGGTACCGTCATTGGTGAGAGTGACTGTCCGGTCGGATGAACTGGCCTCGGTGACATTGCCAAACGGCACCTGAAGATCGTCCGCGGGGGCAACGGAATCGGTAACCGTGATATCCGGCGCCAGTACCTGAGCCGCTGTCCCCGTGCCAGCCAGGCTTAGTGTAACGGATGCTTCATCTGCATCGTTAGACGGGATGTCAAAGCTGTCATTGAATGCACCAATAGCAGTCGGTGCAAATCTGACAGTCAATGCACAACTTGCTGTCGCCACCAAGGTCTGCCCGGAACAGGTGTCATTAAGGATGATAAATGGTGCTGCCAGGATATTAGCCTGGGCGATCTGACCGATAATGAGGTCTGCAGTCCCGTCATTTGCCAACGTTACTGTCTGGTCAGATGAACTGGCCACGGTGACATTACCAAACGGCACTTGAAGATCGTCTACGGGAGCAACGGTATCGGTAACAGTGATATCCGGTACCGGTACTGCTGTCCCCGTGCCAGCCACACTTATCGTAACGGATGCCTCATCTGCATCGTCAGATGGAATGTCGAAACTGTCATTGAACGCACCTATTGCAGTCGGTTCAAATCTGACAGCTAGTGTGCAACTTGCCGTTGGCGCTACGGTTGTTCCCGAACAGGCATCATTCAGAATATTGAAAGGCGCCACGAGTCCATTTAACGTAGCAATATTCCCGATAGTAAGATCGGCATTTCCGTCATTGGTGATGGTGACCGTCTCATCCGACGAAGTTGCCTGAGTGACATTACCAAATGCTATCTGCATGTCGGTGATGGGTACTACGGAATCCGTGACCGTTATATCCGGAACCTGCATACCAATACCCGTGCCGGTCAGGCTGAGCGTAACCGAATTGTTGTTCGGGTCATCGGACGGAATATCGAAAGTATCACTGAATGCTCCTGTTGATTGCGGTTCGAATCTGACCGTGAGGGTGCAGCTCGAAGACGGTGTCAGGATCTGAGAGGAACAGTTGTCGGCAGAAATGCTGAATGGAGTGTCTAAAGCGCCCGGTTGAGCAATCGCACCAAGTGTGAGATCCGAACTGCCGTCATTGCGGGCCGTAACGGTTTTATCCAATGCCGAGAACTCGGCAACATCGCCAAAAGGAATCTGCTGGTCATCGATGGGCGCGACAGAATCCTCAACTGTAATGATGGGAGCGTCTGTCCCAAATACATAGGCGTTTCCTCGGGAGTTATTATCAAACGGTGCGCCTATGGTGGCCTTTGTGCTGTTGCCAGAAAGGGCGACCGAATTACCAAAACGGGCAAAATCCCACCCGGAACTGGATGTCAGTTGCTGGTCCTCCGCCCATACTCCTCCACTGCTTAGAAATATAAAGGCCGCACCTTCGGTGATTGCACCAAACCCATTAGCACCGATAAGGGCAGTATTACCGTCATCTGACAAAGCCACCGCCCTGCCTGGAGTACCATTTACAGCACCACCAAAACTATCACCCGCACTGGCGCCAGTTACGGCTGGCAGCTTCTGTTGTTCCGTCCATACATCGCTATTTCTTGTATATACATAGGCGGCGCCTTGATCAACATTTCCTCCTACGTCAGCCAGTGGTGCGCCGACCAGGGCGGTATTCCCGTCAAATGAAAGTGCTGTCGAGTCGCCAAACCAATCATTCGCAGCGGCATCTGAAGCAGCCAGCAGCGCTTGTTGCACCCAAGCGCTGCCGTTCCATGCATAGATTAAAGCGGTACCCTCGCTGGAACTATTGCCTTCATCAAAAATTGCACTGGAGATAACGGTATTGCCATCCCCCGAAAGTGCAACTGAATAGCCAAAAAAATCGGTAAGATCTCCATTTACATCAGTGAGTTTTTGCTGTTCTGTCCATGTGCCACCATTCCGTCTGAACACATAGGCGGCACCTTCATTTGCCCCAAGGAAGCTGATACTTGCAGCATAAGCACCGATAACAGCGGTATTACCATCTGAGGAAAGATCCACTGAAAAACCGAACAGGTCATTATTCGCGCCATCGGAGGCGAGGAGCTTTTGTTGCTGTGTCCAGGTGGCGCCATTCCGAGTAAACACATAGGCAGCGCCCGGCCTATCCGTACCGCTACCGTCCATATAAGCGCCCGCAAGGAGAGTATCGCCATCGCTGGAAACGGCTACTGAGGCGCCAAGTCTAAATGAACCTACCACCGTAAGCTTTGTTTGTTCCGTCCATATACCTGAATTCTTGACAAATACATAGACAGCCCCAACATACGTAGCCCCAAATATATTATTTACTATTTCAGCGCCAACAACAGCGGTGTTCCCATCATCTGAAATGGCTACGTCATTTGCAAACCTTCGCCCCACCTCTGCATCAGAAGCGTCAAGTACTTCCTCCTCGATCAATGGATCAATGATCACAGGGTAGACGGCATGACTATCGTCGACTTCGATATTGATTTCGTTACCCCGGGCGCTGAAATTGGTCGCGAGTTCTCGTCCGGTTGAGTCAACGGCATAGAGACCACCGTATTGAATGCTTCCCCATTTAAAGGCCCCCTGGTTTTGCTCTGCCTTAGTTTGTGAGGTGAGTTTCAGTACAAGTTTGCCGGCTCCAGTGGGTGCATCCGTGATAGTGAAACCCTGCTCAAGACCTTGGGGTATATTCAAATACCACTCGATGAGGCCTTTACGCGCAAACTCTATTTTGGCTTTGTCGATGCTCGGTGCAACTTTTTCAACATCTGACAGCGACGTCCCGCGCCCCCATGCCGTGAGGCTTAGATGCAAGCTGCCATGATCGGATTTAACCTGGATACCATCCTGGGTGAAGCAAGAGTGCAACGAACTTGTTGGATTTTCAGCACAGATCTCCTTTGCATCCACCCAATAGTCTTCCGTCACGTTTTCTAAACTGTACTCAAGAAGCTTAAGGCGGAGAGCGGCGGGAATAGGCTGCGTTTCCTCAGGCAATGAGGAGGTGCTGGCATTAACTATACCCGAGAATAGAAGTGAGGCTGTTATCAGAGAAAGAATGGTTGGTATTTGAAATTTACTGCGCATGATCCTCTCCATGGTTTTGTTAGACGTTATTGGCATGGGTTGTATGCGTAAATAGACTGCGATAATTACTTCGTGTAACAAGCAGCCTTTGGCCCAATAATCACTTGCTTTTTGTATAATAATAGGCATGGAAAAACAATGACCCGGATCAGAATAAAGGGGAATCAGGATCAGGCCTTCCCTAAATTAGCGACAGCCTCTGGAGTACAAAGTATAGGAAGAACAAAAGCCATCTTCCTTAAAGCCCACAGTTCGCCCTGCCGCCCTTTCAAGTCCATATCCAGCAAGAGTTTTCGGACCTACCATGCTTCTGAAATTGCCTTGTATCATACGCTTGGCGCTTTACCAGCCCCCAGCAAGATCGTTGTTTTTATCTAAATTGTGGGCGAAAAAAAAACCGCTTCAGAAAAAGCCTGAAGCGGTATATACCAAAGGAGGATGGAGGAGATAAGCCTGGATGGGTGGGGCTTGCTGCCTGAATCCACCCCGCCTGACTTGGTAATATTTGACCATATGCAGAGTTGCCGGCGCATTGAGAAAACGCAACAATCAGGAAATGTTTTTTAGTGCTTGTTTTTAAAGAGAATTACTGTGAGAAATTTGATCTTTTCAACAACAGTCCTGTGTTAAAAGCATTTTGGAGTTGCTGCCGGAATATCGAATTGTAAACAAATGTAACCAGGATTGACGAGCCTGTTAGTTTCCCATCCAATGTATGGACAGGCAAATTGCCTATCGCGCTGTTGAGTTATTTGAACAAAATTAGGAATAGAGATGATTGATGTAAAAGGGGATTTTAGAAAACTTCTGATACTTGGGCTTTTGTTGTGTTTGGCCATGTTCCACCCGCTGGGCAATGCCGCCGTCGACTGTAAGGGAATGAGTCAATCGAGCTGTTCGGGCAACGCTTCCTGTACCTGGGTGAAAGGCTACCAAGCCAAAAGTGGAAAAAAAGTCAAAGGCTACTGCCGGGCGAAACCCGGTAAGGCGAAAAAGAGTGGTAAGACTGATGCCAAGCACGAAAAAGCGGAGTCATCGGTGAGCAAGAAAAGTGGAAAGAAAGAGAAGGCAGCAAAGAGAGAAAAGGGTAAAAAGACCAAAGAAAAAGTAGATAAGAAAGAGAAGAAGGCCAAGAAGGACAAGAAGGACAAGAAGGACAAGAAGGACAAGAAAGGCAAAAAGGACAAAAAAAGCTCCAAAAGCAAGGAAAAGTAGGTAGCGCAACTACCTCCGCCGGGAACGCATGGAGCTGTGACGGCTAACCCTAAAAAGGGTTGATGATATTTCGTCAGCCCTTTTTTGAGTCACATCTGGAGGGAGACTAGTCGGCAAATTTCCTGGCGATTGAATGGAACTCATCGTTGATACGCTCGAAAGCATCCACGACTTCCGGATCAAAATGGCCGCTGCGGCCTTGGCGGATGATATCGCTGGCTTTTTCGTGAGAAAAAGCGGGTTTATATACCCTTTTTGAGATCAGGGCGTCATACACGTCAGCGACCGCCATCAGTCGTCCGGAAAAGGGAATTTCCTGGCCGGAGAGACCGTTCGGATAACCGCTGCCATCCCACTTTTCATGGTGACTGTAGGCGATCTCACGGGCAATCATGAGGAAGGATGAGTCGGGGTTTCCCTGCAGCTTCTCTGCCTCGATGATGGCGTCTCTTCCATATACGGTGTGGTTCTTCATCTCTTCGAACTCATCCTCAGTCAGCTTCCCCGGTTTCAGAAGGATGCTGTCGCGGATGCCTACTTTGCCGATATCGTGCAGTGGAGCCGATTTGTAGAGCTGCTCGATATAGTCATCCGTCAGGAGAGGGGCAAAGCTGGCTTGTTTTCTCAACTCTTCGGCCAATGCCTTGACATAGTATTGAGTGCGCCGAATATGGTTGCCTGTCTCATTGTCACGGGTCTCCGCTAGGGTAGCCATGGCAAGAATGGTGGTGTCTTTTGCCATTGCGAGTTCTTTGGTCCGGGCCTTGACCCGTTCTTCCAGAATCTGGTTTTGGTTCGCCAGTGCCTCCCTGGCCTGTTTCAGTGTGAGGTGTGTCTTTACCCTTGCAAGGACGATCGCAGTGGATATAGGTTTGGTGATGTAATCGACGGCGCCCATCGCCAGCCCCCGTGTCTGATCACTCTCTTCACCCATTGCGGTGATAAAGATCACTGGTATGTCACGGGTCGTCTCATCAGTTTTGAGCCGTTGACAGACTTCATATCCGTCCATTCCGGGCATCATGATGTCTAATAGAACCAGGTCTGGCATAGGCTGGCTTTTCACTCGTTCCAGCGCTTCCAGTCCGTTTCTGGCTGCAGTCAGCCGATAATCTTTTTTCAGCAGGTGCATGAGCACCGTAATGTTTGCGGGTTCATCGTCGACCAGCAGTAGAGTGGGTTTAGTATCCGGCATTCTTTTGTTCTCAAACAACGTGTGGTTTCTGAATCGTTGGTTATTGTTTGCCGGATCCGCTACGCTTGATCCGGCCTACAAGAATCAGCAGGTTCGAAGGGTGAATGAGGGGATCAAGTGTCGCGGATCCGCTAATTGCATCTTCTCCGACCGAAGACTAGCAGATATTATAGAGGCCGCGAGTCTGATTTTATTCATAACCGTGGGATATCATGAATTTCAGCGCTCTCCTTCAATCATTGTGCACCTAGCGCTTGTGTGCAAGGTCAGGTCGACGGATCGTGATGTCACCATGAATAAGGCGGGATAATGAGGAAATCAACAATTCGTTCGAAACTACTGTTTCCCACTCTTCTGTTGTTGCCATTGGCGGGTTATGCAGTATCCGCAGAAGAGGGCTGTATCCGGGAGGTATTCGGCGATTTCTGTCTGGGCGGAAGCATGAATAACCAGCTTACAAAGCGGGCTGTTCAGAGAGAGCCGCAGCAGAGGGGTGAACGATCCGGGGTGATCTATTCTGTAGATAGAGACAAGATCTATGTCATGGCGTTCAAAGGGACGATTTACAAGGTGCTGCGCACTTATGAACCGGCCACCCAAGTTACTTTCAAAGACATTAAACGTCGTTTACAGAAAAAATACGGCAAATCAGTGGACCAGAGCCAATATCCCACTTATGTTCACAACACTGCGGGAAAGATTGGTGCAATACGCCGTGGTGACGCAGCTGCACTCCATATCTGGCAGTTGGAGGGAGAACCTTGGCGGGTAGAACTAGGCTGGACGCGAAAGCTGGGGATATCTATCGCTTATCTCGTCAATAGTCTGGACTTGCAGCAGCAGATGGAGGCGGACAAAGGGCTGTAAAGTAACCCGGACTATGCTGAATAAATACTAAAATTTAAGCTTTCGCTGAACCCTATGGCTGTTTCCATTCACCGGCCAGCCGATCCCCTGAGTCCGCTAATCCATTGATGCGGATGTCGATTATCTGATTTTCCAGCGGCGTATCAGCAGGCGCATCGATAGCCACCCGCAGGTAGTTGGGCGTGTATCCGCCCCAGCCGTTTACCCCACTACCCTCCACCAGCACCGGCAGGGTGCGTCCGATATAGGTCTCCAGGGTTTGCCGTTTCATCACTTCTCCTAGCTGATGCAGGGCATCGCTGCGGATGCGCTTGACATCCCGGCTGACCGGATCGGAGAGTTGGGCCGCCTTGGTGCCGCTGCGAGGCGAGTAGGCGAAGATGTGCAGGTGACCGAAGCCGATCCGTTGCACATAGTCCAGTGTTTGCTGCCACTCTTCGTTGGTTTCACCGGGAAAACCGACGATGATATCGGTGGTAATGTTGAGATCCTCTACCTTACTGCGGGCCAGTTTCAACAGCAGGGCATACTCATCGGTTTTGCAGCGGCGGGCCATGCGGCGCAATACACTGTCGGAGCCGCTCTGCAGTGGCAGATGCAGATGCGGCATCAAGCGGGGATCGGTGAACAGATCCCAGAAGCTTTCCGGCAGGTCCCAGGGTTCGACCGAGCCGATGCGCAGGCGGGGAATATCGGTTTCCGACAGTATTTGGCGTATCAGGCTGGATAGATCGGAGTCCCTGTCGCTGCCATAGCCACCGATATGGACCCCTGTCAGGACTACCTCCTGAATACCGTCATCATGCAGTTGATTGATCTCATCGATAATCTCCAATTGCGGACGACTGCGCTCTTCTCCTCTGGCCTGAGTCACGATGCAGAAGGTGCAGCGATAACGGCAGCCATCCTGTACCTTGATGAAGGCTCGCTGGCGGCCTCTGGCCAGCAGCCCGGTTGCCGCCGGTTCGGTGGCGTTCTCCGGCATCACGTTCAGGTCCAGTTCCCGGCCGACAATCTCTACCAGTCGTTCCTTGTCCTGGTTGCCGATAACCAGATCAACACCCTCCACCTGGGCCGTGGAGGTAGGGTCCAGAGAGGCATAACAGCCGCTGACTACCAGTCTGGCGTTTGGATTGGCTCTATTGGCGCGGTTGAGTAGCTTGCGTGATTTCCGTACGGCTTCTTCAGTGACTGCACAGGTGTTCACTACCAAGAGCTCCGCCTGTTCCGGATTGCCGGTCAACTGATGCCCCAAGCCGACGAAGTCGCGTCTCCAGGTTTCCAGTTCCGCTTCGTTGAGGCGGCAGCCGAGGGTTTTCAGGTGGATTCTCATTGGGTAGTTGGATGTTGAAAAGGGGGGGAAAGGTATATCAGAGTGGTCGCTGGTTGCAAATCCACGTGTCGCCATCACTCGTCAATGGAGTGTGATTGTAGCTGTTTTTCAATCAAATAGGCTGGCTAACCCATAGTAAAATCATGGGATTATGTGTGTCTGACTAAAGAAGTTGTCGAATGGGCCGATAAGTTGGAGAAGAAGGAAGGGAACGCAGTAAATATAGAGATTCCCACCAACCCTTACTGTTATTCGGATGTGGCAGTGTTTTTTTCATTACGGCAAGCATTGCCCGGCAGATTTATAAGAACGAAAATGAAACAGTTTCTTTCTAACATGCGGATCAGTCATAAAATACTCATTGGGTTTGCAGTTGTCCTGGTGGTGCTGGTGGCTTCCTCGGGGTTGACCCTGTTCAGCCTTCAGAAGGTCAGGCATGCCGTTTTTGATGTGGTCGAGGAGCGGCAGCCTACGGCGCTGCTCTCTGCCGAACTGGCGACGCAGTTGCATAATGCCTACGGAGTGCTGGGATTTTATCTGCTGAGCAAAGAGCAGACACATCTCAATTCATTCGAACAGAAGATGAACGCTGTCACCGTGACGCTTCAGAACCTCAGGGCGCTACCATCAATATCCGGCGACCCCGATGCCAGGATGCTGGTGGAGTCGATAGCCGTTGAACTGGAAAAATCCGCCAGTGTGCAGAAAGAACTGTTGGCTTCCGCCGCGGATAACGAGAAAAACTTTCCCGGTATCGCCCATGCAAATCAGTATGTGAATCCCCTGAATCGGAGTCTGCTGCAACTGGCGACACAGATGATCGAATCCGAATTAGAGGAGGCGGAGGGGGCAGAGGACAGTTCCAGATTGGCGCTGCTTACCGCAGTCAACGAGCTTCGTTACAGTTGGTCCACCGTGATGGGCAGTATCCGGGGGTATCTGGCATTCCGTAACCAGGCGCAGCTGGAGAACCTGGCGCTCTATATGGAAAGAGCGAGAGAGCAGATAGACAAGGTCTCAGCCTATGGTGAAGCACTCACCTTTGAGGAGGAGGAGGCACTTGAACAGTTTACCACTGACTATACAGCCTTTGATCAGGCCCAGAAAAAGATGGTCGAGATCCATGGCAGTGACCGCTGGCGAACCGATGTGTGGTTGATCAAGAGCCAGATAAGTCCGATCTTTAAAACCATCGATGCCAAGGTAAGTGACTTGGTCGAGCGTCAGAAAATTGCGATATATGAGACCAGTAATGATCTCTTGGCCGAGGCTGAAAGCACCAATCGTCTGGTCCTTTTTCTGCTGGTAAGTGGTCTGATAGTCGGTTTGTTGATCGCAGTTGTCATCAGCCGCATGGTCTCTGTACCACTTCGCAATGCCGCTGGTATGATGGACGATATCGCCAGTGGCGATGGTGATCTGACACGGCGAATGGCGTGTGGTGGTAGTGATGAGATCGGTCTTCTGACAAGCAGCTTCAACCGCTTTGTGGACAAGATACAGAGGCTGGTTCGGGAGACGGCAAACTCCACCAGTGCGGTGATTGGCGGCGTGGCTGAGACGTCGGAGATCACGGCTGTGATCAGCAACGAGGTGATCGAGCAGGAAGGCCGCACTCAACAGGTCGCAACAGCTGTGCATCAGATGTCCATCTCCATCGGCGAGGTGGCGGATAGTGCGCAAACTGCCCGTGAGGCCGCACAGTCGGCGGATAGTGAAGCAGGGCATGGCCGTGAGATAGTGGAGGAGACCGCCTCCTCCATCAAGCGGCTTGCGGGAGAGGTTGAAATGGCTGCCAATTCCATCCTCAAGGTGGAGGATGACAGTGCTGAGATCAGCAAAATCCTCGATGTGATCAAGTCGATTGCTGAACAGACCAACCTGCTTGCTCTGAATGCGGCTATTGAGGCAGCGAGGGCAGGAGAGCAGGGCCGCGGCTTTGCCGTGGTGGCGGATGAGGTCAGAGGGCTGGCGACGCGCACCCAGGAGTCCACCGTCGAGATCGAAAATATGATCACACGGCTTCAGGCGGGCGCACGCGATGCGGCTTCCGTGATGAAATCCGGCACCCAGACAGCGAAACAGAATCTTGAGCAGGCGGAGCGGGCCAGGCTGTCTTTGGTCTCCATCGCTGAGGCGGTCTCCACGATCAGCGCTATGAATACTCAGATTGCCACTGGAGCTGAACAGCAGCATTCAGTGGCGGATGAGATCAGTAAAAATGTGGTTCATATCAGTGACTCAAGCCATGAGACTGCTGACTATGCCCGTCAGACCAGTTCTATCATCAGTGAATTGGGGCAACGGGCTTCAGGACTACAGCAGACAGTCAGCCAGTTCAAAATTTCCGGTGAGGCAACTATTGATTTCGCAGCGGCCAAATCGGCTCACCTGGCCTGGAAGGCAAGGTTGCAGGGTTTTCTGGATGGGCAAACGTCGATGAGCCAAAATGAGGCTGTGTCCCATCATGACTGCATCCTTGGCAAATGGTACTACTCGGAAGGCCTGTCCAACTATGGTGCAATTCCTGAAATGCGCGAGTTGGAGGTACCCCATGCCGACATGCATGCATTGATCAAACAGATCGTGCAGAAGAAAAATGCGGGCAGTGGAGCAGAGGCAGGAGAGTTGCTCAGTCAGGTTGATCCTCTTTCCCAGCGTATCATCTCCCTGCTCGATATTGTCGAAAGGAAAGTTACCGGTAGTTGATCGGAACTGCCGCGCAGGCTCAACCTATGAGCTCCCTGATCCGGTATAGTCTGGGTCATGGAGACACTGTTACTACTTCCCCCATGGCAGCAGGCCGCCCTGGCTATAACGTTGCTGTTGATGCTCATGCTGGTCATGGTGCTGCGTTGGCTGTGGAAAATCCTGGAACACCAACTGGCCCTGGCGCAGACGCAGGAGGGTCGCCATCGGCAGAGCGATGAACGCCTGCGTGAACTGGAGCGGGTGTTGCTGCGCGAACTCTCCCAGGTCGGCCAGAATTCGGCAGAGAGAATTGCCAAGAGTGCCCTGGCCCAACAACGTTCCCTGCATGTGCTGCAACAACATTTGTTGGAGCGTTCCGATAAGCTCTACTTGGGACTTGAACGCCGTTTTGGTGAGATGCAACAGACCCTGACCGGTGATACTGGCCGCCTGCGTGTGGAACTGCTGGAGCGGTTTGAACAGTTGCAGACCACTGTTGCTGGCAGCCTGCATGAGGGGCGTTTGGCCCAACATGAGAAACTGGTGGAACTGAAAGAGGCGCTTTCTCAGTCCCAGGTTAGCCATCGCCAGGCATTCGATAAGCGTCAGCTGGATACAATGAAGACGCAGCAGGAGGCGCTGCACACCGGCATGACGGAGGTGCGCAAGCAGGTGGGTGAGGCGTTGATCCAGCATGCGGACGATCTGGGCAAGCGCGTTCAGGGGCTGACGGAGACCACGGATCAGCGCTTGAAAGAGATCAGTGGCCAGGTTGAAAAACGGCTCAACGAAGGTTTTGAGAAGACGACGGAGACCTTCTCCAAGGTGCTCATCCACCTGACACGCATAGACGAGGCGCAGAAAAAAATCACCGAGCTTTCGAGCAATGTGGTCAGTTTGCAGGAGGTCCTTTCAGATAAACGTTCCCGCGGTGCCTTCGGTGAGGTTCAGCTCAATGCCTTGGTGCGCAATGTGATGCCGGAGTCCGGATTTTCACTGCAACACACCCTGGGTAACGGCAAGCGGGCAGATTGTATGCTGTTTCTGCCTGATCCCACTGGCAATGTGGTGATCGATGCCAAGTTCCCGTTAGAGGCATACCAACGCATGCAGGACGCTGCG
This sequence comes from Gammaproteobacteria bacterium (ex Lamellibrachia satsuma), assembly GCA_019623805.1. NCBI lineage: Bacteria > Pseudomonadati > Pseudomonadota > Gammaproteobacteria > Gammaproteobacteria bacterium (ex Lamellibrachia satsuma). The sequence goes on from CP053680.1 coordinate 3,709,730, forward strand.
CTGTCAGAAGCCGACCGCAATCAGGCAAAACGTCAGTTTCGTCAGGATATTCGTAAACATATCGATGACATCGCCGGTAAATACATCATTGCAGGGGAGACCTCAGACGGTGCAGTGATGTTCATCCCGGCCGAAGCTGTGTTTGCCGAGATCCATGCCCGCTTCCCCGACTTGGTGGAGGACGCCTATCGTAAACGCGTCTGGTTGGTTTCGCCCACCACCATGATGGCGATACTGACCACTGCAAGGGCGGTGTTGAAGGACGCCGCCACCCGTGAGCAGGTGCATGTTATCCAGCAGCATCTACAGGCGCTTTCCAAGGATTTTGGCCGTTTTCAGGAGCGTATGGACAAGCTTGCCGTGCATATTGATTTGGCCAATCGTGATGTTAACGATGTGAATGTCTCGGCAAAAAAGATCAGCCGTCGCTTCCAAAAGATCGAAAAGGTGGAGTTGGAAGAGGAGCAGGGACCGGATCTGCCTGTTTTCAAGGCGTCACCGCCCGGCAACGGAACTGAATCGGAAGCGGGCTGATGTTATTAATCTGCCGTAGGTCCGATCAAGCTTGCGGACAGGGCGATCCGTTGTTGACGTAGCCCTCTATTGCTGTGAAACAGGTGTTTTCTCCCCCGCGTCATTCAGGCAGACGAACGTGACGCTGGTGGAGAAGACGGACGCCTCCGCTCCCGTCTCCAGATTGTCCGCGAAGACATCCACCTGATATTGGACGGAGGTGTTGCCACTCTCCGTTCTTCTGACATCGAAGCGGAGGATAGTGCCCAATTTGATACTCTTTTTAAAAGCCAGATTCTCCATGCTGATGGTGACGAATTTACAACCCGGATGCTCCAGACTGGCGGCAATCCAGGCGTACTCGTCCACCCACTTGAGGAGGTTGCCGCCAAACAGGTAGCCATAGTGGTTGAGGTGTTCAGGGAGAACGAGTTTATGGTTTTCCATGGCAGCGAAATATATCGTTACCGCTGCATGGTTTTGGGAATGATTCCTTGTGCCGGTGGAGTCGGGCTGTTCTGGTGCATTAGAATACGCCAGCCATTCCCCCCACGGCGGTAGATATTGGTGGCGTAAACCGGCTGAGTTTCCGGTGCACCGGGAATTTTGACAATCTCTTTGATCAGATGGATGGCAATATCATCTGTTTCGATCCAACTTAAATGCTTGATCTCCATATTAAGCACCATATCCCCACTCAACATGGGTTCCCAGACTTTGCGTATCGCCTCCAGCCCTCTTTGTGCGGGTGACATGGGCAGCAGACAGAGGACTTCATCAGATTCCTCCCAAACAGCCATCATGGCCTCCAGATCCATTTCATCGATGGCATCATAGTAGGCGTCTTCAGCGTCCTGGGGGGTTTCAAAACTATTGCTCATACTGATCCTCGTTATCCGGATGGTTGTGCATTTTCAGGCCATCATTTCGACAGGCCGATCCACGACGGATAGTTACATTCGACGCCAAAGCTTTCAAGGGCTATCCGGCCCGGTATTTCCCGGTATTTCTTTCCAGGTAATAAGTTGTCCATTTAAGGATTCGGCTCGTCTGCCGAAATACCTGAGGAATACAGTTGCATATTATTACCAAGTGGAGAGGAAAATGCGGCGTTTGAGCATTGCGGCAAAAATTGGCGGTGGCTTTCTGTCGGTCGGCTTGGTATTGGTCATCAGTGGATTTGTCGGATTTTGGGTGATCAACAGCCTCACCCAGTCACTTAGCCAGATCACAGGGCCGGTCTGGGATTCGATGGAGAGTGCCAACGCGGGTATGCGGGGCATCCAAAAGCAGCTGATCGCAGTTGACTTGGTCTTGCGTTCAACAGGCGAAAACCATGATGTTGAAATCACCGAGGCTGAGCAGTTTACCACGCAGGCGTTTCAGGGGATGAAGTCGAGTGGAAGGGTCGAACAGGCGAGTCTTGTGGAAGTGGATGCCAATCTGCAGAAGTTCTCTTCTGCACGTGAAGATCTACTCGACGCATATCGAAAATTCAAGGAAAGCGAGACGGAGCTATCTGAAAATTCCGCCACCTTCCAGAATTTCCTGGTTGCCGTGGAACGTCTATCGAGCCAGCGAATGCTGGAGAGGGATCTCAATACCAAGAGTGCGGAAGATATTGAAATGGCTGCGGAGGATGGATTTGGTAACGAAGTTGCTGTGCAGGAAGAGGAAGCCGGTGTCGACAATGACTCGTGGGCAATCATTAATGCCGCAGGGGAGGCGCGGCTTGCCATTCTTTCCCGCCTTGATCTCTACCGGCGGTTTATGGATGAGCCGGCTGACAAAAACATATCCGCAAACATGGACGTGCTCTACGAAGACCTCGCGTACGCAGTGGAAGTGATCAATGAGGGTGGGTCGATCGATAAACCGGTTACCGATGGTTTGTATGCAGGCAAATCGTATCACCAGGTGATTGAGGCTCTGTTGCTGCAGCATAAAGATACTCTCGTGACGGCGATGGATGGGTTTCTGAAAATGCACGTTGCCCACAAAACCTACGCAGGAATAGCGGAGACTTTGATGCACCAGGTGGAAAACCTGACTACGGACAATCGCGCCAGTGTGGATATTGAACTGGTTGAGCTTGATAGCCTCGTGATTGCGGGAGAGAGCACACTTTATCTATCACTGCTGATAGGGCTGGGCGTTGCGGGAGTGGTCTCTTGGTTGACAGTAAAAACCATTTCTGGGTCGGTGCGGGAGATACGGGAGCAGCTACACAATATCGCTGAGGGAGAAGGGGATCTGACTGTCAGCTTGCAGGTGAAGGGCAATGATGAGATTGCAGACCTCGCCCACGAATTTAATGCATTCAGGGAGAAGTTACGGGGCATGGTGTCTGGTCTCCAGACCTCGATTCAGCAACTTGTGGGCACTACCCGGAGTATTGCCAGTGTGGCTGACAGCACCGGAGATGAGATTCAGCAGCAGCAACGGGCAGTTCAGTCTGTGGCAACTGCTATCAACGAACTGGCGACAAGTTTTCAAGAGGTGACAGGCAATACATCACGGGCAGCCGTGCAGGCAGGTGACGCCGATAGAGAGTCTGCCCATGGACGAAGCGTGGTGCAGGAAACTGTTATGATCATAGAGAAGGTGGCCAGTGAGGTTGAACATGCTACTGGTGTGGTCAATAGCCTTGGGGAGAAGAGCGAGGCTATTGACAGTGTGCTCGATGTTATTCGGGGAATCTCCGAACAGACAAATCTTCTGGCCTTGAACGCGGCCATCGAAGCGGCTCGCGCGGGCGAACAGGGTCGTGGATTTGCAGTGGTGGCGGATGAGGTCCGTGGCCTGGCCGCACGTACCCACGATTCCATCAGTGAAATCCGGACCATGATCGATCAGCTCCAGGAAGGCACTGCAACTGCTATCTCGGTGATGGAGTGTGCCCGAACGCAAACGATGACCAGCGTGGAGCCGGTTAACCAGGCAGACGCCAGCCTGGATCAGATTGCCAGCAAGGTGGCCTCTATCTCCGAACTTAACCGCCAGATCGCGCACTCAGCAGAGTCACAGCACAACACCGTGATCGGTGTGGAACAGGATGTTATCAGTATCAATGAGGTTGCGTCACATACTTCGGAAATCGCGACTGACCTGACCCAGTCGACCCATGAACTCGCGCGTCTGGCAGATGATCTGCAGGCACACGTAAGGCAGTTCAAAGTCTGATCGATTCAGGATGTAGGTCTGATCAAGCGTAGCGGATCAGGCGTATATAAATCGATGGATGGCTTGAGGCTGCCGGTTCCGCTGCTACGCTTGAACCGGCCTGCATCCAAGCGGTCTTCAGGACAGGTACTACTTGGATTCCGCCAGCATTTTCCAGGTGTCTATTACGGTATCCGGGTTTAGCGAGATACTGCTGATATCCTGTTCCATCAGCCAGTGGGCCAGATCCGGGTAGTCGGAAGGTCCCTGGCCACAGATGCCGATATATTTGCCCTGCTTATGGCAAGCGGAGATTGCCATGCTGAGCATCTTCTTCACCGCCGGGTTACGTTCATCGAAGCTGTGGGCCACCAGTCCTGAATCCCTGTCCAATCCCAATGTCAGCTGGGTAAGGTCGTTGGAGCCGATGGAAAAACCGTCAAAATAGGCCAGAAAATCCTCTGCCAGTATGGCGTTCGAAGGCAGTTCGCACATCATGATGACACGCAGGCCATGCTCTCCCCGTTTGAGTCCATTAGCCTCCAGCAAGCGGATCACTTCAGCCGCCTCTTCCAACGTGCGCACGAATGGGATCATGATCTCGACGTTGTCGAAACCCATCTCTTCACGCACCCGTTTGAGTGCTTTGCACTCCAGTTCAAAGCAGGAGCGAAACTTTTTCGAGATATAACGGGAAGCGCCGCGAAAACCGAGCATTGGGTTCTCCTCTTTCGGCTCGTAGCGTTCACCGCCAATCAGATTGGCATATTCATTGGACTTGAAATCGGACATGCGCACGATGACAGGTTTCCCGGTAAAACCGGCGGCGAGGGTGGCGATGCCCTCCACCAGTTTTTCCACATAGAACTCCACCGGGCCGGGGTAACCGGCAATCTGTTTTTCAATTCGTTCTCGCAGTGCCTCCGGCAGCTGCTCATACTCCATCAGTGCATGGGGGTGGACACCGATAGTGGTGTTGATGATGAATTCGACTCTGGCAAGCCCGATGCCGGCGTTGGGGATGCGGCTAAAACCGAAAGCACGCCCCGGATTGCCCACATTCATCATAATCTTGGTGGAGAGCGGGGGCAGGGTGACCTTATCCCCCTGGGTCACGCTATATCTCAGCAGGCCTTCATAGATCAACCCGTCGTCCCCTTCAGCACAGGAGACGGTCACTGCCTCGCCATCTTTCAGTTTGGTGGTGGCATTTCCACAACCGACCACCGCAGGGATACCCAGTTCCCGGGCGATGATGGCGGCGTGACAGGTGCGTCCACCACGATTGGTGACGATGGCAGAAGCCCGTTTCATGACTGGTTCCCAGTCGGGATCCGTCATGTCTGTTACCAGCACATCGCCCTTTTCGACGCGGGCCATCTCCGAGACATCCGCAATGATTTTGACGGAGCCGGAGCCGACACGCTGCCCTATGGCGCGACCCTGTACCCGCACCACCCCACGTTCTTCCAAGTTAAAGCGCTCCACCTTGGCATGGTCGACGCGGCTCTCAACCGTCTCAGGTCTTGCCTGAAGGATATAAAGTTGACCATCTTCACCGTCCAGTCCCCACTCGATATCCATCGGGCGGCCATAGTGTTCTTCAATGGTCAGCGCCTGGCGCGCCAGTGCCTCGACCTGTTCATCGGTGAGTGAAAACCGGCGTTGCGCCTCGGTAGCCACATCCACCGTGACCACGTTTTCCTGATCCCCCTTACCGTAGATCATCTTCAGGGCCTTGCTGCCGAGGGTACGGCGCAAAACGGCCGGGCGTCGAGCTTTCAGGTTGGCTTTGTGAAGATAGAACTCATCAGGATTGACTGCGCCCTGTACGACGGTTTCGCCCAGGCCATAGGCACTGGTGATAAAGACCACGTCGTCGAAACCGGATTCGGTATCCAGGGTAAACATTACGCCGGCGGAGCCGATATCCGAGCGCACCATGCGCTGAATGCCGGCGGAAAGGGCGATCTCATCATGATCAAAACCCTGATGTACCCGATAGGCGATGGCACGGTCGTTATAGAGGGAAGCAAAAACACGCCTGATGGCGAGGAGTACCTCATCGATGCCGGTAACATTGAGATAGGTCTCCTGCTGTCCCGCAAAGGATGCATCCGGCAGATCCTCTGCGGTGGCGGATGAGCGTACTGCTACTGCAGGATCGCCATCGTTGTTGCGCGCCAGCTTCTGATAACCGGCGGTGACGGCGTTTTCGAGCACTGTCGGCAGGGGAGCATCCATGATTGCCTGGCGGATGGATTGTCCAGTCTTCGCCAGTGCCTCTACGTCATTGATGTCGAGGTTTGACAGTAGAGACTCAATACGTTCTTCAAGCCGATTGTGGCGGATGAACTCACGAAAGGCGTGGGCCGTGGTGGCAAAACCGCCGGGTACGCTGACGCCCATCTCCGAAAGAGTGCTGATCATCTCCCCCAGTGAGGCATTTTTTCCGCCTACTTGGTTGACCTGCTGCATGTTGAGATTTTCGAACCAGATGATTTGTTCGCTCACCGTTTGCTCTCCGTTATCGGCTTGATGGGATGATTCACACATGGTTATTCCCCTTCGGTCGGTTGTCCTTGTCTTCGCGTTGGCAACTGCTACCGCTGCAAAGGCAGCTCTTTCCACAGCCGGCCCCCTCTTCACGTGCCGGCCCCAACTCGGGGTGTGCCTTCGAAAAACGTCGGCTGACGGACTGCACCAGCAACCAACAGAGCAGCAGTGTGGGAATCAACACTATTGCAATAAGTACGTCCCGCAACATTTCTATTGCCCTCCAAGCCCTGCAAAGCCCATAAATGACAGGGAGAGCAGTCCGCCCAGCATCAGACTGACGGCCGCACCTT